>JAFAFP010000120.1 GCA_023423415.1 Pseudomonadota bacterium | reverse complement strand
TTTCTGTTCATGATCAGCGATGACAAGACCGGCGCGCTCCTGTTCGAGGGACGCGTGAGCGATCCGCGAAACTGAATGTCTTTGTCGGTCCTGCGCAAGCGCTACAGCGATGAATTCACAAAGCTCCGCTGGCCCTGTTCTTTAGCCGGCGCGGGCGCGCCCGTAATCCAAACCTCCGCTCGAAGCCCTTCAAAATGAAGGGCGCGCGGAACGCCGGGCTTTCAGCCTGCCCGCGGCCCCATGCGCGATGAGTGTAATGCGCATGAGATTGGTAGCACCACGAACCGCCGAAAGAATTCGGCGTTCCGCGCGCGGTGTGAGGGGCTTGCTCTGCGACAACCCCGGAGGACAGACACCGGGTACCGGAGAACCGGCTCGGCTGGTCTTGTTATCCTCCGCTGGTGACCCACGGCCGGTGAGCCGGATCATCGCAGCTTGGGCCTCCGTGCAGCGCTTCACGTCTCGAGCACCCGCACGGCCACCGCTTCCCGCCCCGCGTCTCACGACGCTCATGAAACGCCCCTTCAGCGGGGACGGGATAAAGAGATTATATTCCTAGATTTGGGAAAATGTCAAGGGAAATGCGTGGATCGCCGGGCAAGACGTTTCAACAACCGCTCGTCCCCGCGAAGGCGGGCATCCAGTGCCTCTGGCACTGCTTCGTTCGGATGCATTCTGGATTCCCGTTTTCACGGGAATGAGCGGATGGGGTTGGCATGCTGCCAAACAATAAGCTGTTCCGTGCAAGAACAACTGCGACGTCCTAAGCTTCTTTCCGCATCCGGCCTTTGCCGCCACGGGCCGCGATATCGGCAACGAGCGAGGCGAGATTGCCGTGCGTCGATAGCGAGAGGCCAGCATCGGATGGCGCATCCGATCGGCCGGGGTCCGGCAGGAAGGCGCGCTGGAAGCCGAGTTTGGCGGCCTCCTTCATTCGTGCGGGGCTTTGTGCAACCGGACGGATTGCACCCGATAGAGACACTTCACCGAAGTAGACAGCGTCCGAAGGCAGTGGTGCGCCCGCTAGTGACGACACCAAGGCCGCTGCCGCAGCGAGATCTGCCGCTGGTTCGTTGATCCGCAAGCCGCCCGCGACATTGAGATAAACGTCGTGCTGTGCGAGCCGCACGCCGCAATGCGCTTCAAGCACGGCGATTACCATAGACAAACGGCTCGGGTCCCAGCCGACGACAGCGCGGCGCGGCGTGCCAAGCGCGGAAGGTGCAACAAGCGCCTGAATTTCGACCAGCACCGGCCGGGTGCCTTCGATGCCGGCAAAGACCGCAGTGCCGGGCGAGCCGAGATCGCGTTCCGACAGAAACAATTCGGACGGGTTCTGCACTTCACGCAGGCCAAGCCCGGTCATCTCGAACACGCCGATCTCATCGGTGGGGCCGAAGCGGTTCTTTACCGCACGCAGGATGCGGAATTGATGCGAGCCTTCGCCCTCGAACGACATCACCGCATCGACCATGTGCTCGACCACGCGCGGACCGGCAATCTGTCCGTCCTTCGTCACGTGACCGACGAGGATCACGCAGGCGCCGCTGCGTTTGGCGAAGCGGATCAAGGCCTGAGCCGACGTGCGCACCTGCGTCACCGTACCGGGCGAGGACTCGACCGTGTCGGTCCACATCGTCTGAATGGAGTCGATCACGACAAGGCGCGGCAGTTCGCCGGTCGAGAGTGTGGCGATGATGTCCTCGACCGAGGTTTCCGAGGCGAGCTCGACCTTGGCCCCAGCGAGCGCCAAGCGCTCGGCGCGCAAGCGCACCTGCGCCACCGCCTCTTCGCCGGAGATATAGACGGAGCGCTGCTTCCGGTTTGCCAGCGCCGCAGCCACCTGCACCAGCAATGTCGATTTGCCGATGCCAGGATCGCCGCCGAGCAACAGCACCGAGCCGGGCACGAGGCCGCCGCCGGTGACGCGGTCGAATTCGCCGATGCCCGTGGCGATCCGTGGCGCGTCCTTGATCTCGCCGCCCGAGAGCGACTGCAAAGCGAAGGCGCGTCCTCGTCCCGAGGCCTTGCCGGGGCCCGCTTTTCCGAGAGGAGGGGCGGCGGCTTCCTCGGCCAGCGTATTCCACTCGCCGCAGGACTCGCACTTGCCCTGCCAGCGGTTATAGACCGCGCCGCAGTTCTGACAGATGAAGGAGGGGCCTTTGCGACTCATGGGCCTATCGAGGCGCTAGTGGAGTGGATTTTTCATTAGCTACCCCAGTAACCGCATACTAGCAAAGCGAATGTCAAATCCAAAACTCCACTAGCAAATTTATACTTGCTAGTGGTCCTTTGATTCTAACGTTCGCAACCGTGTCTGCTGATAAGGGATGCGAACGTTAGAATCGGACCACTAGTGACGCTGCGAAGTCAATCGTTCTTGTAAATCCGCGCATAACGTCGGCCGAGGCTGGTCAGTACCTCGTAGCCGATGGTGCCGAACATCTCGGCGGTGGCGTCAACATCACGTTCTGCGCCGATGACGGTCGCGAAATCGCCGCGCTTCACTGTGCCGTCCGGCAAATCGGTGACATCGAGTGCGGTCAGATCCATCGAAATGCGGCCTGCGATCGGGCAGGGATGTCCCTGCAGAAAGAGTGTGCCGCCTGGTCTTTGATCGTCGCCGCTGGCCGAGCGGAAGAAACCGTCAGCGTAACCCATCGTCACGACCACGATGCGTGACGGGCGACGGGCGGTCCAGGTCGCGTCGTAACCAACCGTTTCACCGAACGGGACATTGCGCACCTGTGCGACGCGCACCTTCAATTCGACCACTGGCTTCATCGGATTGGGCTTGGCTGGTGTCGGATTGACGCCGTAAAGCGCAACGCCGGGCCGCACCAGATCGAGATGCGCAGAGGAGTCGAGGAACACACCCGACGAGTTGGCAATCGATGTCGGTATGCCGCGATACAGGGCGCGGATATTGCGGAAGTTTAGAAGCTGCTCGGCATTGCGTGCGCTTTCCGGAAACTGTGCGGCAACGAAATGGGTCATCAGCAGTTTGAGACCATGATTTTCCGAACTGATCCGGAACGCAAAGGCGGCGGCTTCTTCCAGCGACATGCCGAGCCGATTCATTCCGGTGTCCACGTGCAGCGCAAACCCGCCGTCCCAATTGTGCACGCTGGTGAATGCGTCCCATTCGGCAAGTTCAGCCGTGGATCCAATCACCGGACGCAGATTGTGGTCCGCAAAAGCCTGTCCAGTCCCGGACGGAAGACCGTTGAGGATATAGATGTCGGCTCCGGGCACGGTCTTGCGCAGGCGTTTGCCTTCGGACAGATCGGCGACGAAGAATGTGGTGCACCCGGCCTTCGACAATCGTGTCGCCACGGGTTCGAGCCCAAGGCCATAGGCATCGGCCTTGACGACGGCCGCGCATTCTGCGGGCGTCGAAGCCGAGCGCAAGATCTTCCAGTTCGTCTCAATGGCCGACAAATCGACAGTCAGGATGCCGCCGGCCTCGTCTGCGGGCGCTCCGGACGTGAGCGTCTCCGGGGCGGCCTCCTGCGTCGCTTCGGACGTCGTTTTCGCTGACAAGGGATCTTGCATCGGACTCACATCGATCAATCGAAAATGCGCTTGGCTTGGCTGGATCAGCCGATACGCGATTCTGAACCGCGTAGCGTCAACATCCAGACTTCAAGCTCCGTGCGCTTCAGGCGCAGGACATTGCGTTAATAACGAGGCAACTGACCGTCCGGTGCCAGATCGCTGAAGCGGGTGACGCTGCCATCGAATTGCAGCGGCACCGTGCCAGTCGGGCCGTGGCGTTGCTTGCCGATGATCACCTCGGCCTTGCCGTGAACGGCGGCCATCTCGACCATCCATTTGGCATGCTCTTCGGTGCCCGGCCGCGGCTCCTTGCTCTGCAGATAATATTCTTCGCGATACACGAACAGCACGACGTCGGCGTCCTGTTCGATCGAACCCGATTCGCGAAGGTCGGAGAGCTGCGGCCGCTTGTCGTCACGGTTTTCGACCTGACGCGACAACTGGGAGAGGGCGATGATCGGAACGCTCAGTTCCTTGGCCAGCGCCTTCAGGCTGGTGGTGATTTCGGTGATTTCCTGCACGCGACCTTCGGAGGCGCGTTTGCTCGAGCCCGACAGCAGCTGGATATAGTCGATCACCAGCATGTCGAGGCCGCGCTGCCGCTTCAGCCGCCGGGCGCGCGCAACGAGCTGCGCAATGGAGAGGCCACCGGTATCGTCGACAAAGAACTTCATTTGCTGAAGCTCGAGCGAGACATCGCGGATGACTTCGAAATCGGCTTCGTTGATGCCGCCGCGGCGGATTGTGCTCGACGGAATGCCGGTGCGCTCGGCGAGAATACGCGTGGCGAGCTGATCGGCCGACATTTCGAGCGAGAAGAAGCCGACAATGCCGCCATTGACGGTTGAGATATGCCCGTCCGGCCGCACTTCGCCTTCCCAAGCCTTGGCGATGTTGTAGGCAATGTTGGTGGCGAGGGCAGTCTTGCCCATGCCCGGACGTCCGGCGACGATGATCAGATCGGACGGTTGCAAACCGCCCATCTTGTGGTCGAGGTCGCTCAGGCCCGAGGAAATGCCCGACAGTTTTCCGTCGCGCTGATAGGCCTTGGCTGCGAGATCGACGGCGGTGGTGATGGCGTGCGAGAAGGCCTGGAAGCCGCCTTCGTAGCGGCCGCTTTCGGCGACTTCGTACAGCTTGCGCTCCGCTTCCTCGATCTGCTTGGCCGGTGCGAAATCGACCGGCGCGTCGTAGGCCTCGTTGACGATATCCTCGCCGATCACGATCAGAGACCGGCGCACCGACAAGTCGTAAATCGTGCGGCCGTAATCCTGTGCGTTGATGACGGTGGTGGCTTCCGCCGCGAGCCGTGCGAGATACTGGTTGACGGTCAGGCCGCCGATATCGGCATCGCCGGGCAGGAAGGTCTTCAACGTGACGGGACTTGCGACCTTGCCGGCACGGACAAGTTGGGACGTCAGATCGAAAATCTTCTGATGAATCGGCTCGAAGAAATGCTGCGCCTCAAGGAAATCGGAGACGCGATAGAAAGCATCGTTGTTGACGAGAATCGCACCGAGGAGTGCCTGCTCGGCATCGATATTGTGCGGAGCGGTGCGGTAGAGCGGTGTTTGATCCGCAGCAAGTTTTCGCGCGGTCGAGTCGAAGGGTGCCATCGGCTTTGTATCAGTCCAAGTCTTTTTAAAATCGGCCTATTGCGGCACGCATCGCAACAAACGCTACTCTGAACAACACCTCCGAGATTGCGGCATGACCCGGAACGAAATTGCTGTAACACTGAAGGCTTGCGCGAGTCGGGACGAATTTCGAATGTCCCCATAGCCCACATGCCCGCAAGTTTCACACGCAAATTATCTTGACTGGGCAGCTGAATTGAGCCGCGACGATGATACCGTCAGGTGCTATTCGCCAGCCATGCGCAGCGGGGCGCGTGTGTTACGTTCGAGCTCGCGCAACCGGCCTTCCTCACGCGGTATGTAGTCGCGTGTGATCGGAACCGCGTCGACTCGCTTGGCAAGCTGGATCTGGAACACCATCATGCCTTGATGCCGGAACGCCATCTCGGATGCAGCCAGATAAAACTCCCACATTCGCACGAAACGGTCGTCATAAAGTCGGCGCGCTTCCTCGGCGCGAGCCATGAACCGTGTGCGCCAGGCCTTCAGCGTTTCTGCATAGTGCAGCCGCAGGATTTCGATATCGGTCACCAGAAGGCCGGCGCGCTCGATTGCCGGGAGCACTTCAGAGAGCGCCGGGACATAGCCGCCCGGAAAGATGTATTTTTCGATCCAGGGGTTGGTCGCGTTCGGGCCCTCTGATCGGCCGATCGCATGCAGCAGCATCACGCCATCGTCCGTGAGCAATTGTGCGCATTGCTCAAAAAAGCGGCGGTAATGATTGACGCCGACATGTTCGAACATGCCGACAGAGACGATGCGATCGAAGCGTTCCCGGAGGTCGCGATAATCCTGCAGCCGGAACTCAACCGAATCAGTGAGCTGGCGTTCGACGGCGCGGCCACGTGCGAGCTTGAGCTGTTCCTCGGATAGTGTGACGCCGGTGACTTTTGCTCCGCAATACTCGGCAAGGTAAAGCGCAAGGCCACCCCAGCCGCAGCCGATATCGAGCGTGCGATGGCCGTTCTCGATCAGGAGTTTGGCGGCGAGATGCCGCTTCTTGGCCAGCTGTGCGTCGTCAAGCGTCTGGTCGGGCGTCTCGAAATAGGCGCAGCTATATTGCCGGTCGGCGTCCAGGAAGAGGGAGTAGAGGCGAGCATCGAGATCGTAGTGATGCGCGACATTGCGTCTCGATCGGCGGCGGTGGTTGAACTGATTGAGACGCCGGCGGCCATATCTGAACAGCGCCTGAGGTTGAGCGAAAAACGGAATCTCTCCGTGCTGGCCTTGCGACATCAGAATGGAAAGAAGGTCTGCGATCGTGCCTCTTTCGAGTGTCAGATCGCCCCTCATATAGGCTTCGCCCAGTCGTAATTCCGGATTGAGCAACAGGCGCAGTACGGAACGACGATTCCTGAAACGGGCAACGACCGGCGTTCCGGTGCCGTCGCCGAAAGTCAGTGGTTTTTCGTCGTCCACAACAACACACAGGTTGCCGTTGTGAATGAACCGTGTCAGACCAGCCTGAAGCAACCGCTCCATCGGCCGCCTCCATCCATGCCTTGCCGCCTTTCGACCGGCATCTTGCCCAAAACCCTGCAATTAGAACAAAGTCCGGCCATCGCGGCAAATCGATCTTCGAAAATGAGCCACATTCGCCGATTAAGCGCCAGCTATTCCCTATTCGGGTCGGTTCTGCGTTTTTTAGATAGCACGGCCGTCTGTTCGGCTGTCGGGGGGAGCGGTTCTTTGCGCAAAGCTCAAGTCGGTCTTGTCGCAATGTCGGCATTGGTGCTGACGGTCATGGCCGTACCCGAAGCGCTGTCGCAGCCGCGTGGCAGTTCGACATCTGGCCGCAGCGCCCCGGCCGCGCCGCCAAGCGGGCATCAGTCGGAAGCCATCGATCTGAATGAAGGTAAATCGGCTGCCGAACTGTTTCAGGCGGGCTGCGCAGTGTGCCATCAAAGCGCCGGCGGTCTGGCAAAGGGGCGTGGCGCCAACGAGCTCATTGGCTTCCTGCGCCAGCACTACACATCCAGCGTCCAGCATGCCGGAGCATTGGCAGGCTTCCTGGCTTCGGCCGGGCCGGGACGGGGTGGGGCGACCGCCGCGACACCGCGACAGCAGGCACCGATCGATCGTCCGCCGGCCCCTGTAGGCAGCCGCAAGCCCGCTGTTGAGGATGAGGCCGATCAACCGCCGTCGTTGCTCGATCGCCGCCGCAGAGCGCCGGAAGCTCGTCCGCAGGAGGCGAGCCGACCATCGGAGCGCGAGGCGCCGGCCAAGCGAAAGCCAGTCGAAAAGCCTGAGCGGCCGGCTGCTACGGCACGCAGCGCACCACCTGTGCCTGCCGCTACACCACCTGCGGCGGCCGAATCAGGAGAGCCTTCGGATGAAACCGCTGCGACGCCGGCGCCAAACGCCGCGCCAGCAGAGGAAAAGCCGGCCGCACCGGAGAAGCCGGCTGCACCGGAAATCCCGCTCTGATTTGAAGCGAGTTGTAATCGATATCGAAGCGCCTGCCCGGATATCCGGGCA
>JAFAFP010000085.1 GCA_023423415.1 Pseudomonadota bacterium | reverse complement strand
GACCTGATAGGGCTTCAGGAGGTTGTGCCGGTTGGCCTGTGTCGCCTCATCGCCCATCGACACCCAGGTATCGGTGACGACGCAATCGGCGCCGCTGACGGCCTCCTCGGGATCGGTGCCGATATGGATCGACGCACCGGAACTCTCGGCCCAGTCGAGCAGCCATTTCTGCGGCGCCAGTCCCGGCGGGGTCGCGACATTCAGACGGAAATCGAACCGCTCGGCGGCATGCATCCACGAGGTCAGCACGTTGTTGGCGTCGCCGGTCCAGGCCACGGTCTTCTTCTTGATCGGGCCGAGATGCTCCTCGAAGGTCATGACGTCGGCCATCACCTGGCAGGGATGCGACCGCTTGGTCAGGCCGTTGATGACCGGCACGGTCGCATAATCCGCCATCTCGGTGATGAGATCGTGGTCGAGCGTGCGGATCATCACGGCATCGACAAAGCGCGACATCACCCGCGCCGTATCGGGAATGGATTCGCCGCGGCCGAGCTGCATTTCCTTCCCGGTGAGCATCAGCACATCGCCGCCAAGCTGACGCATCGCGACCTCGAAAGAGATGCGCGTGCGCGTCGACGGCTTGTCGAAGATCATCGCCAGCGTCTGGCCGGCGAGCGGCCGCTTGGCGCGCGTTCCGCCCTTCGACTTCTTCATGGCGCGGGCGTCGGTAATGATCGCGCGCAGATCGGCCGGCGAAACGTCGATCAGATCGATAAAGTGACGAAGTTTGCGCGCGGACATCACGAAGCAACCTTGCTTGCGGCGGCCTGGCCGGCGGCAAGCCGCGCGCAGGCACGATCGATCATGCCGATGGCTTCGGCAATGTCGCTCTCGGTGATGATCAGCGGCGGCAGCAAACGAACGACGTTGTCTCCCGCCGCGACCGTCAGCAGCTTTTCGGCACGGCAGGCAGCGACCATATCGCCATTGGGCACTCCGCATTTCAGACCGATGAGAAGGCCTTCGCCGCGCACTTCCTCGATGATCGCGGCGTGACGATCCTTGAGCTCGGCCAGCCGCTGTTTCAGCAGCAGCGCCATCCTGCGCGAGTGATCGAGAAAGCCGGGCGCCAGCACCACGTCGAGCACGGCATTGCCGACGCGCGTCGCCAGAGGATTGCCGCCGAAAGTCGAGCCATGCGTGCCGATGGTCATGCCCTTGGCCGCTTCGGCGGTGGCAAGGCATGCGCCGATCGGGAAACCACCGCCGAGCGCCTTCGCCAGCGCCATGATGTCGGGCGAGATGCCGCTGCGTTGATAGCCGAACAATTCGCCGGTGCGGCCGAGACCGGTCTGCACCTCGTCGAACACCAGCATCAAGCCGTGCTCGTCGCAAATCTCGCGCATGGTGCGCATGAATTCACCCGGCACCACCCGCACGCCGCCTTCGCCCTGCACCGGCTCCATAATGATCGCTGCCGTCTCGGGCGTGATCGCCCGTTTCACGGCCTCGACATCGCCAAACGGGACCTGATCGAAGCCGCCGGCGACAGGGCCGAAGCCTTCGAGATATTTCGGCTGGCCGCCGGCGGCGAGCGTCGCCAGCGTACGGCCGTGGAAGGCGCCTTCGAAGGTGATGATGCGCACGCGCTCGGGCTGGCCATTGGCCATGTGATATTTGCGCGCGGTCTTGATCGCCGCTTCCATCGCCTCCGCGCCGGAATTGGCGAAGAACACGACATCGGCAAAGCTCGCGCCGCAGAGCCGCTTGGCCAGCTTTTCGGCCTCCGGCATCTGGAACAGGTTGGAGACGTGCCAGAGCTTGTGCGCCTGATCGGTCAGCGCTTCCACCAGCACCGGATGCGCATGGCCGAGCACATTGACGGCGACGCCGGCCGAGAAATCGAGATAGCGCTCTCCCGTCGTGGCTGTGAGCCACACTCCTTCTCCTCGCTCGAAAGCGAGTTCGGCACGGGCGTATGTCGGCAGCAGATGTGAGAGCACGGCAGATATTCCGGCAGCATTGGCGTCAACAGACGCCAGACCAAAAACGAAATGTGCCGCCTCGGCGGGCGGCACTTATGCACATTCTAGGTGCGCTCCCCCGCCTGTCAACACGCGGAAACGGTATTTCAATGCCGCATTTTGTTGGAAAACAGGCGGAAATGAACACCTTTGTGGGGATGTGTCTTCGCGGACTCTTGCGGGCGAGTCGAGCACTCTTGTAGTGTCCCCGTCGTCGGATACGACATCTCGTGCGGCGGACCTAATTTTAATTCTACCAGTGGTGTGTGCGTGGCGTTGGCAGCTAGCGCTGTCTGACGACGGATTCGGATTCCGTGAATGCCATTGCGGACAGGAGGGGCTCTCAATGACGTGGACAGACGAGCGGGTGGAGCAACTCAAAAAGCTCTGGTCGGATGGCCTTTCCGCCAGCCAGATTGCTGCGGAACTCGGCGGCATCACCCGCAATGCCGTGATCGGCAAAGTCCATCGCCTGGGCCTGTCCGGACGGACCAAGGCCCCCTCCACCAGCACGCCGCGGCCGCGCAAGCCGCGCGCAACCCATATGCTGCGGGTCGCAAGACCTGTCGCACGAGGGAACACCGCCCTGGCGCACGCCTACGCCTATGACTACGAGGTCGAGGCCGAGCAGGCGCCGGTCGAAAACGTCATCCCGATGGGACAGCGCCGCACCCTGCTTGAACTCAACGAGCAGACCTGCCGCTGGCCGATCGGCGACCCCGCGACCCAGGACTTCTATTTCTGCGGCGGCCAGGCCCTCACCAGCCTGCCTTATTGCGCCTATCATTCGCGCATCGCCTATCAACCGCCGGCGGCACGGCGCGACAAGCGGCCAGTCCGCTGACCCGGGCAAGACCGTCAACGATAAAACAAAGCGCCCCGGCAAAGACCGGGGCGTTTTGTTTCAGACTTCAGTCTCATCAACTGGCTTTGCCGAACCGATCGTCGATCGAATAGCCAGAGCCGCGGACCGTCCGGATCGGATCGCCATCGCGGCCACGATTGAGGGCCTTGCGCAGGCGGCCGACATGCACATCGACGGTCCGTTCGTCGATATAGACCTCGCTGCCCCAGACGCCATCGAGCAATTGCTCGCGCGTGAACACGCGTCCCGGCCGCTCCATCAGGAATTCGAGCAACCGGAATTCGGTCGGCCCGAGATCCACGTCGCGTCCGCTGCGCAACACGCGCTTCTTCACCCGATCAAGCTCGATCTCGCCAAGCGTCAGAACATCGGCCAGCCGCTCGGGCCGCGACCGCCGCAGCAAGGCGCGGACCCGCGCCACCAGTTCCGGCACCGAGAACGGCTTGGTGATGTAATCGTCGGCGCCCGTCGACAGGCCGCGGACCCGTTCGCTCTCCTCGCCGCGCGCCGTCAGCATGATGATCGGCAGCGACTTGGTCTCGGGCCTCGTACGCAGTCTGCGGCACAGCTCGATACCGGAGAGTCCCGGCAGCATCCAGTCGAGCACAACGAGATCGGGAACGCTCTCCCTCAATCGGGTGTCGGCATCGTCGCCACGCGCAACCGTTTCGACTTCATAGCCTTCCGCTTCCAGATTGTACCGAAGCAGGAGCGACAGCGGCTCCTCATCCTCGACGATCAGAATGCGTGCAGTCGAACCGTTCATCTCAGGCGTCTCGCTTGACCTGAGGGATCACAGGCGTGAAGCTTGTGGTGTCGCCCTTCGGGCGCTCGGCTGTGATTGGCTCACCCTTGATCATGTAATGCACCGTCTCGGCGATATTGGTCGCGTGATCGCCCATACGCTCGATATTTTTCGCCGAGAACAGCAGATGGATGCAGAACGTGATGTTGCGCGGATCTTCCATCATGTAGGTCAGAAGCTCGCGGAACAGCGACACGCACATGGCGTCGATTTCCTCGTCACGCTTCCAGACGTCCATGGCGCTGTCGATATTGCGCGCGGCATAGGCGTCCAGCACCTGCTTGAGCTGGGTCAGAACCAGCGTTCCCATATGCTCGACGCCGCGGATCAGTTTCAGCGAGGGATATTCGCCATTCAGGTCGAGCACGCGCTTGCTGATATTCTTGGCGAGATCGCCGATACGCTCGATCTCGTTGGCAACGCGCAATGCGCCGACGACTTCCCGCAGATCGATCGCCATCGGCTGGCGGCGGGCAATCGTCAGAACCGCAAGCTCTTCGATTTCGAGCTGCAGCTTGTCGACCTGCTTGTCGGACTCGATCACCTTGAGCGCGACGCCACTATCGCGACGGGTCAAAGCGTGAACGGCGTCGGCGATCTCCTTTTCAGCGAGGCCGCCCATTTCGGCGACCATGCGATTGAGTTCCTGCAGGTCGGCGTCGAACGCCTTGGTAATGTGATTAGACATGGCTTAGTCCTCAGTTCCGATCAGCCGAAGCGACCGGTGATGTAATCCTGCGTGCGACGATCGTGTGGGGTCGTGAAGACCGTTTCAGTCTGGCCTTCCTCGACGAGAGTACCCAGATGGAAGAACGCGGTCCGCTGCGATACGCGAGCAGCCTGCTGCATCGAATGGGTCACGATGATGATCGTGAAATTCTGGCGCAGCTCGTCAATCAGTTCCTCGATGCGGGCAGTTGCGATCGGATCCAGCGCCGAGCAAGGCTCGTCCATCAGAATGACTTCCGGGCCGACCGCAATTGCGCGAGCGATGCAAAGGCGCTGCTGTTGCCCACCCGACAGACTCGTGCCCGAATCGGACAGCCGATCCTTCACCTCTTCAAAAAGACCGGCCCGCTTCAGGCTCGATGCAACGATCTCGTCGAGATCGGTCCTTGACCGCGCCATGCCGTGGATCCGCGGTCCATAGGCGACGTTTTCGTAGATGGATTTCGGGAACGGATTCGGTTTCTGAAACACCATTCCGACCCGAGCGCGCAATTGCACGACATCGAGCGACTTGTCGTAGATGTCGAGATTGTCGATATCGATCTTGCCCGTCACACGCGCCGACGGAATCGTGTCATTCATCCGGTTGATGCAGCGAAGGAAGGTCGATTTTCCGCAACCCGATGGCCCGATGAAAGCCATCACCGACCGCTCCGGGATATCGACGCTGACGTCCTTCAGGGCGTGCTTGTCGCCGTAGTAAACGTTGACGTTTCGAGCAGTCACTTTGGCCGGCGCCTTCGCTCCTTCGGAGGCGACGGCTTCAGCCGGTTTAACCATGACATTCATAGCCAGCATTTCCAACTCCCGCTTTTCTACCAGCGCCGCTCGAAGCGTTTGCGCAAAATGATCGCAGCACCGTTCATGACGAACAAAAAGGCCAGCAACACCATAATCGCTGCCGCGGTACGGGCCTGGAACCCAACCTCCGGCAGATCGGACCACAGGAAAATCTGCACCGGCAGTACAGTCGACGCATCGGTGACGCTCAGCGGCGTCTCGACGATGAAGGCCACCATGCCGATCATGAGAAGCGGCGCAGTTTCACCGAGGGCATGCGCCATGCCGATGATCGTGCCGGTCATGATCCCGGGCATCGCCAGCGGCAGCACATGATGAAAGATGGCCTGCTGATGCGAGGCGCCAAGACCAAGCGCGGCTTCCTTGATCGAGGGCGGCACGGCTCTGATTGCAGCACGCGACGCGATGATGATTGTCGGCAACACCAGCAGCGCAAGAACCAAGCCGCCCACCAGCGGCGCTGAACGCGGCAACCCGAAGAAATTCAGGAACACTGCAAGTCCGAGCAAGCCGAACACGATCGACGGCACTGCCGCGAGATTGTTGATATTGACCTCGATGATCTCGGTCCACCAGGTCTTCGGTGCGAATTCTTCCAGATAGATCGCGCCGGCAACCCCCAGAGGAAGGCACAGCACCAGCGTCACGAACAGTGTCAGCGCAGAGCCCACCAGCGCGCCGCGAATGCCGGCCAGTTCCGGCTCGCGACTGTCGCCCGACGTGAAGAAGCGCCAATTGAACTGATGCTGAACCATGCCTTTTTCGTTCAGGCGATCCAGCCAGGTCACGACGCGGTCGTTCAGACGACGGCTCGACTCTGGCGTCTCGTAATTGACAATCTGCCAAGCGCCGGCAGCCGCGGGGCTCACGGAGGTCAGCGGAATCAGAGCATCACCCTTGATGCCATCGTTGCTGACTTCGGTGACTTTCACGACGCCTCCGTTGATCGCAATCAGGAGGCTCGCCATATGGTCCGAGATCGGCTCGGGCGCAGCCTGGTTCTTGTAACGAACCTCCAGCGCAGCAGCGTCGTCCCGCAGTTCCTTTACACGAGCGTTCAGCGAGGTCGCCTGATCTGTTGCGCCGGCAAGCTGCGGCTCAAGCGCTGCAATCCGCGCCGCGTTATTGGCTGACCTTGCCGCTGTCATTTCAGATTCGAGCTGCGCCTTCTGGGCATCTGCACGTGTGGCATAGCTCTTAAGACGCTCAGCTTCGAGCGTTTCACTCCGCGCCTTGGATGTCAGAGATTGCTTCACCAAGGCCAGTGTGTTGGCGAAATCACTCGCGGTCGATTTGACCTCGATTTCACCCGATGTGGCACTCGGGGTTGCCGTTCCTCGACCGGGTGTTTTCACGACCTTGGTGCCGACGCCCTTGAAATAGAGATCGGCGTCGGACGACATCAGCACCGGAACCGTAATCGTCTGACCGATCAACGCCGGATCGGCCACAACACGGTTACGCAGATAGTCGGCCGCACCGGATGACAGAATGCTATCGAGCTGACGGCGGCCAACCCTGTCACGAACATCCGGGAACTGCTCGCGCAGAGCGTTGCGAACGAGCGCCTGAAAATCGGCGGCGCGAATTTCGTCAGGATTTCGCGATCCCTTCGGGTCAATCTCAGACGCCGCGATGTTGACCTTGAGTTCCAGCACATTCTGAGTGAACGCCGGATAACCCTTCAGAATGATGTCCGTGAGCACAACAACGAGGAAGATCGCGGTAATTCCGATCGCGGCAAGTCCATAGAAGCGAAATCTGGCTTCGGCGCGATAGCGGGCCTTAACCCGCGCTTTCGCGGCATCCGTGTCGCGATCGATCGTCCGGACACCCGATAAGGTCGTATCAGTCATACTGTTCCCGATATCGCTTCACGATCTGCATGGCGATGATATTGAGCGCGAGTGTGAAGAAGAAAAGAACAAATCCAAGTGCGAAAGCTGCGAGCGTTTTGGCGCTGTCGAACTCCTGATCGCCCACCAGGATCGTCTTGATCTGAACCGTGAATGTCGTCACCGCATCAAGCGGGTTGAACGTGAGGTTGGCGGCGAGGCCCGCAGCCATCACGACGATCATTGTCTCGCCGACGGCCCGGCTGATCGCCAACATGAAAGCCGACACGATGCCGGGCAGCGCGGCGGGCAACACCACTCTCTTGATGGTTTCCGATCTCGTCGCGCCCATCCCGTAGGAGCCATCGCGCAAGGATTGCGGAACCGCATTGATGACGTCATCGGACAACGAGGACACGAACGGAATGATCATCATCCCCATGACGATGCCGGCGGCCAACGCGCTTTCAGAAGCAACGTTCAATCCAAGCGCCTCGCCGGCGGACCGAACCCACGGCGCGAGACTCAGCGCAGCAAAGAAGCCAAGAACGACCGTGGGGATGCCCGCGAGGATTTCCAGAATTGGCTTGGCAAATGCACGGAAACGCGGTGTCGCATATTCCGCCATGTAAATCGCGGCGAGCAGACCGACCGGACCCGCAATCAGCATGGCAATCGTTGTGATCAGCAGGGTGCCCGCGACAAGCGGCACGATGCCGAAGGCGCCGGACGAGCCCACCTGATCCGCGCGGATTGCGGTCTGCGGACTCCACTGCAGCCCAAACAGAAAGTCCAGCGGGGATACCTTCTGAAAGAAGCGGAGCGTTTCAAACAGGACCGAAAAGACAATGCCGATCGTAGTGAGAACGGCAACGCAGGCCGCCGCCAGCAGGGCATATTTCACAACGGTTTCGACATGATTACGCGCCCGGAATTGCACCGAAATCGTGCGCAACGCATAAGCGATGCCGAGAAGACCAAAGATCCAGCCGGCCCCCACAATAAGTGTCGTGGTCCAGGATCGCAGCGACGTATAGACTTCGGCCGCGTTTTGAAGCGCTGCGCTCGGTTGACCGGAATAATGGCCGGACGCAACGGCCTGGATATCGCGGAGAGCCGCGCCGCGATGAAGGCTGTTGTCGAGCATTGCCGGATCAAGCGCACTGATCGCCTGTGTATTGACGATATTCTCGGCAATCGGGGCCGCAATGATGAAGATCAGCAGCATCGGGATCAGAACGCTGATGACCACGAAAGCGCCGTGATAGATCGGGCGAGAATGAAGCAGAGCGCCTTTGCTGGTCGCGACAGCACGCGATCGGCCGAAAAGATAGCCGGCAATCACCAAAACAGCGAGGCCGAGAAAATACAGTGAGGTCATGGCCTCAACATCCCCCGGACAGAACCGGATTTTTGAAAATCATAATTTACTGTTGTCATCTTCACGCGCACATCGAATGGCCGATGTGAAAAGGGCAGCCGCACATTTGGCGCGGCTGCCCTTGTTTTTCGGTTAGGAACCGAGCAGGTCGGCCGCAAGCGGCTTCATTTCAATAACCGACTTGCGAACCTTGTCGGCTTCCGCTTTCGGCAAGGTCACAAGACCCTTCTTCGACAGATAGCCGTCTTCACCAATCGCTTTGGGCGATACGAATTCGGCCACGAACTTGTCGATGCCAGGGATAACGCCCGCGTGCTGCTTCTTCACGTAGACATACAGGAGACGCGAACCCGGATACTTGTCGTCTGCGATGTTGTCGTAAGTCGGAGCCACGCCGTTGAGCGCAACGCCGCGAAGCTTGGCGGTGTTCTCCTCAAGGAAGGAGAAGCCGAAGATTCCGAACGCATTCTTGTTGGCGGTCAGCTTCTGAACGATCAGGTTGTCGTTCTCGCCGGCCTCGACATAGGCGCCATCTTCGCGGAGCGACTTCCAGGCCGCCTCAAAGGCTTTTGCATCGGCCTTCTTCAACGCGGCCATGGCCGGAATCCCTTCGGCGCCCTTTTCGAGCAGCAATTCATGCAGCGCGTCGCGGGTTCCCGAGGTCGGCGGGGGGCCGAGCACTTCGATCTTCACGTTCGGAAGCGAGGAATCGATGTCGGACCAGGTCTTGTTCGGATTGGCGACCAGCTTGCCGTCTGCGCCCGGCACCTGCTTGGCAATCGCCAGAAACAGTTGCGGCAGCGTCAGCTTGATCGCCGGGCCGTCCTTCGACTGGGCCACGCTGATGCCGTCATAGCCGACGGTCAGCTCGACCACATCCTTGACGCCGTTCTTCTGGCACTGATCGAGCTCACTCTTCTTGATGCGACGCGAGGCGTTGGTGGCGTCCGGGTGCTCCACACCGAGGCCGGCGCAGAACAGCTTCATGCCGCCGCCGGTACCGGTGGATTCGACGACCGGGGTCTTCACGCCGCCGGTCTTGCCAAGCTGCTCGGCAACCGCCGTGGTGAATGGATAGACCGTGGACGAACCGACGACGCGGATCTGATCGCGGGCTTCGGCGGTGCCGGCCATCAGCATGCCGGCCGTCACGAGCGCGAAGGCGCTGGCGAGGGTCTGGGTTTTCAAGGCATCTCTCCTTCGAGTTGTTCGGGACGGTCGGCCTCTGAAAGCGAGATCGTGAAAGACCAGCCGTTTGCGTCCCGTCAGCTATGACGACATGCCTTCGCTTCTATGACGCCCGGATGACGTCTGGATGACATTGTAATCAATTGATTTTTAAAGGTTATTTCCTAGGCCCAAGGGCCGGGGATGTGGACACCGGCAGACGGACGGAAAATGTCGCCCCCTCGCCGGACCGGCTTTCGATGCTGAGCCGGCCGCGATGCCGGTTCATGATGTGCTTGACCAGAGCAAGACCGAGACCGGTGCCGCCCTGGGCCCGGCTTTCGGTGACATCCACGCGATAGAACCGCTCGGTCAGCCGCGGCATATGCTCGCCCGAGATACCGGGCCCGTAGTCGCGCACCGCGACGACGGCTTCCTCATCACCGCCGACCGTGAAGGCGCGCGACAGCGTGATCTCCACGCGCTTGCCCGAAGCCCCGTATTTCAGCCCGTTCTCGATCAGATTCTCGAACACGCGGGTCAGTTCATCCCGGTCGCCGGAGACCACCAAAGCCTCCTCGGGCGCGGAAATGGCGACTGTCACGCCGCGGTCGCGGGCCAGCATCTGCAACGCATCGACCACCTGGCGCACGATCGGCAGCAATTCGACCGGCGTCTGCGGCCGCACATGGGCCGACAATTCGATCCGCGACAGCGACAAGAGATCGTCGATCAGCCGCGCCATCCGCTTGGCCTGCGCTTCCATGATGTCGAGGAAGCGCTCGCGGGCAGCGGCGTCGTTGCGGGCCGGACCTTTCAGCGTCTCGATGAAGCCCGACAAGGCGGCGAGCGGCGTACGCAATTCGTGGCTGGCATTGGCCACGAAATCCACCCGCATTTCCTCCACCCGCCGGATTGGCGTGAGATCGCGGAAGGTCAGCAGCAGGCGCGGCGTGGAACGGCTGCCCAGCTCGGAGTTGTCCGGCATCGGCGTCGCAATCACCTCGAACCACCGTTCGGACGGCACGCGCTCGGCGAACTCGGCGCGCTCGGGCCTGCGGCTCACGCCGGCGCGCCTGACCGCCTCCACAACCTCCGGGATACGCAACGCCAGCAGGGCCAGCTCTCCGGGCCGCAAGGCCGGCGCGATCGTATGGGCCAATGCATTGAGCGTGACGACCCGCCCGTCCGCACCGACAAGAATCGACGGATCGGGTAATGCGGCGACGACATCGATGGTGCCGTCATCATCCAGCATCCGCGGCAACGCCTGGTTGCCTGCCGCCGCGCCGCGCTCGGCCTGATGGCGCGCGAAATACCAGGCGGCCAATGCAAGCAGCGCAAGAAGCGGGACACCGATCGCCGGCCGCAATCCGCCGCCGAACAGCGGCACCATGACGGCGACGGCGGCAATCGCGCCCATGATCCAGGGACCATACCGCCCGGCGTCGTCACCGAACCTCTTTAGCGTCGATTTAGGATCACCGCTGTGGTCCATCACCATTGGACGGCTTCTGTCCGATGCCGCCGCTGCTCACCTTCGTTTCACGGTCCTCCGGCGCAACCAGCACATCGGCCGCGATGGTGGCAAGTGGCGGGACACGGGTTGTGTACAAGCCCTTGATGATTTCACGTCCGCCCAGGATCGCCAGCGCGAGCGCGAACGGCACGATGTAGTACAGCAGGCGGAACAGCAACAAAGCGGCCAGCAACTCTTCCTTGTTGAACTGCCAAAGCGCGACCAGCATCGCAGCGTCAAACACGCCAAGGCCCCCAGGCGAGTGACTGGCGAAGCCAAGAAGGGTCGCCGCCACGAAAATCACCGCCAGGGTGATAAAGCCGATATGCGGCTCATGCGGCAGCAGCAGATACATCGCTGCGGCACAACAACCGAGATCGACGATGCCGATCACGATTTGCAGCAAGGTGAGCGGCCCGCCCGGCAAATCGACCTTCCAGCCACTGCGCCCGATCACGCGCGGGCGCATCCACACCCACACCACATAGCCAACAAGAACAGCCAGCGTCACACTCGCCAGAGCCCGATTGATCCAGGGCGGAAGCTGATTGATTGCGCTTGCCGCCTCCGGCTCATGAAAAATTCCAAGGCCAAGCACGGTGGCGTTGCCGAGCCAGAATGTCAGGCCGGCGATGAAGCAGATTTTCGCCACCTCCACCGCCGTCACGCCGTGGGCGGAATAGATGCGGTAACGGACCGCCCCGCCGGTGAAGACACTGGCGCCGACATTGTGGCCAACGGAATAGCTGGTGAAGCCGGCCAGCGCGGCCGTGAGATACGAAACATCGTTGCGTCCGATCGTACGGAGCGCGAACAGGTCGTAAAATGTCAGCGTGAAATAGCCGAAGGCGACAAACAAGGCGGCAAGGAAGACATCCCGCGTGTCGGTGGCGCGCAACGCCTTGAAGACTTCATTGACATCGATGTTGTGCAGCATGCGGTACAGCACGACGCACGCCACCCCAATGATGACGACGCTGAGAGCAAAGCCGATCCGGTGCCAGCCGATCTTGTCGCTGATAAAGCGCGCCACGGCGCGCAGCATTCCGAGCATTCTGAACCCCGCTACACCGCCGGCCCATTGTCCCTCAGGCCACGATAGCGGGCGAGGTACTAGCAGATGTTCGGGGGTACGCGAAAGCGCCGAAGGTGCGACACAAGGATGTGTGACCAGGTGCGAACAAGGATGTGGCCACGGGCCGGGGAAGGCCCGCAGCCGCCTGCGCGAAAGATACCGTTTATTTCCGTGGCGGAATTTGGATCAGCTCGGTGAGCTGTTCCTTGGTCAGCTCCGTCGGCGTGAATTTCAGGACCACGGCGTCCTTCACGACGGTGTCGAGTCCTGTAATCCGATCAGGATCGATCGAGGATTTCGGAAAGAAGTCGTCCCGCGTCCGCCGCGCCTTGGCCTCGGGAATGTTCAACCAATCCGCGTAAGTCTTGAGACCAGCGTCGGTGTACATGAAATCGATCGTTTCCCGATACGCCTTCATGTAACGCTCGATCGCATCCTTACGCGATTGGAGCACCGGCGCCGTCGTCATCAACAACCGCACCGTCTGCCCCTTGAAGGCCGAAGCATCATTCCCGTTGGCGAGAATACGGATCTGTTTCTGATCGAGCTGATCGAGACCAAACGGTGGCGCCGCCCAGCCGATGTCGATCTGGCCGGACATCACTTGCGTCAATGTGCCGGGAGGACCACCTGTCGCAGTCGGCTTGGCTGTCAGGCCATACTGTTTCATGAAGGCGGACACGATTCCGTGTGTGGATGACCCGTTGGTCGAATAAGCCAGCGTGCGGCCGTCCGTATCCTTCAATGATTTGATCGGGGAGTCTGCTTTCACGTACCAATAGAGATCGGCAGCGCCGGTCGTTTCGGCGCCGATAATGCGAACCGGCGCCCCTTTGGAATAAGCGCCGAGCACACCCATGATGCCGGCGGCAACACCGATATCGACGCTGCCGGAAATCGCGGCCTGCTGCGTCTCGCCCGCACCTTGCGTATAGACGATTTCAAGCTCCAGCCCGTGTTTTTTGAAGATGCCGGCGCGCTGACCAACCTCGGACACCGACGTATCCCAGTTGCCGCGCTGACCGACAGCGAGTTTCAGCTTGTCCTGAGCATCGGCCGGCGAAACGCCGGCCATATAGCCGACGGCAGCAAGCCCCAGCAAGGGCGCAAGAGCCCATCCTTTCATTGCAGTCCTCCCAGTGTGTGCGTCTTCTTGATGAGACGTTTTTTTGAAAATCAGTCTTTGTCGTTATGCAGTCCTTGTTGTCGTCCTCGCGCAGGCGGGGATCCCATACGCCGCAGCAGGTATGATGAAACGCGTCAGATTTTAAGCGCGGACCATCGAAAACAGCGCCGTGTTGGCGACCAATTGTCAAGCGACCTTGCTCTCCTCCGCGTCGACGACCGTGAATGTCCGCCAGTTGGTCGATTTGGCGACGATGTTCTCGGATGATCGAATACTTGCGTGCGGAATATGCGGTGTGGTCCGGCCAATGGCGACACCGGCATCGCGCATCTGCCGTGCAGCATCGACCATCAGCTTGCGGAACTCCACCACCGCGAGATCGCTGGCGCCGAGCCGCTCCTTGGTGCGATCGGCGATCGGCCCCATGGTCTCCCACATCGCGATGTCCTGATTGGGAATGCCCTTGATGCCGGTGAAATCGCCAAGCTGCATCGCATTGCGATCCTGCCCGTAATTATTGGCGCGGGTGCGCAGATTGTTGAACGCGCGATCGAGGTCGATGCCTGGCTGTGCGACGTTGAACTTGCGCCATGCTTCCTGTTCGATGCCACCCTTGTCGCTCCAGGCGATGAAGTGAAACACCGTGTTGGTGTCATCTGCCGGCACGAGCACCGTCGCAACATTGTAAGCATTGTTCGGCGGAATCAGCGCCGTGAACGGAGCCACATAGACCGTCACGCGCACATAATCGTGCGTGTTGGCATTGGCGATCGGCCGGCGGATGGCCGCGTAATGGAAGCCGAAACTGGTTCGTTCAACCTGCAGGCGCGGCGCCTTGTCCGTGGATGGGCGCAGCCAGTGCGTGTCGACCGCCTTCGCCGCATCGACCTTCGCCGGCCTCATGTCGGACGAATGCAGACTGGATGAGTGCGCCGAATCGATCTGTCCCTCGAGGATCTGCGCCCAATTGCAGCCGACGTGAATCTTGACGATCGACACCCGTGTGTCTTCGCGTGGCGCAAAGGCCGGAGGCTCGAATTCCGGCATGGTTTCGGCCGGTCCCATATAGGTCCAGACAAATCCGCCCCATTCCCGCGTTGGATAGGCCTTGATCTTCACCTTCTCGGCAAGACCGCTTTCCGGCGGTTCCGAGGACATCTCGATGACGTTGCCTTCAACGTCCATCTTCCAGCCATGATAAAGGCAGCGCAGTCCGCATTCCTCGTTGCGGCCAAAGGCCAGCGACACACGCCGATGCGGGCAATATTCGTCGATGACCCCAACGCGCCCGTCACTGTCGCGGAACACGACGAGATCCTCGCCAAGCAAACGGACTTTCAGCGGCGGACAGTCGGGCTCGGCGACCTCCTCGATCAGACAGGCCGGCATCCAGTGTCGCCGCATGATCTGACCCATCGGCGCATCGCCCTCGACGCGGCACAGAAGGTCGTTTTCCTCGCTCGTCATCATGGCATCCCTCCGCTTCCCGCAAGGCCGGACCGGCTAATAATATTAGCTCTCTAAGTTTTTATCCTATAGTAATTCCATTCTGGTGTCGAGCCGAACCTCGCCCCCGATTGTGCATCCTCCGGGAATTTGCAACGTAGGCAGACGACCCTTAAGCGACTGATGGAAGATGAATAATACCGTGCAAGCCGACATCCCCGTTCAGATCACCCGCGCTGAGAAAATTGCCGACGGCATCCACTTGTTCGAGATGCGCCATAAGGACGGCGAAGAGTTGCCTGCCTTCACCGCAGGGTCGCACATCAATTTGCGGGTGCCGAATGGCCTGATGCGAAAGTATTCGCTGTGCAGCGATCCGGCTGACCGCAGCCATTATCGCGTTGCGATCAAGCGCGAAGACAACGGACGCGGCGGTTCGATCTATCTGATCGACAACACCAAGGTCGGCGACGAGTGGATGATCTCCGCGCCGGACAATGCCTTCGCCCTGCCGCAACGTGGCGACAATTTCATCTTCATCGCCGGCGGCATCGGCATCACGCCCTTCATCGCCATGATCCATGCGTTGAAGGACGATCCCGCCAAGAAATTCAAACTCTATTATTGTTCGCGCACGCCCGAGATGACGGCGTTTCGTGACGAACTGAGCGCACCCGAACTCAAGGGCAAGGTCGTGTTCCACTACGATGGCGGCGATCCATCAAAGGGGCTGGACCTCTGGCCGATTGTCGAAGAGCGCAAGAATCGCGAGCACATCTATTGCTGCGGTCCACGCGGGTTGATGGAGGCGGTCCGTGACGCGACAGGTCATTGGACACCGACCTCGATCCACTTCGAGGCTTTCAGCGAATCCGACGCGCGTCGGCCAGACGATCAACCGTTCAAGGTGAAGCTCAACTCCACCGGCGAGGTGATCGACGTGCCAGCCGGCACCACCATTCTCGAAGCCATGCGCGCCCACGGAAAAGACGTGCCGAGCTCCTGCGAAAGCGGCACCTGCGGTACGTGCCGCACCAAGCTGCTGGCTGGCGAAGTGGACCATCGCGATCTCGTGCTGACCGAGAAGGAACGTGACAGCCAGATCATGATCTGCGTCTCGCGCGCCAAGACGCCGGACATCACCATCGATCGCTAGAGCATGATGCTGAAAAGTGCGAAGCGATTTTCGGACAACATCATGCTCGGCATGAGGTCCTAAGTATGGATCAATTGAACCCAACCCATCCGCTCGTCCCCGCGAAAGCGGGGACCCAGAGCGACAAGACTGGATTCCCGCTTTCGC
The DNA here is from genome assembly GCA_023423415.1 of Pseudomonadota bacterium. Lineage (GTDB taxonomy): Bacteria > Pseudomonadota > Alphaproteobacteria > Rhizobiales > Xanthobacteraceae > Pseudorhodoplanes. The sequence continues at coordinate 35,422 of JAFAFP010000085.1, read as the reverse complement.
GGGAATGAGCGGCAGGTAGCGTTATGGCAGACCGCAAAATCCGTCTTGGCATTGCCGGTCTTGGACGCGCTTTCACATTGATGCTGCCGACATTTGCGGCTGATCCCCGGATCGCACTCGTTGCTGCAAGCGATCTGCGTGAAGAAGCCCGCCAGCGTTTCGAGAGCGATTTCGGCGCACGCACTTACGGCACGATCGAAGAGCTTTGTGGCGACGCGGATATCGAAGCGGTCTATGTCGCGACGCCTCACCAGATGCATGCCCAGCATGTCTCCATTGCCGCCCGGCATGGAAAGCATGTGCTGGTCGAAAAGCCGATGGCGATCACGCTGGATGAATGCCAGGCGATGATCGATGCCGTGCGGAAAGCTGGCGTGATGCTCGTGATCGGCCACAGCCACAGCTTCAATGCGCCGATCCTGCATACCCGCAAGCTGATCGATAGCGGTATCTATGGCGCGGCGCGGATGATCCACGCGCTGAATTACACCGATTACATGGTGCGGCCGCGACGCCCGGAAGAAATGGATACGGCGCAGGGCGGCGGCGTGCTGTTCAGTCAGGGCGCGCATCAGATCGATATCGTGCGCCTGCTCGGCGGCGGCCGAGTCAACTCCGTGCGGGCGATGACCGGCAATTGGGACAAGACGCGGCCGACGGAGGGCGCCTATTCGGCGCTGCTGACATTTAATGACGGCGCCTTCGCCTCATGCACCTATAGCGGCTATGCGCATTTCGATTCCGATGAGTTCCAGGGCTGGATCGGCGAGATGGGATTGCCGAAGGATCCCTCGCGCTACGGCGCTGGCCGCGCCGCCTTGCAGGCGGCAACGAATGCGAATGAGGAAGCGGCGCTGAAGGCGGCGCGCAATTACGGTGGCAAGAATTATGCGCCATCATCGAACGCCGTTTCGCCAGATCGGCAGCACCAGCATTTCGGCACCATCGTTGTTTCCTGCGAACGGGCCGATCTTCGTCCGATGGCCAATGGCGTTATGATCTATAACGACAAGGACGCGCGGCTCGATCCGGTGCCGGTGCCGGACGTTCCCCGCGCCGAGGTGATCGACGAATTTTACGATGCTGTGGTCCACGGCAAGCCGCCGCTGCATGACGGACCGTGGTCGATGGCGACGCTGGAGGTCTGCCTCGCCATCCTGCAATCGGCCAAGACACGGGCGGAGGTTCCGACGCGTCATCAGATCGGGATCCGGACATGACGGAGCGCAAGTCGGGCAAGGGGGTGACAAAAGGCAGCACCGACGCGCAGACCATTCTGAAACATTGGCGCGAGGCTGTGCCCGACGATCGCCTCGCGCACCTCGTCAAGGACGCAACAAGAGCCCTTCTACGAGCATTACAGATGCGGCTGACGGCGCATGATGTCTCGCTCGGACATTGGACTTTTCTGCGCATTCTCTGGGAAAAAGATGGTTTGACTCAACGAGAACTGAGCGAACAAGCCGGTGTTATGGAGCCGACGACGTTCTCCGCTCTGAACGCCATGGAGAAACTCGGCTACGTTACGCGCCGCCAATTGCCGGACAATCGCCGCAAGATCTATGTCTATCTCACGCCTAAGGGTCGGTTATTAAAGGAAAAACTCGTCCCGCTGGCCGAAGACGTCAATCGCGTGGCGGTCGGCGACGTGCCGGCCGAACACATCGCAATCACCCGCCAGACGCTGCTCACCATCCTCGAAAATCTCGCCCGCGACGAAATCGCCGCCGATGATCCGCAGCGCCGCATTCCTTCTACCCGCGAACTGGCATCGCGGGTAGCCGAAAAAACAGGGCAAAACCGCAAACGCGGCTGACATACAGTCGTTCAAACAGTTGCGGCGCAGCGCGTGAGAGCAGCCTCAGCGATCGCCCCTATCAAACGCGGTTGCAACGCCAGTTCTCGACGTCGGAAGCAATGCGCTCGTGGACTTGCTATTTGTCATGTTTGGTCGCCATCCCAAACGCCAAGATAGGTAAGAAGTGCTGCGGGGCGACCGAGTGGAAATGGGGTGCCGTTCGGAACTGTTGCCCTGATATTCATCCAATCCCAACCCCCACCCGCATTGAACGAATCCAGCGGTTCGCCGCTTGAATAGCGAAGGTACCTCCAGAAGGGCACGCCCTTCGAGGCAGGGATTCTCAATTGCGCGGCGGGAGGGCCGGCGCCATGAATGCAGAAGCCGCGATTTCCCTTATCTCCCATAAATCCTTTTTGTCTTTCGCCGCATACCCACAGTTACCGATTGGCTGTCCCGTTCCAGAAGGCTGGAACGCCACCCGTCACTCAAGCCGTGTCGACGCACTCGTTATCACCACGCGAAATGTATCCACCGCCGATCTGGAGCAACTCATTCGGCATTTCGATGATCCGTTTTTGCCGGTTATCAGTTTGGTCCAAGATGATCGTCCGCTGTTCGATTGTACGGCCAGCAATGGAACATGGGATGCCTGGGAGCGAGCTCATGATATTCTGCTCAGGCTGCACGATCTCCCCAATGCGGTCCGCCACTCGAAAGCAGCCGAAGCTGTTCTGCTTGGCCGACTGTACTCACGCAACACTCAACTCCGGCCAACTTACAATCCAGCACTCCTCGACGGAATCTCCTATCCAGCCGCAGGCCAACTGCAGGAGGTCACGGCAACCGCCGACCAGCTTGTCGAGAGAGGGCAGCTAGAGCGGCAATTCTTCGACCGCATGTACGTTTGTCCCGACTGCCGGTCCTCAATTCTCTCCGTACGAGAAGAATGTCATTCATGCCGCTCGCCGCACCTGATCGAAGAATCGATCGTGCATCATTTTCGTTGCAGCCATGAGGCGAGCGAGCACACGTTTCGCAGAGCGGGGCGCTTCGAATGTCCCAAATGCGGCGATGGATTACGACACATCGGTCTCGATTACGACAAACCTGGCTCCATGCTGATCTGTCAAAATTGCCGAGCCGTGGACGACACTTCCGCGGTGGGATTTCTTTGCATTCATTGTGGTCGCCACCACGACGCCGAAAAGATGCCAACCCGTGATTGGTTTTCCTATCAGCTCACCGCAAAGGGCACAAACTATCTGCTCGACGGCTGCGCCGACGAAAGCTGCTTTGGGCCTAGCTCGAGCGAATTTATGATCCTCCTCGGTTATGCATCGAGAGAACAAATGGCTTTCGGTGTTCCGTTTCAGGTGCTCCGCCTCAGCTTCACAGAAGCTCAGAAAATTCGTGACTATAGCGTTCGACTTTGGAAACAACTGCAACAACTCGTGCGCGACGGATTACACAGCGCGCTTCGAGATGTGGATTCAGTCACAGAGGTCGAAGATGGAGCATTGATCCTGCTGCCACGCACTACGGAGAGGGAAACAGCTATCACGATTGCCCATATTCGACAGCGTCTGTCGGAGATTCTACAGGTCGATCCCGGCGTCAAATGCGAAGTAGTTCCGCCGTCCGAGATTCAGCACCTGCTACAAGGCCACTAACCATGCCTGCCTTCGATGGCCTCGCCCCCTTCGACTTGTTACGACAATTGGATTGGTTCGCGTGGCTGGCGATGTTCTGGTATATGATCCTTCTTGAAATCCCTCGCTACACATTCTCATTCATTGCCGTCGCGGCCACGCAAACAGTGGGCACGGATCAGCACCCCGCAAATTATCTGCCTGATCATTTGCGCATCAGCGTTGTCATCGCGGGCCATAACGAAGCAGCGACAATGCGAAAATGCCTGCAATCCCTGGCTGAGCAGACCCGAAAAGCCGACGAAATCATTGCAGTAGACGACGGATCCACCGACGGCATGCGGGAAGTCCTGAATGAGCTCCGGCGCAACGGCGTGATTGACGTCACCCTCTGCAACGATGTTCGTTGCGGCAAGGCTGCAGCGTGCAATCTCGGCATGAACGTTGCGACAGGCGACATCATCATCAACGTTGACGCCGATTGCTCCTATGATCGCACCGCCATCGAGAAACTCATCGAGACGTTCAGCGATCCGCGTGTCGGTGCGGCCTGCGGCAATATCGGAGTCCGCAATGTGTCGGAATCCATCGTCGCATCCTATCAGGCAATCGAATACGCGATAAGCATCTCGTTGGGTAAGCGCGCTCTTGACTCCCTTGAATGGGTTACCTGCGCCTCCGGAGCCTTCGCCGCGTTCCGGAGCGAAGCCTTGCGGCAGGTGGGAATGAACGTACCCGGCCCAGGCGAAGATCTCGACATGACGATGCGCTTGCGACGATCAGGGTGGAAGATACGCTTCGTCGGCGACTCCTGGTGCATGACCGATGTGCCCGCCACATTGGCCGCGCTGGTTCGTCAGCGCCGCCGCTGGGATCGCGATGCACTGCGCATCCGTCTTCGCAAATTTCGCGATATGTTCACATCCACCCGCGGCCGCTTCCGCACAAGGGACGTCATCGAACAGACCGAATTTGTGCTCCTCAACCTAGTCGTGACGCTTGTTTTTCCGCTCTATATCGCATGGCTTTTTTTTGTTTTCGGATCCAGCGCATGGATTCTCCTCGCCGCAGTCGGACTGATCTACGTGGCCCTCGATACTGTCGCCTTTGCACTTGCGGTGTTTGTCTCACGACGACACGACTTTCGCACTGTCATTGGGTTGCTGCCCTATGTTGCAACCTATGGCCTGTTCAATGGCTACGTCATGCGATGGGTGCGGATATGGGCTTACTTCGAAGAATGGGTGCTTCGGCAGTCCTATAAGGACTCTTATGTACCTCAGCGTGTCCTCAACATATCCGATTATTATTGAGGCTGATGATGATCCGGCGCATTCACTCTCGCACAAGAGCGGATCGCTTCAAGAACGATGTTCGCAGCAGCCGGCGACGATATAGTCGTTACGTCTATCTTCTCGCGGTTGCGGCTCTGTTCGCCTACTTGGCCAACCTGGTCGTCGGGCCAACGCTGTGGCTGCAAGCAGACGGTATCGTGAGTGCCGAGCGGATCGCTGTGGCCTTCCCATATGATTCCGAAATTATGCAACTGACCGTTCGTCCAGGTCAGAAGGTCAAGAAAGGCGATTTGCTAGCGACTGTTCGATCAGCCCAAGTCGCCGAAACGGTCGCGACTCTGACGGCACGCCATGCTGAAACCTACGCACGGCAGGCGGAACTCATGATCCGTGTAGACGTCGCCAATGCCGTCATTGATCGCGCGTCCGAACGCCTTAATGAGGCGGAAGCTACCTTGAGGCGGGTCAATGCAACTCGCTCATCGGGATTCGTGAGTGACACCTACATCAGCAGCGCCGTCCGTGAGCGCTACGCCGCCCTGCAGGAGAAGGCCATCCGTGAGGCCGAACGACGAAGCTCGATGGAACAATTAGAGAACTTGAAGAAGGCTCAGAACGACGCAAAGGACGCCCTCGACGAGATCCGTGCACACTATAATGACGGGCGTGTCATCGCGCCCGCTACCGGAGTTATCGGATCGCGCGTTGCGCAACGAGGCGACGTTCTGAAGTCAGGTGATTACCTGGCGGAGATCCACGCCAACGACAATTTCGTCCTTGCCTACCTCGAAACGGGCACTCTTTACAAAGTCCGCAAGGGCGAACGCGTCACGGTGTCATACGGTTTTCTCTCGAATCAAGGCACAGTCATCGAAATCCTTCCGATCACTGTGCAGCTTCCGCCGGAATTTCAGAAGACGTTTCGTCCTACGATGCGCGGCCAAGTCGCCCGAATTGCGCTGGATGAAGGCGTTGTCTTCCCGTTGGCGGCAAAGGTAGGGGTGACCGGATACCGATGGTTTCCCGGCGGCGGTGATTAGCGCGTTTCTCTTAAGGAGCGATATGCTTTTCAAAACGATAGCGTGTTCACTCATCACCCTCACGCTAACATTTGTGACGACATCTGCCGATCCCGGCGAGAAAAATCGTCAGCTTCGAGCCATGTGGGTCTGGTCGACCCGAACTATCGCAATGAACGACGTCGAGCGGATGAAATTTCTCGACGGTATCGCTGCGGCGAAAATAACCGACGTGTTCTTGTTCTTGCGGGCGGACGACTACACCGCGATCGAACCAGCATTACGGAAACTGCTCGTGAAATTGCGCCAGTTGGGAATTCATGCTTGGGGCATGGAAGGATGGCGCGGCTATTTTTCAGATGTTGAAGGACCCGTCGGCCTCTATCGAGCTGCGGACGCGATGATCGTATTCAACCAACGGAATGCAGTCCGCTTTATCGGCTTTCACTCAGACATCGAGTTTCACGACGACCAAGCAGATGGCAAAATTCGATTTCACAATGGGCTAGCGGAGAGCAAACTCACGCCCACACAGCATGCCGATCGCGACGGGATTCTCACCGAATGGCTCTCGATGCATGCGACGCTGTCGAGCAAGGCAAGGGCCGCAAACATTACGTACTCGGCGGCGATCCCAAGTTGGCTCGACGACTATGAAGGCGAGCCATTGACCGCGATCCACGAGGGCGCCCGCAAGGATTTGATGCACCATCTGATGCTGATCGTTCAGGATTATGTCATCATGTCCTACAACACAAATCCGGCGAACGTGATCAGACGCATTAGTAGCGAACTGACCTATGCCGACTCCCTGCGCGAGAGACACCCCCGGATCCTGTTCGGCATGGAGACTCATGCTGGGGCTGGCGTCCACGTTTCATATGCTGATACCCCCCCGAAGAACTCAAAGGCCGCGGTTCTCGCTGATTATAACGTCATCTCCCGTGCGGCAGCCGCACACTCCTCCTTCGCCGGCGGCGCGATACACGACTGGGAGGGATGGCAAGCCTTACCCTGATCTTCGAAGCAGCTCTTGGGACCGAGACTCCGACAACTCAGCATAATCTGATTACCGAGACTTTGTCAGAGCGTGTCGACTTCAGCCCGGCAGCAATCATTTTCAGAATAGCGTTGAACCACGATGGTCTTCATGTTTCGTTGTTAGCATTGCTTGCTGGCCGGCGCCGCCCGCAAACGGATAGATGGTCCCGACTGATTTGCCAGGATGCCGCGACTGCCGCGACTGCCGCGATAAAATAAGTGAGGACAATGGCAAATTATACGGTTGCAGAGTTCAAGCAGAGCTTGGCTAACTATTGCAAGCGTTCCTCCCACCGGAGCTTGTCGTGACACAACGGCGGATCATCTTCCTCAACGGACCCAATGCCAATCTCTATGGACTCGACGCCAAGGGAACTTACGGGTCCGAAAGCTTTCCGCAAATCGAAGCACGATGCCGCAAACACGCTGAAAGCCTCGGCGTGAACCTGGACTTCAAGCAGTCGAACCATGAGGGACAACTCATCGACTGGATCCAGGCGGCTAGGCTGGATGCGGATGGATTGTTGATCAACGGCGCCGGCCTGACCTATACGTCAATCGCGATCCTCGACGCCCTGCTCTCGTTCGAAAAGCCGGTCATCGAAGTGCATATGAGCAATATCTACAAGCGTGAGCCTTTCCGCCACCACTCGTTCATCTCGAAAGCAGCCACCGGCATCGTCGCCGGCCTGGGACCGCTCGGCTACGAACTCGCGATCACCGCAATGGCGCAACTGCTCGCACAGGCGGATAAAGCATGAACCGCGACGCATTGATCTTCTACAGCGAGTTCGACGACCCGCAGGCGTGGAAGAAGACCCTCACTGACGAGCTGCCGGATCTCACCTTTCACACCGATCCGGAGGCTGTAGCGCCCGACACGGTTCATTATGCGCTGACCTGGAAGCCGCCGACTGGATTTTTCGCAAGGTTTCCGAACCTCAAGCTCGTCACCAACCTCGGCGCCGGCGTCGACTCTCTCGTCGGCCGCACCGATCTGCCCAATGTGCCGATCTCGCGTCTGTCCGATACCGGCATGGTCTCGCTGATGACATCCTATGTGATGTTCTCGGTCATCCGCTATGCGCGCGACATCCATATTTTCGAACGCGCGCAACGCCGCAGCGAATGGCAATACGTTCACCCGCGCGCCCTGTCGGACATTCGCGTCGGCGTTCTTGGTCTCGGCGAACTGGGGGGACCGGCGGCACAGGCACTAGCCGGCCTCGATTTCGATGTGCGTGGATGGAGCCGCAGCGCCAAACAGATTGCCGGCGTCACATGCAGCGCGGGCCTCGATACGCTCGATGCCTTCCTCACAGACACAGAAATCCTGGTCATCATGCTGCCGCTGACCCCGGAAACGCGTGGGCTGCTTGATGCACGACGGCTTTCTCTGTTGCCCAACGGCGCGAAGCTCATCAACGCATCACGCGGCGCCGTGGTCGATGAAACCGCGCTGATTGCGGCGCTCCAATCAGGTCATATCGCGGAAGCGACGCTCGATGTCTTCACGGTCGAGCCTTTGCCGAAGGATCATGTCTTCTGGCGCATGGACAATGTGCTGATCACGCCGCATCTCGCCAGTATCACGGTGCCCGAAGCCGCCGCCCGCGAGGTTGCCGAGAGTATCCGGCGCGTACGCGCCGGTTTACCGCCGCTTCACCAAATTGACCCGCGGCGGGGTTATTGATCCCGGCGCGAAAATGCCGCCGGCAGAAAAGGCGCTATGGACATAATCCTGAAACGCCCGCACCGCCGGCCGCACGCCATATTGCTTCAGCCGCAACGTCATGATCCGGGTCGGCGGCAGTGTTTCTTCCAGCGCCAGCACCGCGATGCTATTGCCGTCATAGGCGATGGTGGTTGCGGGGATGGCGTTCTGAATCGCAAAGCCGTGACCATGCGCAACAAGGCCGCGGATCAATTCCTGCGACCGTGAGCGAAACACGATGCGTGGCTCAAGCCCGACAGCACGAAAAAGTCCGAAGAAGTAATCCCGAGAATAGGGCAGATCGAGCAGAATAAACGGCTCGTCGCCCAGTTCTTTGAGGCTTACGGACCGCCGTCGTGCCAGCGGATGATTGGCAGAAACGATGGCATAAGGCGGCAGATCGATCAGCGGCTGCGCGTCGATTTCGTCCGGCACCGCAAGGCTATAGGCCAGTGCCAGCTCGATCCGGCCCGCCTGCATGGTCGAGATCATCTCTTCCTGATCGCCTTCCTGCAGACGCACCGTAATTCCTGGATATTTCTGCGCAAAACCGGCCAGAAGTCCGGGCATAAAGCGGATCGCAAGCGTCAGAAAGCAGCCGACAGCAATCTCGCCTTTCAGCGCATCGCCGTGTTCGACAGCGTTCTGGGCGAAGTCCTGCGCATGCTTGAGCAACAGCCGCGCTTCATTCACCACCCGCTCGCCGACCGGTGTCAAGGTGACGCCGCGCGCATGATGGCGGATGAATATCGGCACGCCGATTTCGGCCTCCAGGTCGGCGATCGCGCTGGAAATTGACGGCTGCGACACATTGAGCCGCTTGGCAGCATCGGTGACGTGACCACTATCGGCAGCGGCCACCACATACCGGAGTTGGCGCAACGAGAGGTTCATAAACCCTTCCCTTCATCAGAAAATCCGATGAAGATCGACAGAATAAATTATTTTATCGATTTAGTCCTTCCACGCAAACTTTGATCACGATCAAGACGCGGAGAGAATGAGCGATGATCCGGACGGGCGAACAGTACCGGGACGGCCTTCGGGACGGACGCGAAATCTGGATCGACGGCGAAAGGATCTCCGACCCGACCAAGCACCCGAGCCTCAAGCCGATCGTCGATATCCGCGCGCGGATGTACGACATGCAGCACGAGGACGTCCATGCCTCGACGCTGACCTATGTCGAAGACAACAACCAGCACTCGATCTTCAACCGGCTTCCGCGCGAACAGAAGGACTGGCACGACAAATGGGCCGCCTGCGACGCGGTGATGAACGACATCAAGGGTGTAGTGACGCGGGTTGGCGACGAAACCGTCGGCGAGATGTGGTCGCTCTATGACGGAAGCGATGTGCTCAACGAGATTGATCCCCGCTTCGGCAAGAACATCGCCAATCATATCCAGGCGGTGATCGAGACCGACGTCTTTCATGTCTCCGCCAATACCGATCCCAAGGGCGACCGCTCCAAGGCGCCGCAGGATCAGGATCCCGACATGATGGTGCATGTGGTCAAGGAGACCGATGCCGGCATCATCGTTCGCGGAGCGAAATACGAAACCGCTTCGGGCTATGCCGATCAGGCCTTTCTGAAGCCCACCGTGGGCGCCTGGACTAACGAGCAATTGTCGGACTATGCCGTCGGCGGCATTGTCAAGATGGGCGCGCCGGGCGTGAAGCATATCGCGCGCTCGGGCTTTGCCGGCCGTGCCGGTGCGGCCGACTATCCGCTCGCCAACAAGTTCGATGAAGTCGACTTCCTGATGGTGCTGGACAATGTCCTGATCCCCTGGGAGGACGTGTTCTTCTATCGCTACACCAAGGCCGCCCAATATATCCGCGGCACCCTGCACCGCTATTCGGCATTCCCCTACACGCTGCGCATTCTCTACGTCGCCGACATGATGATCGGCGCGGCCATGTGGAACGCCAAGCAGACCGGTCTCGACAAGATTCAATCCGTGCGGGAGAAGCTGGCCGACCTCGTCTGCTATCGTGAGGGTATCAACGCGCACCTGACGGCCGCCATCGCCGCAGCGCAGAAAAGCCCCGGCGACCTGCTGATGCCGAACCAGCCGATGCTTTATGCCGGCCGTATCTTCGCCTGTGCAAATCTGCCACAGATGATGCATATCGCCCGCGAGTTGTGTGGCGGTCAGATCTGCGTCACACCAAACGAGGCGGCTTTCAAATCGTCAGGGTCCGGCAGCTGGCTGGAGAAATTCTACAGCCTCAATGACAACTGGCAGGCCGAAGACCGACGCAAGCTCCTGGCCTTTGCACGGGATCTGCTCAATTCCGACTATGCCGGCCACCGGCTGACCTTCATCCAATTCGCGCAGGCACCGCACTTCAATCACCTGGCTGCGGTCTACAATTCCTTCGACTTCTCGGGCCCGCTCGATTTCGTCAAACGCGCGGCCGATCTGTCCGATCGCGTGACGGGCAGCAGTGCATGACACACGGTATCGCCGATCGCTTCAAAGAAACGATGCGGCGAACCGCCTCCGGCGTTGCCATCCTGACAACAGATGGTGCCGCCGGCCGCGCTGGTGTTACGGTTTCCACCCTGTGCTCGCTATCGATGGAGCCGCCCTCAGTTGTCGCCTGCGTTCATCGCGACAATCGCGCGCTCGAAACTATTATGCGCAATGGCGCTTTCGTGGCCAATGTGCTTGCGGACGACCAGGAAAGCGTCGCCAAAGCCTTCGCCGGCATGATCCCCGAATTGCGGGAGAATCGCTTCGCCAGCGGCCGCTGGCAACAGCTTGCAACCGGCGCACCCGCGCTACACGGCGCACTCGCCGCCTTTGACTGCAAGACCGCTTCGATATTCGACTTCGGCACGCATCGCATCCTGGTCGGCGAGGTGGTCGATCTCGTTAGCAACGATGGCAATCCGCTACTGTTCGCCGACCGAAATTTCCGTAGATTACTGGCAGCTTAAGGAGCATCGCCGCCGTGTCCCATCTTCGTATCCGCAAGTTCAACACGCGCGACGCCTACCCGGAACAAAAGCTTGATAACGATGTGTGCATGGCGGTTCGCGCCGGCAACACCGTTTATCTGCGCGGCCAGACCGCGATGGATCTCGACGGCAATATCGTCGGCATTGGCGATGCTGCAGCGCAGACCGAGAATGCGATGAAATGCGCGAAGATCCTTCTTGAAGAGGCAGGCGCAAGGCTGGAAGATGTGGTCAAGATCACGATCTACATCACCGATCGCGCCTATCGCGAGGCGGTTTATCGCGTCGTCGGAAAATGGCTCAAAGGCGTGTTCCCTGTATCGACAGGAATCATCGTGCAGGGTCTCGCCAAACCTGAATATCTGATGGAGATCGACATTATCGCCGAGGTTTCTGCGGATCGAAGCTGATCCGCAACAGATCATAACCGTCACGCGCGAGTCGGGCGTTGCGATGACGGATTACGAAGAAACGGCGTGCTTTTTTCGGCACGGGGGAGAAGCGCTCGAAGAGCATAACGCAATGGGAGTTCCGGCAAGGAATTTCCGTTGCGGAATTTTTGCGTCACCCGATGGCGCGCAAATTGCTTGCCCTCGGGACGATTACAGAGAGGGAGTATGAGCATGAAACGGATTCTCGTCGCATCTGCGGCGCTTGCAGCCATCTTGTGGGCAGCGCCGGCTTTCGCTGCCGAAAAACTTGTCGTCTCGATCTGGGGAGGAAGCTGGAAGGATCTGGTTGAGCAAACCGTTGCCAAGAAATTCAAGGCTGAAACCGGCGCTGACATTGAGTTCATCACCGGCGGCACCATTGACCGGCTGAATAAGGCAAAGCTCGCCAAGGGCAGCCCGGAAAGTGACATTACTTTCACCACATCGCATGTGGGCTGGCTTTACGCCAATGACGGACTTTATGAGACGCTTGATCTCGCCAAGATTCCGAACGCCAAATCGCTTGTCGAACAGGCCAAGATCAGCCCCTACCACATCGGCTCATGGGCTTATGTCTATACGATCGGCTATCGCCCCGATCTGGTTCCGGCTGGAATGAAATTCGACTCCTGGGCCGACCTCTGGAAGCCAGAACTGAAAGGCAAGATTTCCGCCCCCGATTTCGATGCGAGCCATCTAGTGGTTGTCGCTGCGAAGCTTGAAGGCGGCGATGCGGCAAGCTGGGAAAAGGGTAGCGCCAAGCTGAAGGCGCTGAAGCCGAACTTCAAGGCCTACTACGCCAATGACGCCGCTTCGCAGCAATTGATGCAGAATGGCGAAGCGCCGGTCCAGGTGATGCTGTCGATGAATGCCTACCACATCGCCAGCCAGGGCGTGAATGTTCAACTGGCGATCCCCAAGGAAGGCGCCGTACTGGGTATCGACACCATCGGCATTATGAAGGGCACAAAGAAGGCCGACCTCGCTTACAAGTTCATCAACATGATGCTCGATCCAGCGATCCAGTCCGAAGTTGCCACCATGAAGAAGGGCAGCCCGGTCGTGACGACCGCGAAACTCGCTCCGGACGTTGCGAAGCTGCCCGGCGTGTTCACCACACCCGATCAGTGGAACAAGGAAGCACTGGTAATCGATCACAAGCTCCGCGCCGAGAAAACCGGTGAATGGAGAAAGTGGTTCACCGAGAATGTGATCAACTGATGCCGTCAGCCGGGCTCGTATCATGCGGGCCCGGCGTCTGTTTCGTATCAGGTTGAACCGTGGATAACCCAGCTCCCTCGATATCGGCAGCGATCCGCCGGCGGCCGTTTTTCCGTCTGTTCACCGCCCCGGCGGCGGTGGTTGCGATCGTGTTCACGATCGCGATGGCGGCTATTCTGCAATACAGCGTGCGAGCACAAATTCCCGGCTCGCTCGATGTCGGCGGCTTCACGTTCGACAACTTCACCGCCATGCTGCGTCCCCTTTATGCACGGGTCTTCGCCGATACGGTCTGGCTGTGCTTGCTGACGGCGGTCATCAGTCTCGTGCTCGGTTATCCTCTCGCCTATGCGCTGGTGCGCTCCAGCAACCTTGCGGTCAAATCCTTTATTCTCATTGTGACCGTGACACCGCTGTTTCTCGGCGAGGTGGTGCGGACTTATTCCTGGATCGTGGTCCTCGGCAATAACGGCTTCGTCAATTCCGTCCTCCTGAAAACCGGCATCATCGCACAACCACTGCAGCTGCTGTTCACCGTCACCGGCGTCACTATTGCGCTTGTGCACGTCACGCTGCCTGTGGTGGTCGTGATGCTTGCAGCGGCGATTTCGCATATCGACCCCGATTATGAAAAGGCGGCCGAAAGTCTGGGCGCTGGTCCGGCACGGATTTTCTTCACGGTGACGCTGCCATTGTCGGGACCCGGCATTGTCGCCGGCCTCACCACGGCATTCGCCTGGACATTCAGCGCTTTCGCCACGCCGCAACTCGTCGGCGGCGGCAAGGTCAACATGGTGTCGAACCTCGTTTACCAGCTTGGCTTTGCGAATTTCAATTTTCCGTTTGCGGCCGCGCTGTGCGTTGCCGGTCTGCTACTGACCTATCTGTCGATCTTCCTGATGCGGCGCCTATTACGCCCGCTCGAAAAAGTCGGACTGCACTGACATGGCGAAACCGCTACGCCACCGGATGATGAGTTGGGCGGGACGGGCCTTGGTGGTGGCAATTCTCGGTTTCATCATTTTGCCTGCGGTCGTGGTCGCGATCGCCGCTTTCAATGACAAGGCACTGTTGTCGTTCCCGCCGGAGCAATTGTCATTACGCTGGTTCTACAAGGCCATCAGCTATCGGGATTTCCAGACCGGCTTTCAGAACGGCCTGATCGTCATGCTGCTGTCCTCGACCATCGCGTTATGCGTCGGCGCGGGCTTTGCCTTTGTGCTCGATCGCTACACTTTTCGTGGCAAAAGCGTAATCGAGGGACTACTGCTCGCACCATTGGTGGTGCCACACTTCACAGTGGGCCTTGGCTTGCTGATTCTCGCCGCCAACATCGGAGCCTCGCGGGGTTTTGCCGTCGTGGTCGTATGTCACGTCATTCTGGTCCTGCCATTCGTGCTGCGCAGTGTTTACATTTCGCTACGCAATCTCGATCAACGGCTGGAATTGGCGGCAGCGAGCCTCGGAGCAAAGCCGGGACGCGTGATGGGGACGGTCACGCTGCCGCTGCTGATGCCGGGCCTGGTCAGCGGCTGGCTGTTTGCCGCCATCCTGTCCTTTAACGAGTTTACCGCCTCGCTGTTTGTCACGTCGCAACGCACTCAAACACTGCCGGTCGCGATGTACAATTATGTGCGCGAATATGCCGACCCGACCATGGCGGCCTTGTCGGTTATTTTCATTGTGGTGACGGCGACGCTGCTGACCATCGCGAATGCGTATCTTGGTCTCGGAAAGGTGTTGAATGTTGAGCAGGCCCGCTGATCTTGTGTTCGAAAAGGCCGTTCCGGCCGTGAACGTGGAGCCTGCGCGCGATATTGCCGTGCAGCTCGACGGCGTCAGCAAGCGTTTCGGCACGAGCGTGGCGCTGGACAAAGCGTGGTTGAAGATCGGCCGCGGCGAGTTCATGACCCTTCTCGGTCCGTCCGGCTGCGGCAAGACCACGTTGCTCAATCTGGTCGCCGGGTTTCTCTCGCCTGACGAGGGAGAAATCTTTATCGATGGCGCCTTGGTCACCGATGTGCCGACTTTCGAACGCAAGACCGGCATCGTGTTTCAGAATTACGCGCTGTTTCCGCACATGACCGTCGCCAACAACGTGGCGTACGGATTGAAGGCGCGCGGCGCTGCCAAGGACGAGATCAAGACGCGTGTAACCGAAGCCCTGGCGATGATGAAGCTGGCGGGCTTTGAAGATCGCAAGCCTCGGCAACTATCCGGCGGGCAGCAGCAGCGCGTGGCGCTGGCGCGAGCACTGGTGATCCGCCCCAAGGTGCTTCTGCTCGATGAGCCCTTCTCCGCACTAGACAAGAATTTGCGCGCCTCCATGCAGGTCGAGGTGAAGGAAATTCAGCGAACCCTCGGGGTCACAACAATTTTCGTAACCCACGATCAAAGCGAGGCCCTGTCGCTGTCGGACCGCATCGCCGTTATGTCTGGTGGCCGCATCTGCCAGATCGATACGCCGGAGAAGCTTTACCGGCGCCCGGCAGATCGCTTCGTCGCCTCGTTCATCGGCGAGGGCTCATGGCTGCGCGCAAGGCTCGAACGTTTCGACGGCGACCGCGCGGCGGTGTCGATCGGCAAGACCATCGTCACGGTACCCGCCGAGCCTCTGATCGGCACGGCCATCGGAACAAATGTCGACCTGTTTATCCGGCCTGAACATTTGCACGTATCGTCCACAAACGACGCCGCATTCGATGGTGTGGTCGCCGCGTCGATCTACCAGGGCGGCCATGTCGATCTTTATGTCGACGCACCGCAGGTTTCTCAGGCACGCGTTCTGATGCGGCTCAGTGCGAAAGATGTCAATGACGCGTGGAAAGAGGGCGCGAAGCTTGCGATCGGCGTCAGTGGCAACGATGCCGTCGCATTTCCGCCAGTGAGCGCATGAGGATGCTAAAAACTCGGCGCAGTGCCCGGCGCCCGCGCACGCGATTCGTAAGCGGCGCGCTGCGGCGCGTAAAGATTCCACACGCGCCGCAATTCATCGATCGGCGCGTCGTGCCAATCGACCCGCAGATCGACCACCGGCCAATCATAAGTGTCGGCCACATGCAGACCGGCCGCATGTTCGTCGCCGGTTTCACCTCCGGCATCGAGCCCCGCCTCCAACGCGCGCATCAATCGTTCGGCAAGCGTTTCACCGGCGGACGCGACATATGCTTCAATCATTCGTTCCGGCACGTCGGGCGAATCGAGGAGATTTCCGAGCGCAATGCAGGACGGACCCTCGGCATATGCGGCGAGCGGCAGCGCTTCCTTCCCCGAATGCAGTGCGGTCTTGCCATAACGATCGATGACGCCAACCTGCCGGTATTCCGGCTCCGGCGTTCCGGCGAGCAGCAGATCGAGCACCGCTCCGGCGCCAAGCCCCTGCCGCAACAACGCAAGCCCCGCGGGCCCAAGTGCGGGATCGGTGATGTTCTGCGTCGACACTGCGCCAATCGGACCCACCCAGGCGCAACGGCTGGCAACACAGATCGACGACGATGTGATGGCGATACCAAATGCTCCGGATTTTTCGCATCGAGCAGAAATGGAATATGTCATCGCGCATCACCTTTCGTTCTCGCTCACACTAGATGACATGCAATGGTCGATCAACAAAGCACACTTGAGATTCTGGATTCGCTGATCGGATTTCCGTCAGTCAGCCGCGATTCAAATCTCGACATTGTGTCGTGGATCGAGAATTACCTGGCGCAGCACGATGTCCGGTCGCGTCGCATTCCGGACAAGACCGGCGCGAAAGCTTCCATTCTCGCATCGATTGGCCCTTCCGATCGCACCGGCATTGTGCTGTCCGCACATACGGATGTTGTGCCGGTTGAAGGACAGAATTGGTCGAGCCCTCCGTTCACCGCGACCCGGCGCGACAACCGCATCATCGGCCGCGGCACAACGGACATGAAAGGCTTCATCGCCTGCGTTCTTGCCCATGTCCCGCATTTCAAGGCAGCCGCAACACGGACACCGGTGCATATCGCCTTTTCCTACGACGAAGAGGTCGGCTGTCTCGGCGCGCCGGATCTGGTTGATGTCGTGGCGAGACTGCCGGAAAAGCCGGCGCTTTGCATCGTCGGCGAGCCCACCGGCCTGAATGTCGTGCACGCGCACAAAGGCAAGGTCGCGCACAGGATCATCCTCACGGGCCGGGGCGGGCATTCTGCTCTGCCGCATCGCGCAGCCAATGCGGTGACCGCAGCGGCGCGGCTTGCGACGCATATCAGCGACCTTGCCGACGCAACGAGAAATTCAGGTCTTCGCGATGAATCCTTCGATCCGCCCTATACGACGATCCATGTCGGTTCCCTGCATGGTGGCACGGCGCTGAATCTGGTGCCGGATCGCGCGGTTCTGGAATTCGAGATCCGCGATATTCCCGGTGCGGATCTGGCATCATTTCTAGAGCAGATCAATCGCTTCATTGGCGTGCAACGCGATGATCTCAAGCGACAAGCTGCGGAAGCCGATATCGTCGTCGAGAATATTTCCTCTTATCCCTCGCTGACGACTGCGCGGAGCGATGCGGCAGTGTCGACTGTGGCGCGGCTTGCAGGAAGCAACGAGGCGCCGGGCACAGTGAGCTTCGGCACCGAGGCAGGGATTTACGCAAAGGCCGGCATTCCGACAGTGGTGTGCGGACCCGGCGACATCGGCCGCGCGCATAAAGCCGATGAATGGATCGGCATCGACGAACTCGCGCAAGCGGACGCGATGATGCAGAGGCTGGCGGCCAATCTCGGCCAGCCAACTGAACAATGGATCAAGGCATGAGCAAAGCGAACAACACGCGACCATTTCTGAAACTCACCCATCAGGGTGCCCTGACCGCACTGCAAGCCGCGGTCGCGAAAGCCGAAGAGCTGGGCGTGCCGCAGAATATCACTATCGTCGATGATGGCGGCAACATGCTGGCTTATGTCCGCATGGACGGGGCCAAACTGCTCTCGGCGGAAACCTCGAAGTCGAAGGCCATCACCGCTGCGTCGCACCGGCAGCCGACTTCGCGCCTCGATCCGCAGCTTGAAGTGAAACTGGCGATCGCGGGCGGCGGGCGGCTCACCAATCTTGAAGGCGGACTTCCTATCATCATCGACGGTGTTTGTGTCGGCGCGGTTGGCGTTGGCTCCGGCACCGGCGCACAGGACGTAGAGGTCGCCCGCGCGGCCCTCAAAGGCATTGGAGCGGAGGATCAAATTCCATGAATGCTGTTCCAGAGACCATGCGTTGCGTGATCGCGAAGGAAAAAGGAGGACCGGAAGTTCTCTCCGTGGAAACCCGTCCAGTGCCGAAGCCGCAACCGGGCGAAGCGCTGATCAAGGTCGATTATGCCGGAGTAAGCCGACCGGACATCATGCAGCGGAAGGGAATCTTCGTGCCGCCGCCTGGAGCGAACGACATTCTTGGGCTGGAATGCGCCGGCACTGTCGTCGCGCTTGGCGAAAAGGCGGAAGGTCTCGCCATAGGCGACCGCGTCGCGGCTCTTCTTCTCTCAGGCGGTTATGCGGAATATGTGACGACCGACGCGCGCCACTGTCTCAAATTACCCGACCAGATGTCGATGCGCGACGGCGGCGCCTTGCCCGAAGTCGTATTCACCGTGTGGCACAATCTGTTCGAACTCGGGCGCCTGACGCCTGGCGATTCAGTGCTGATCCACGGCGGCGCCAGCGGGATAGGAACCATGGCGATCCAGCTTGCCACAGCCACCGGCGCCACCGCCTATGCGACTGTAGGCTCAAAGGACAAACAGCCGGCATTGGCAAAACTCGGCTGCACGGCGTCGATCCTGTACAAGGATGCCGATTTCACCACGGCGATCAAAGATCTGACCGGAGGCCGCGGTGTCGATGTCGTCCTCGACATCGTCGGTGGCTCCTATGTGCCACGCAACATTTCCATCCTCGCAGCGGGTGGCCGCCATGTCAGCCTGTCGTTTCTCGAAAGCTCGGCGACCTCGATCGATCTCGGTCCTGTCATGGGCAAGGGCCTGACGCTGACCTCTTCAACGCTGCGTCCGAAATCCGCCGATGAAAAGGCGAGGCTCAAACGAGCGATCGAGCATCACGCATGGCCCTTGATCTCGATGGGCCGCGTCAAGGCGGTGGTGAATGCGGAATTTCCGCTGGCCGAAGCAACGAAAGCTCATGCCGTGCTCGAAGCCTCCGAGCATATCGGAAAAGTCGTATTGCGGTGCTGACCCTCCGCCAGCGTACTCACACGCTCCCTGCGCGGGATGTTGGCCGATTTACAATGCCCGTCGAACGACTTTTGATCCCGCGCTCGACGTCACATGGTCGTCGTGATGACCTCATGAAAAAACTGGTCGATAGCGCGCATCCGTCGAATCCGAGAAGGATGCTCTATCAAATCAGTCACAGATCAAAGCATCTAGTTCGATCTCCACAAATTGGAAAACTGGGTGGCGACGACATCTTCATAGGCCGGATCTCCCTTGAGTATCCCAGCGTCACGCGAAAACGCGTTCATCCCGGCCACAAAATCACGTGAGATATCGGCATCGTAATACGGTAGATCTCGCTTAATAATATCCACGATCAGTTCAGCTTCGGGTGCAGGAAACAGCTTCCGGCCAACGATGGCGGCCTGCTCTGGATCCTTGCGTAAAGCACTTTGTGTACTCACAATCGCACGCACTGCAGCGGCGACAACGTCAGGGCTTTCGTGAATCAGCCGATCTGTCGTCGCAATGGAGGCCATGGTGTAATTGAAGCATTCGCTCGGACCGTCTCCGCGACGCACATCCAAAACAAGTGTTCCGACACCTCGTCGGAGCGCCACTTCCGCACCCATGCCGTTTGCCCAAAAACCGTCTATCTTTCCGTCCTCGAGCGCCTTCGCTGCCGTCACGCCAAAATTCACACCCGCTCCAACGGCTCCTGGAACAGGCGCTATTTGTACGCCATCCTTCTCGATGTCGATTCCGGCAGCAATCAAAAGCCGGCGAAGTCCCATTTCTACCCAAGGGGCCGCCCCAATCCGGCGTCCCTTCAACACGCTGACGTCGTTTCGCTTGGCACCCAAATCCGCACGCATGACGAGGAACCAGTACATTCCTTGCCCTTGCGCACAAATGAGCTTCGCGCCCTTCCACTCAGGAAACGCAGCCAGCGCCGAATGTGAAGATCCTGCGACAATGTCGACTTCGCCGTCTCGCATCGCCGCGTATGCCTTGTCGACCGGAAATATCATTCCAATTTCCGCGTCGACGCCTTCTTTTTTAAAGAAGCCGAGCTCAACGGCCGCCGCTGCCGGAAAGTAGGAGTTTGAGATTAGATCGGGCAAAGCGATCTTTATAGGCATGCAGGATATCCTCTAGCGAACTGGTTCCGCCGCAATAGTGCTGCCTCGACGGATTTGGAGCGCAGCAAGTCCTAAATGGTAGGCGGGCATGGGTAAAGAGCGCGAGCGAATCTCTTCTTCGCATCACTGCCCCTCAAAGTTGCAACCACGGAGCACATCGTCACGCGGCCTCATATCCGATCATGGCTTTGATCTCGAGGAAGTCCTCGAGCCCATACAGACCTGCCTCGCGTCCATTTCCGGATTGTTTATAGCCTCCAAACGGGGCCTCTACATCCTGCAATTTTCCATGTGGTGCGCCGTTGAGATAAATACGACCTGCTCGCAAGCGAAGGCCAACCTCGCGAGCTTCCTCAATAGTACCGGCGAAGACGTATCCTGCGAGACCGTAGATGGTTCCGTTTGCAATCCCAACGGCATGATCGACGTTCTCATATGAGATCATCGACAGAACCGGACCGAATACTTCTTGCTGTGCAATTGTCGATTTTGGATCGACATATGCAAACACGGTGGGACGCACGTAATAGCCGCGGTTAAGGCCTTGCGGGTGCCCCAAGCCTCCGGCCACGACCTGAGCGCCCTCCTTGATACCGACCTCGATCAGGCTCTGCACACGATCGAATTGCGCCTTGCTGACGAGCGGCCCCAGCCGGGTGCCCTCCGCGAGCGGATCACCAACCACAACGCTTTCGGCGGTCGCCTTGGCGATAGCGATTGCATCTTCCATCTGATCTTTGTGGATCAGCATACGTGTTGGCGCTTGGCAGGATTGCCCCGTGTTTGTGAACGAACGCAACACACCTGCCGAAACGGCCTTCTCCAAATCGGCGCTCGGGAGAATGATGTTTGCGGATTTACCGCCCAACTCCTGATGAACACGCTTCACCGTGTCAGCTGCGGTTTTCGCCACGAGAATGCCCGCACGGGTAGAGCCCGTGAAGGAAACCATATCTATATCCGGATGCGCTGAAATCGCTTCGCCAACGGTTGGCCCGTCTCCGTTGACAAGATTAAAAACGCCCTTCGGGACTCCTGCCTCATGCAACACTTCAGTCAGCACGATAGCACTGAGCGGGGCGATCTCACTTGGCTTCACCACGACAGTGCAGCCGGCGGCAAGCGCTGGAGCGAACTTCGAAGCAATCTGGTTGATAGGCCAGTTCCACGGCGTGATGAACCCACACACGCCAATCGGTTCACGCACAATCCGCGTCGTACCCATCATGTGACCGAAGTCATAGTCCTTGAGGACCTTGCGCGCCTGCCTGAAGTGCTCGAGCGTCGTGTCGGTCTGCACGGCTTTGGCGAACCAGAGCGGAGAACCCATTTCCGCGGTGATAACCTCTGCCAACTCATCGAAACGCCGCTCGAAAACCGCGATGATGCGGTCCAGCAGCGCCAGCCGTTCCTCTTTGCTGGTTTGGGAGAAGGATGAAAAGGCCACGCGCGCTGCTCTCACCGCGCGATCGACATCCGTCGCATTGCCCAGACTGATCTGTCCCGCAATCTCCTCGGTCGCTGGATTGATCACGTCAAATAGGGTCGGTGAAACTGGATTCACCCAAGCGCCATCGATATAGAATTTCGTATTGTTGCTGCTCATGGTCTCTCGCATATTTTGACGATTGCCGCTCGTTGCATGTGTTTCATCTCTGCCCATCGGTCGGACCGGTTCATTCCTGCATCGCCTCTTGACGCGTTCTTCGTACTGCTGGTGCTGCAATCGCCAATACCAGCGCCACGGAAGCAATCAAAAGCGCCAGACTCAGTGGCTGCGTCACAAGGACACTTGCATCTCCGCGGTTTATCAACAGCGCACGGCGCAGATTTTCCTCCATCATTGGCCCGAGAATGAAGCCGAGAATAAGCGGCGCCGGCTCGCATTCCAGCTTGAGCAGGATGTAGCCGAAAAGAGCGAACAACGCTGTGAGATAGACGTCGAAGACCGTATTGCTGATCGAATAGGCGCCGATACAGCAGAACAAGATGATTGACGGAAACAGAAAACGATACGGGACATGTATCAGGGCGATCCAAATGCGGATCAATGGCAAGTTCAAAATGATCAGCATCAGATTGCCGACAAACATGCTGGCAATCAGGCCCCAGAACAGTTCCGGTCGCTCTTGCATGACTTGCGGCCCCGGCGCGATGCCCTGGATCATCAAAGCGCCGATCATCATTGCCATCGTGGGATTCGACGGAATGCCGAGTGTGATCATGGGAATGAAGGATGTCTGCGCGCCGGCGTTGTTGGCCGCTTCCGGCGCAGCAACACCGCGGATATCGCCGTGTCCAAAATTGCGCGGGGGAGCCGCTATTTTTTTCTCAAGCGCGTAGGCCGCGAACGATGCCAGCAACGCGCCGCCTCCAGGCAGGATGCCTAGCACCGCGCCGAGTCCGGTTGCTCTCAGGATCGTTCCGAAGCATCGCTTCATATCGTCCTTTGACGGGAACACAGCGCCGATAGCTTGAGAGAAGATATCCCGGCGTTCCTTCTTTTCGAGATTGGCGGCAACCTCTGCAATGCCAAAGATACCCATCGTCAGCGCCACAAAGCCGATTCCATCGGCCAGTTGCGGCAGTTCAAAAGAATACCGCTGCACGCCTGAATTAACGTCGGTTCCAACAATTCCAAGCAACAGGCCAAGCACAACCATGGCGATCGCCTTGAGAACCGAACCACGCGCCAGAACGACCGCTGCAATCAGGCCAAACACCATCAGTGAAAAGTATTCCGCTGGCCCGAATTCGAGCGCCACCTCCGCAAGCGGTGGCGCAAGGTATGCCACGACAAACGTCGCGATACATCCGGCGATGAAGGATCCGATGGCCGCGATGCCAAGGGCAGGACCCGCTCGGCCCTGGCGTGCCATTTGATGACCATCGAGCGCAGTTACAACTGACGAGGATTCGCCAGGTGTGTTTATCAGGATTGCAGTGGTGGATCCTCCGTATTGAGCCCCATAGTAGATGCCAGCCAGCATGATCAGTGCTGAGGCCGGCGGCAGCGTGAATGTCACCGGCAACAGCATCGCTACCGTCGCGACGGGACCAATTCCAGGAAGAACACCGACCAGGGTCCCCAGCAGTACACCGACCAGACAATAAAGAAGATTGGCTGGCAACATTGCCACGCTAAGGCCGAGCCAAAGATTACCAAGCGTATCCATTCCTAGTCCTTACAGGTTCGGCCACAGGCGGAATGGAAGTCCCAGCCCATAGTGGAAGACTGCGGTCGAGAGAACGCTCAGCAGCACGCCCAGAATCAGACTTTCTGGCAGACGGGATTCAGAATCGGCCTTCGCGCCAACAACAATGAGAACAATCGTGGCAAGCACGAAGCCGACCGTGGGAAGCAGAAAGCCGTAGAGGCAAATCGCCAGGATGAGAATTGACAACGGACGCCAGCCAAATTCCGGCAGCGAATCGCGCACGCTGAAGTACGACAGTGCAGCAACAATGACGCCGAGACCGACAAGGAGAAACCCAAGGATGGTTGGAAAGAATCCTGGTCCCATCCTTGCAGCGCTGCCGAATGTGTAGCTCTTCGCCCCAAAGACGAAAAACAGACCGAACAGCACGAACATGGCACCAGCCCAGAAATCACGGTGGCGAAAAATCTGCATTTTTGTTGCTCCTCACCAGACGGCAGACTCCCTCTGAACCCGGCGCTAGCGACGCCGATCTCAGTCGAGACGAATCTCGGCCTCCTTCGCAATTTTCATGAAGCGTGCAGCATCCATCTTAATCCGCTCCTTCAGTTCACTGGCAGGCATGCCAACCGGCTCCGCACCGACGGCAGCCAGGCGGTCGGCGACAGCAGGGTCCTTGAGAGCCTGGCGAACGTCATTCTCGACCTGTGTCAGAATGGTTTGTGGCGTTCCCGCTGGCGCAAATAACCCTACCCAGATCGCTGCGTCGAAATCCTTGACCCCACTTTCCGCCGCGGTCGGCCAGTCAGCCGCGCGAGCGGATCGCTTCGCTGTGGTCAGGCCGAGCACCTTGACCTTCCCTGACTTGATGAAAGGAAGTCCCGAGGAAATCGCCACGACGCCGACGGGCACTTCGCCGCTCGCAATCGCGGTCGCTGCGGGCGCGCCGCCCTTGTAAGGCACGTGCAAGAATTTCGTTCCGGTCGCCAGCGAGAACCATTCGCCGGTCAGGTGATTCATCGTTCCGTTGCCCGGCGTGGAATAGGCAATGGCGCCTGGCTTCTCCTTCGCCGCAGCAATCAGTTCCGGAATGGAGTTGATTGGTGCATTGGCATTCGCCACCCACATCAAGGGCGTACTAGTCGCCATGATAATGGGAACGACATCCTTCTGCGGATCGTATGGAAGTTTCGCGTAGACGGCCGGGTTGATCGTGAATTCGCCGTTGGTCCCCATCAGAAGGGTATAACCGTCGGCTGGCGACCGAACTGCAGTGTCAACGCCAATGATTCCGCCGGCACCCGGTTTGTTCTCGACAATGACCTGCTGCTTCCACTGTTCCGACATCTTCTGGCCGATGACACGCGCGGCAATGTCGGTCACGCCGCCCGGCGGGAACGGCACGATAATGCGCACCGGCTTGTCGGGATAGGCGGACGCGATCGTCGGGATCAACAACAGGGTTGCGATACCGACAATCGACATGAACTTTTTCATTTTCTCTTACTCCCCTCGCGACAACGGCGGGTTGGCGTAACCAGGCGTCACGTGCGCATCGATCAGGTACGGCTTGCCGCTACGCACCGCATTGAGGCCGCGTTGGATCGCCGCTTCAAGCTCGGCAATGCCGGTGACAGGACCTTCGGCTTCCACGCCCTGTCCGCGCGCCATGGCAACCAGATCCACCGTTGGATCGGCGATCTTCTGACCAATCCAGCGGTTCTCCGGCGGACGGCCGCGCGTCTTGGCCACCGCTTCCTGATGGATCTCATCATTGAAGTTCGAGCGGTTGTTCGAGACGATGAACAAGGCAGGGATGCCGTAATGCGCCGCAGTCCACAGAGCAGTGACGCCTTGCAGGAAATCGCCATCGCCGAGCACGGAGACAACCGGACGACTCGGATCCTTGTCACGCATCGCAAGAGCAACACCGACTGTCAGTCCGGGACCTGCCGCGAGACCGGCACCACCGTCGTGACCCAGGAAATCGAGCGGATCGCGGAAGTGATAAGCATTTGCCGCCCATCCAATAGTGACATGAGCGACAGTGAATTTCTGTGAGCCACGAATTTTCGACAGCGCAACTTCCACATCGCGTGGTGCGATTTCGGTTGCCGCTCTCTCGCTGTATTCGGCGGCAGGTGCGGTGTTGCGACTCTTGCCGTCCCACTTCTTTTTGCCCGCAAGCTTCTTTTCCAGCACCGGGAGCAATTGCTCGACAAAGACGTCTGCACCTGCATTCACCGGCACGTCCACTGGCGGCAATCCGAAGTAGTCCATGCTCCAGCCGCGATGCAGCGAGCTGTCGAGCGAGACATGCACGATCTTCGTCGTCACCTTGTCGGTCTTGCGCGTGACCTGCAGCAAAAGACCGTTCACATCGACCCAGTCGAGACTGACGATAACGTCCGCCGCCTTCACCACCTCTTTTGCGGTCGGGCTCAGCCAGTAGAATGGCGGCACGACATGCAGTGGGTGCTCGGTGGGAAATACCGAGCGTTCGCGGATCGAGGTCATCACCGACGCGCCGGCAAGTTCCGCAAGCTTCACGCGGCGGTCCCAGGCAACCTGATCGCGATTGGCACGCCCCATCAACAGTAGCGGCGATTTGGCCTGCGCCAGCAGATCGGCAACGGCTTCAATATCCTGGATTGATGCCGACGGCGTTGGCAGGGGCTTGTAACGCGCGGGATCGGGAAGGCTCAGCGGCGCATCCAGCTTCTGCTCCTGCAAGCCTGCATCCAAGCAGATGTATACCGGGGCACGCGGAGACGTGCTGGTCAATTGATTGCCGCGAAGGAATGCTTCGACAATGCCTTCCGGCGATCGGGGTTCATCGTCCCACTTGATAAAGTCGCGCAGCAACGCACCCTGATCCTTCGCGGTATGAATCCAGTCGATCCAGGGGCGCCGCTTCTCCGGTGCAACAGGACCGGTTGCACCGACGACGATCATCGGAACTCTGTCACACCACGCGTTAAAGATGCCCATTGAGCCATGCAGCAATCCGACATTGCTGTGCAAGACGCAGGCCATCGGTTTGTCGGTGACCTTTGCGTAGCCATGCGCGATCGAGACCACGTGATCTTCGTTCAGACACAAAAGCATCTGCGGGCTTTCGTTGCCAAGCAGATTCACCAGACTGTCGTGGAAGCCACGATAGCTTGCGCCGGGATTGAGTGAAATATAGGGGATGTCGAGAGCGCGCAGCATTGCAGCTGCAACGTCACTGCCCCATTCGGGCTTGCTTTGATTCTGAAGTTTGGGGCGTTCGATATGCTTCACTGCTTTGCACCTTGGAGAGTGGTTTCGATACTTGCGTTGAGATAGGCGAACATCGCCTGAAGGTCGCCCCAGTCGCGGGAGCGCAGCGGCCCCCGCAAATCCGAGGATGAATTGCGCATATAAGGCGACGCCACAGGCGGAGCCTTGCGGACATAGTCGGGACCGAGTGCGGATAGTCTGTCGCAGCCGAGCAAAGCCATGTTCACGCTCAGTTCTTCGCGAAGAATACCGATCGCGCGCGTCAGCGCTTCGGCTCCGCCGGCGGCAAGCGCTAGCCCCTGCAGTTTTCCAAGACCGACGGCTTTTGCACCCAGCGCGAGTGCCTTGAGGATATCGGTCCCGCGCACAAAGCCGCCGTCCACCAGCACATCACATTGTCCGCGCACACCGCACAGCACCTCTTCCAGGAGGTCGAGGGCACCGGGCTCATGATCGAGTTGGCGACCACCGTGGTTCGACACGTAAACCGCATCAATACCGTGTTCAATCGCGAGCGTAGCGTCCTCAGGCGTCATGATGCCTTTCAGAACGAGTGGAAGCCGGGTCCGCTTTCGAATCCACTGCACGGTCTTCCATGTCAGAGCCGCTTGCTGCGGAGCAATCTGGCTCGGGATGCCTTCTTCGGTGAAATTCGGACGATCAACGGCCGCCGCCGATGAGAAGCGGTTGATTAGATCGCGTTCACGTCGCCCATAAACTGGCGCATCCACCGTTAGGCACAGGGCCGCACAGTTTGCGGATTCGGCGCGGTCGATCATTTGACCAAGCGAACCTTCGTCGCCGCGCACATAAAGCTGAAAAATGAGCGAAGACGATACTGCTTGCGCCACTGTCTCCAGTGTTGGTTGCGCCATCAGACTCATGAACATGGGAATGCCTGCCGACGAAGCCGCACGCCCCGATGCTAGAGCCGCGTCGGAATCGAACAAGGCCAGCGATCCGATCGGAGCAAGAAAAATCGGGAGGTTAGCCTTCCCTCCGAACAGCTCTATTGACAAATCGACGGACGATACATCGCGCAAGACACGCGGCCGAAACTCGCGCGCGTCCAAAGCGGCGCGGTTGCGAACGATCGTTGTTTCGGTTTCGGAGCCACCAACCAGATAGTCCCAAACAGCCGGAGGCAATGCTCGATGCGCCTCCAGAGCGAATTCACCCATGGCGCGAACGTCGCTTGTTGCCATCCGAAGGCGGTTTTGCTGATCTTGCTTCAAATCAACTGACATCTCGTCAACTTCGGTTTTTCGTAACGCTCGCATAGTCACATGCTGCAAACATGTTGCAGCATGTGATGTACGGGACCGCCGCAACTTTACTGATCGGGCTTCAGGCCGATGGACTTCACCAAAGGGCCAAACCGTTCATGCTCGCCTTCATAAAATTTGGCCAACTCTTCCGGCGTTGATCCGACGAAGACGGCGCCCTGTGCCGTCAAGCGCTCGCGCACGTCCGGCATCTTGGTTACCTTAACGACATCGGCACTGATCTTGTTGACAATATCCTTGGGCGTTCCTGCTGGAACTACAATTGTGCTCCAAGATATCGCCTGCAGATACGGATAGCCGAGCTCCGTGGACGTCGGCACATCCGGCACCTGCTCCGACCGCTTCGGTCCGAGGACAGCCAAAGCCCTGAGCTTGCCTGACCTGATCTGCGGGAGAACTTCCTGCGGCGTTCCGGCGTAGAAATTCAATCGGCCCGCGATGAGATCCACAACGCCTTGCCCGCCGCTTTTGTATGGCACATGCACCATGT
Source organism: Pseudomonadota bacterium (assembly GCA_023423415.1). Taxonomy (GTDB): domain Bacteria; phylum Pseudomonadota; class Alphaproteobacteria; order Rhizobiales; family Xanthobacteraceae; genus Pseudorhodoplanes. The sequence continues at coordinate 6,750 of JAFAFP010000085.1, read as the reverse complement.
CGAGCTTTTCTTTCTGCGCGAGCAACTCGCCAATGAGATGCGGCGTCGTTCCGGCACCCGGCGACGCATATGTCGTGCCAGGCTTTGCTCTGGTTGTCTCGACAAGGTCCTTCAGCGACTTGACCGGAGAGCTTTCCGGGACGGTCAGGATCAGCGGGAAGTAGGCAATCAGGGAGACAGGCTCAAAGTTCTTCCGCGAATCGTAGCTCAGGTTTGGATAAACATATTGCGTGATGACGAACGGTGGCGCTGCGAGCAACAATGTGTATCCGTCTGCGGCGGATCGCGCGACGTGAGCGGCCCCTATCGTCGTCGTGGCGCCCGGCTTGTTCTCGACAACAACCGGCTGCCCCCAAATTTCAGAAAGCTTCTGCGCAACGGCGCGCCCCATGATGTCGGATGAGCCCCCCGGCGAGTAGGGCACAACCATTGTGACCGGCTTGTTGGGATAACTTTGCGCGACGGCGACCCCGGAACTGCCCAAGACGACAGACAGTCCAACGACGATCGGACGAATGATATTCATGTGCTCTCCCCTTTTGCATGGAAAATTCTGGCCCTTAAGCCCGTGGTACGACAACAACGTATTTCTGCTTCGCTGATGCGGCCCCGGCAGGCCTATTGTTCTTGATCAGTGATACCTTTCTAGCTTGTGCCTCAGTCACCTCTCAGTATTGTCGACTGACTAGCCACGCGCCGACGGCGGAAGGCTGAGAGCTGCGTCAACCATCGACGTCGCTTTCTTGAAATCAAAATTTCGGAACATGTTCTGCTTCACAAGAAAGGAGGCGCCGCCATAAAATTTCTCGTACTGCTGATGGCGGTTGCCGAATTCCGTACCGATGAAATCCCAGGCCATTCGCATCAGCGCAACCCGGCTGCGCGCGTCCGACGACGCGGAACGCATGAAGCGCTCCATGTCCGGGCCGGTTTCGACGCTATCGAAATCCTTGCTGGACGACGGCAAACTAATCATTGCCGCACCGGTTAACTCGCGAATGATATCGATCATCTTCGGATTGAGTTCCGATTGCAGCGCCATCACTGAATAGAGCGCCGTTTTCGAGGGCCAAACGACACCCTTTTCGTCGATCGTGGCCATGACTTCCTGCGACTGCAGCATGCCTTCCACGATAGAAACGAGTGCGGTCAATTCGCCCATCTGAACCTGAACGGCAGGGTTGGAATCGTTGCCGGTCATTTCGTTCATGCGCTTCGCGAGGCCCGCCATAAAACGCAACTTGGTGACGTAGCGTGCCTGGGCCTGAAGATTTCCATAAAGGTGGGCTGGCGTTTTCCACCATTGGTCCCGGCAAACCTCCAGATTGCGATAGATGAAAACGTGCTCCCAGGGGATGAACACGTTGTCGAGCACGACAAAACAGTCGCTTTCGTCGAAACGGCTGGAAAGCGGGTAATCCATATCGCTGTCCGCCTGCAACGCGAACGGTCGCCGGGGATAAAGCCGCACACCCTCGGCGTTCATCGGCATCGCCACGCCGATGGCGTAATTCTCATCTCCCGGCTGAAGCGGATGGATACAGCTCAGGTAGAGATAGTCGGAAAAAACACCGCCCGTCGCCAGTTGCTGCGCGCCGGACACTACGATACCGCCGTCACGCTCCTTTACAACGCCGGCATAGAGCGTGGGATCCGACTGCTTGTGTGCTGGTTTGCTGCGATCAATTTGAGGCGGGACGATTGCGTAGGTGATGTAAAGGTGATTTTCGCGAAGGTGTTCGTAGAAGGAAACGACGTTGTCGGCAAATTGCTGACCTTGGACCGCGAACAATTCCGGCACTGCAGCGTACCCGCAGAAGAAACCGGAAACATGATCGGGTGTTCGTCCCATCATCCCGAAAGAAAGCTCTGACCAAGCCTCAGACGCCAGACGCTTGGCTCTCAAGTCAGCATGGGAATGTGGAATCTGATAGGCACGCCAGACTGGATTTCCGGTCGTGGGTGACGTGTAAGTCATGGTCTCGCGCATCGACGGATCGCACGCGAGATCGAATAGTCCTGCCATCGATCGGGATGCCTCACGGAAGGCGGGATGGACCGTCACATCCTTGACTTGTTCGCCGTCGACAAAAACGCGACGCCCATCGCATTTGAGCGACGCCAGAAACTCTGCTCCGGTGCGCAACGAAACACCTTTCCTTACGGCAGATGCCGATTGCTTGGAGGGCTGCACGTAGTTCATTGGACCCTCGACGTCATATTTTCGGATGCTCGTGTGCTGCCGGCGGTCGCCGCACTTAGATAGCCGCCCTTGAAGTACATAAGGGGGTCGCCGTCATTGGCCCTGAAATCAAGCACACGACAGATGAAGATGGCGTGGTCGCCGCCATCGATCACGGACTGAAGCTCGCACTCAAGATGAGCGAGCGCGTCGTCAATCAGAACCGCGCCGCTCGTCCCGACACTAGCCGAAGTTCCTGCCCATTTGTCGGAGCCCGCAGTGGCAAAGCGATGCGAGATGTCCTGCTGATCGACGGTCAGAATATTGATGCCAATTCGCTCAGCGCTCTGAAAAAGACCAAGGCTGCGCAAATTCCGCGCCAGACTGAACATAACCAATGGTGGCTGAAGGGACAGCGACGAGAAGGAATTGACCGTGACGCCCGCACGGTCTTCCGCATTGTTCGCGGTAACCACCACTACGCCAGTCGCGAAATGGCCCAGCACCCGTCTGAACTCCCGATCATCGAGCCGCATCATGCACTCGCCTCATTTAGATACATCAGTTAGCTACATTTTGTAGCTATTTACGGCGCTGTCAAGCGGCGATATCAAATGAGATGGTTATTTATGCTGTGACGGCTGCCTTCTTGTGCAGTGCGCAAGTATAGATAGATACGTGATTTGCTGATTCTGGAGCGCACATGCCCGCGACAAAAACAATGGCTCGAAGATCACCGGCGCCCAAAGCCAAACCTTCCGAAAAGGCAAGAGGGACGAAGGAGAATGCGGGCTTTGCATTGCCCCCCACCGTCTCTCATCCAGAATTACTGATATCCGGACATGACGAGGGATTCCGCGAAACGCTCTATCTGATGGTGCTGGCGCTGGGGCGTCTGCTGACATGCCGTGAAGCATTTGGACGGGCGCTGGAGCTGACCGGTTCGCAATTTGCGGTCCTTATAGGAACCGCTTACCAGCAGAAGACCAGCGGCGTAACGATCCGCGCCTTGGCAGATCACGTGATGCTTGCGCCGCCGCATGTCACAACCGAAGTCGGCCGCCTTATCCGTAAGGGGCTTCTGGTCAAACGTCCCAACAAGGATGACGGCAGAAGCGTCCTGGTTAGTCTCTCGCCACGCGGTGAAGCCGCGCTGGTCGGACTCGCGCCCTTCCTGCGGCGGGTCAACGATCTTCTCTTTCAGAACGTCTCGCGTCACGATTTTGATCTGGTTTCGAAATTCTTCCAGACATTTTCTCTAAATACCGAATATGCACTGGCCGAGATCCGGCGCACCGAGGTCGAACGCAAGTCAATGAAACCATGACAGCGGCATGAGCGTAATGGCCGGCACATAAGTCACAAGGATCAGGATCGCGAGATAGATCAGCAAGAACGGAATAACCCCCCGGTATAGCTGCGGCAATGGCGTGCCGAACAGCGCGTGCGAGGCGAATAGATTCAGGCCGAAGGGCGGCATGAACATGCCGATTGCCAGATTCACCGTTACAACAAGGCCGAAGTGGATCGGATCGACACCCGCTTTCTCAACAATCGGTGTCAGTAGCGGCGCCAGCACGAGGATCGCTGCCGGCGGCTCCAGCACGCTGCCAACGCATAGGAGCATCAGATTGATGACCAGCAGAAGCAGCCAGGTTTCCAACGTCAGGCTGTCTACGAAGGCAACAAGCTTGGTAGGGAAGCCGCTGGTGGTAATAAGCCAGGAATAGGCGCCTGCGGCGGCGACGATGACCATGATCTGCGCGATCAACGCCGCAGACTCGATTGTGATGGTCCAGAGATCGCCCCAGGTCAGCTCCTTGTAGACGAACACCGAAATAACGATAGCGTAGATGCAGGCAATGCCGGCCGCCTCGGTCGGCGTGAACGCTCCGCCATAGATTCCGCCTAGGATCACAACCGGCGCCACCATTGCCCAGACCGCGTCTTTGGCAGTGGCCCAGATATTCTGCCAGCGCACGGGATCGGTCACCGCGATGAATTTCACGCGTGCATAGATCAGCATGTAAGCCGAAAGCGCGGCGGCAATGATCAGTCCCGGCACGATGCCAGCCAGGAACAGCTTGGTGACGGATTGCTGCGCCACAATGGCATAGATGATCATCGGAATCGACGGCGGGATGATCACGTCGATCACACCCGTCGCCGTTATCAAGCTAACCGAGAAGGTTCGGCCATAGCCGTTCTTCACCAGCGAAGGCAGGGTGAGCTTGCCGATCGCGGCGACGCAGGCGACACTCGAACCTGACATGGCGCCGAACACCGACGCGGATGCGATCGTCGCCACGGCAAGGGATCCCCTGACCCCGCCGACAATCGACAGGATGAGTTCAATCAGTCGCCGCGCAATGCCACCACGGGCCATGACGTCGCCCGCAAAGATGAACAGCGGCACCGCCAGCAGCGGAAAACTGTCGAGACTGCCAAAGATCACCGTATGAAGCGTGCGAAGCGGGATGTCTCCGATCTGGATGAATCCGAACAGAGCCGCCAGCAGCAGCACCAGAAAGATCGGCATGCCGAGGATCAACAGCGCAATCGGCAGCGCGACAAGCACAACGGCGCTCATAACCGCTCCGCCTGCTCGATAGCGGATTCCGTCTGTGAATTCGGCAGGCTTTGGAGTGCGCATCCAAATCGCAGAAGCATCGTTACCGCCATCAGCGCTGATCCGATCGTGATAACGCTTTGAGGGATCCAAACCGGCAGCTCGAGCGCCTCACTGCGCTGGTCAAAAGCGTAAAGCGTCGACACGATCTCAAAGCTCACAATGCTGACCACCAGGAGAACCGAGACCGATAAGAGACCAGCGACGAATGCTGCCATGCGCTGCCAAAGTGGCGGGAGCCAATCGACGAATATCTCGATGCGGATATGGGCGCCCCGCCAGGTGACGGTCGCGGCACCCGCGAAAACGACCAGAACCATCAGGAACAGCATCAATTCCTCGGCCCAACTGATCGGGGAGCCGAAGAAATACCGGCCAATCACATTGACGCCGTTGATGACGACGATCGCCAGGAGCGCAATGCCAGCCACCACAACGCAGAGATGTGCAAGGCGATCGCCGATCCGACGGAGCGCGAGCGACGCCGGTTTCGGATGGGCCGCACCCTGGTGATCGCTCGCCACCACCGTCATCCCGTCGCGTTCGCGATTTTCACCAGCAAATCAAAGAGTGCCTTCTCCTCTGGCTTCCGCGCGGTCACGTCGGGACCAATTGGCCGGAGCATGTTCATGAGCTGCTTCTGCTCGTCCGTCGACAGCTTGGTGATCGTTCCGCCATTTGCGATCCAGGCCGCGCGCTGCTTGGTGGCAAACTCGGTCGCCCAAGGGAAGACTTGCGCACTGGCCTTCTGGCCAGCATTATCGACTACCGCCTGCAGCTCTTTCGGCAGCTTGTCATACCAGAGCTTGCTCGCGACCGAGACGACGGTCACCATCGCCTGATCGGACTCCAGAATGAACTTGGCGGCATCATAGAAGCGCAAGGCCGTGAGCACCGGCAAAACGCTCATGACGCCGTCGATTGTGCCCTGCTGCAACGCCGGAAGCACCTCGCCTAACGACATCGGAACGGCCGTCGCATTGAGCTTGCGCAACTGCTCCGTCTGAATGGGTGATGCCAGCACGCGAATCTTCTTTCCGCTGAAGTCGGAAAGCTTTTCGATTTTACTGCGCGTATTGAACACCGTCGGATCGTTGATGAAGAGGCCAATTCCTTTGAGCCCCTTGTTGGCGCCGAGCGCTAGGAATGCCTTATTGAATTCCGGATCCAAAATCGTTCTGTTTGCATGGGCGGCATCCTTGAACAGCCCTGGCGCTCCGAGGATTTCGTAGCGGCTGTCCACGCCACTCAGGAATTCAGGCGGCCCGACAAAGACCTGCATCGAACCGAATTGGACGCCTTCGATCATGCGCGGCGCGGACCCGAGTTGCCCTGCCGGATAGAGCTCCGCCTTGATTTGCCCCTTACTGTCAGTTTCGACAATGTTCGCGAAGATCTTCATCCATTCGTGCTGCGCGTCGTTCAGCGTCAGCGTTCCGATCTTCATCACATAGGTGGAGGGTTGAGCGAACAGCCGTCCCGACGATCCGGCCAGCACAGCGCTCGCACCCAGACCGCGCACGACGTCGCGGCGGCCATAATGTCTAAATGAGCTCATCTGGATTCCCCTCCGTCATATTCTTCATAATTGCTCTCCGGAAAATGCTGCCCGGTTCGGTATCCCTTGAGAGTTCAACAGAATATCCGTCATTTTATATTCATTAGATAGATACATCTTGTAGCTATTTTCAGAGCTGTCAAGCCCCGAATTGATTGGGCGCGTCGGCGGGCAGCCTGAGTTTAGGTCGACATTATTTCGTGAGCAGTCGCAGCAATCGGCGGCTAGGCTGAAACCGACTTGCGCGAAATCGATCTAGGTCGTGGACTCAAAGCGAGCCCATAAGCGAGTAGCAGCGAGGAGAACGGCGGCGAGGAAGTTGCGTGCGGTCTTGTCGTAACGTGTAGCGACGCGTCGGAAGTGCTTGAGCCTGTTGAAGAA
>JAFAFP010000038.1 GCA_023423415.1 Pseudomonadota bacterium | reverse complement strand
GCCTTGTGCCGGGCATCGACGTCTTGGCCGCCCGTAAGAAAGACGTGGATGGCCGGGACAAGCCCGGCCATGACGACGACGTTTCTTACTTCTTCAACGGCACCTGGAACAGTTCGGCGATCTGTTCCTTGCTCAGCTCCTTGTCGATGAACTTGAGCGTCACTGCTTCCGGCAGCAACGTATCGAGCCCCTTGATCTGATCCGGTTCGACAATGCTGCGCGGGAAGAAATCGTCGCGCACGCGTTTCGCCATCGCCACATCGATCTTGGCGAACTCGGCATAATCCTTGATCGCCTGATCGCTCGAATACATGTAGTCGATCGTTTCGCGATAGGCCTGCATGTAACGCATCAGCGCGTCTTTCTTTTTCGCGAGCGTATCGGCGTTCACGGCAAGCACGCGGATGGTTTGGCCGGCGACGATCTTGGCGTCGGTCGCCTTGGCGACGAGATTGATCTTGCCTTCGTCCATTTCCTTCAGACCGAAGGGCGGGGCGGCCCAGCCGACATCGACCTGTCCGGTCATCACCGCTGTCAAAGTCGACGGCGGCGATCCGGTCGCCTGCGGCTTGGCGGTCAGCTTGAATTCGTTGATGAAGGCGAGAACGATCGAATTGGTCGACGAGCCGCGCGACGAGAAGGCGATGGTCTTGCCGTTGGTGTCCTTCAGCGTCTTGATGCCGGAATCGCTCTTTGCGTACCAGTAGTCGGCGGCGCCGGTTGCTTCCGCGCCGATGACACGGACGGGGGCTCCCTTGGCATAAGCGCTGATCGCGCCCATGGTGCCGATGGCAAGGCCGATATCGACGCTGTTGGAAATCACCGGCTGCAGCGTCTCGCCGCTGCCGGAGGTGTAGGTCATTTCAAGCTCGATGCCATGCTTCTTGAAGATGCCGGCCTTCTCGCCGATATGCGAAATCGCGGTATCCCAATTGCCACGCTGACCGATGGCCAGCTTGAGTTTGTCCTGCGCCATCGCGGCCGGCACATGGACAAATGCAGCCGCGGCGAGCGCCGCTGCGTAGAGCAGCGCCGTTGTCCTTCCCATGACGAATCCTCCGTTCTGTCGTTCAGAAGCGTTTGCGTTCAGAAGCGCTTGATCGAATCCAGTCCGCCCAGCCGGCCGACAATCGCGTTTGCGGCGATCGCAAGAACGAACAACACGATCAGCATCGCGTACATGCGCGGCATGTCGAACAGGCTGTAGGCCTGGATGATCAGAAAGCCGATGCCGCGGTTCGACAGCTTGGTTTCGGCGAGCAAGGTTCCGATCAGCGCGACGCCAAGGCCGAGACGGATGCCGTTGATGATCGGATGGCGCATCGCCGGCAAATACACCTTGGTCGCCATCTGCCAGGCGTTGGCGCGGAAGCTCTTGCCGACGCGGATCAGCACCGGATCGATCTGCCGCATCCCGGCCGCGACCGACAGGGCGATTGGAAAAAAGCATGACAGCGTGCCAAGCGCGACCTTGGAGGCGGGGCCAACGCCGAACCACATGATCATGATCGGGAAGAAGATGATCTTCGGCGTCGGCCCGAGATAATAGAGATAAGGCTCATAGGCGCGGCTCAGGAACTTGTTGCCGCCGAGAACGAGGCCAACGACCACCGCGCTGATGCCACCGATGGCGAGGGCTGTGGCAACTTCCCCGGCCGTGACGCCGAGGTGCCAGTAATATTGAGGGTCGGACAGCAGCGCGACGATGGCTTTGCCGATGGCGAACAGCGATGGCACCACGTCGCGATAAAGCAGGCCGGATTGCGCCAGCGCTTCCCATCCGACCAGGATCGCGACAATGATCGCAATCCGGACCAGCGTCACCGGGCTTAGGACCGGTGACGTGATTGCAGCCTGTCTCAAGCGGCCCGCGTCAGCCATCGTTCAACCCGCTCCACTGCAATGAAGAAAATCACGCTTACCAGAATGACGAAGCAGATCGCCGCGTAAGTGCCGGCAAGGTCGTAACGTTCGGCAAGATCGTTGATCAACTGGCCGAGCCCGCCGAAATTGATCAGGAATTCCACGCCGACGACGTTGATGAGCGCGAAGATCAGCCCGAGCTTGAAGCCGGTGAAGATCGTCGGCAGCGCCGAAGGAAACTGGATCTTCCAGAACAATTGCCAGGGCGTCAGCTTGAAGCTGCGGCCGACATTGATCAGTACCCGCTTGGTTTCAGAGAGACCTTCGATGGTCTTGAGAATGACCGCCGGCAGGCCTGCGACAAACCCCATCATGATGATGGTCCAGGCGGAGCGACCGAAGATCACGAGGAACAGCGGATACATCAGCACGGTGGGAGCCGCCGCGGCCGCCGCAACCCAGGTCTCGGTGGCACGCCGCAGGATATCGACCTTGTAAAGCAGGGTGCCGATCGAAATGCCGAAAATCGCCAGCAGAATCGCAGCCGACACACATTCCTTCAATGTCAGCAGGAAGCGATTGAAGATATCCTCTTCCACGATCACGCGCTCGAACGCCCGCGCGATGTCGGTCGGGTAGGGGACGATGAACTGGTTGAGCACGCCGAAATAGATCAACGCCTGCATCAATACGATGAAGGCCACCAGCGTGCCGAAGCCGAGCAGCGCCGGAGCAAAGCGCGAGCGTGTGAAAGCGGCGGCGCTCATTTGCGTCGCCCAGGCGAGAGGCGTGCTGCCGCCTCGGCTTCGGCCATGCCGCGACTGGCTTCTTCGCGCAGGTCGCTCCAGATCTGCGCGACGTAGTGGCCGAAGGCGTCACTGCCGACGATGTCGGAGTTGCGCGGCCGCGGCAGGTCGATATCGACGATGCGTTTGATCTTGCCGGGCCGATAGGTCATCACCATGATCCGGTCGGAGAGTTGCACCGCTTCAGTGATGTTGTGGGTGATCAGCATCGTCGTCTGCTTCAGCTCCTGCTGGATCTGCAGCACCTTGTCGCCCAGCAGCAATCGCGTCTGCTCGTCGAGCGCGGCGAACGGCTCATCCATCAGAAGAATTTTCGGTTCGGATGCGAGCGTGCGGGCGAGCGATACGCGCTGACGCATGCCGCCGGACAATTCGTTCGGATAGCGGTTCTCGAACCCGTTAAGGCCGACCATGTTGATGAAGTGCCGCGCCTTGTCGTGACGCTGCGCCTTCGGCATGCCTTCGATCTCGAGCGGGAAGGCGACATTCTCAATCACTGTGCGCCAGGGGAATGTCGATTCCTCCTGAAACACCATACCGACAGACGCATGCGGTCCTTTGATGCGCTCGCCGCCGACGGTGACATTGCCTTCGTATTCGGTGAGCAGCCCGCCGACGACATTGAACAGGGTCGACTTGCCGCATCCAGACGGACCGATGACCGACAGGAACTCCCCCTGACGCACCGACAGCGAAACATCATCGACTGCGAGGACCGATCCATCCGGCGTCGGAAATCGCTTGGTCACGTCCTTGACCACGAGAATGCCATCGGCATTTGTCGCGGCGGCCGGACGTGCAGCGGCCATGGGTGTAACGGACATCTTTCCTCTCAGTCGGCTTTTCTGGTCATGACGGCTGTCGTGGCCGGAGCATAACCCGGTTCGACCCGGACATCGACCACTGCGACTTCACCTTGTTCGACGGCCGCGATGGCTGCTTGCAACGCCGCCGTCAGGTCCTTCTCGTTGTGAATGGGGCCAAAGCCCTGTGCGCCTTGCGCGCGGGCCATGGACGCAAGATCGATATCGGGATCGGACATACGCTGTCCGATCCACCGGTTTTCCACCGGGCGATCGCGCATGCGGGCCACGCGCTCCTGATGCAATTCGTCATTGAAGAAGGAGCGATTGTTGGCGATCACCATCAGCAGCGGAATGCGGTAATGCGCCGCTGTCCAGAGTGCGGTGACACCCATCAGATAGTCGCCGTCACCGCAGATGGCGACAGGAAGACGGCCCGATCCCTTCAGCGCCAGGGCGGCGCCGACTGAAATGCCGGGGCCGCCGCCAATGCCGCCGCCCGCATCCGAACCAAGATAGTCGAGCGGATGACGGAACGGCCACCAGGCGCCATTCCAGGACAGTGGCACATGGGTGAGTGCAACGTCGGTCTTGCCGACTGCTTCGCGGACAGCGAAGGCGAGGTGTTCGACCGTGAGTTTTTCACCCGCAGCCGGACGCGACATCGCTCGGAGCGCTGCGGGAAGGACAACCGGCTTCGCCGGCGCTCCAACGTCTTTCGCCAGAGCTTTCGCAACCGCATCGGGATCGGCGGAGATCAGCACATCCACCGGCGCGAGCGACTGGTGGTCCATGCTCCAGCCGTTGTGCAGGTGATGGTCGAGCGTTGCGGAAATGACGAAAGCGTCCGTTTTCGCCGCACGCAACGCGCCGCCGAGATCGACCCAGTCGAAGCTGAGGATAACGTCGGCTTCGTTCAGCGCCGCAAGGCCTTCATCGTCGGGGACGAGATTGCCCGGCGCGCCGACGTGTAGCGGGTGATCGGTGGGAAAGGATGCGCCGATCTTGATGTCGGTCAGCACTTTCGCATTCAACGCTTCGGCCAGCGCCACGCGCGCATTCCACGCGTCGAGGCTGCGCGATGCACGCCCAGCCATGATGACAGGGCGTTTGGCGTTCCGCAGGCGCGCGGCGACTTCTGTCACCGTCTCCGGATCGGGGGCATTCGCAATGCGTGGCTGATAGCGGGCGATGTCGATTGGCGGCAGCGGCTCCGGCAGCTTCGCTTCCTGCATCTCGGCATCGAGATTGACATAGACCGGACCTTGCGGCGCGGCATTGGCGAGCACCGAAGCACGGATCAAGGCTTCGCGGGCCGCGGCCGGAGAGGCGGGCTGGTCGTCCCATTTCACATAGCCACGAACCAGCGAACCCTGATCGCGCGCGGTGTGGATCCAGTCGATCCAGGGACGGCGCTTGGCCGCATCCACCGGGCCGGTCGCACCGAGAATGACGACCGGCATGCGATCGCACCAGGCATTGAAGATCGCCATGGTGGCGTGCATCAGTCCGACATTGGAATGGACGATGGCGCCCATCGCCCGGCCGGTCACCTTGGCATAGCCCTGCGCGATCGCGACGGCGCTCTCCTCGTGCAGACAGAGCAGCATCTGCGGCTTTTCATTGCCGAGATAGTTGACCAGCGAGTCATGCAGCCCGCGATAACTCGCACCCGGATTGAGCGCGACATACGGGATGTCGAGCGCACGCAGTGTTTCGGCGACAATGTCGCTGCCGAAGCCAGGCGCATTCACACCGGCCGGAATGGGTTTTTCCACCTGAGCAGCCATCGACTGCGGTGTCGTTTGTCTATTCATGGAAATGTCCGATGCGCGCGTTGCGCGTGTCCGTTCAAGGCGTCCATCCCCGCTGTTTTTGTCGCCGGCTTGAGCCGGCTGGTGTTGTTGCGACGCAGGCTAGCACTTTGACATTCGCTATGAGAAGCCGCTAAATGCGAACGTCATTGTTGCATACGATTGAATAATCGCATGGATCGCTTCCGCAGCATGGAGACGTTCGTCCGCGTGGCGCGGTCCGGCAGTTTTACCATTGCGGCGGAGCAACTCGGTTTGTCGCGGGCTCTGGTGTCGCGTCATGTCGGCAGTCTGGAAGCACGACTTGGCGTCAGGCTGTTAAGCCGCACCACGCGCTCTCTGCACCTGACGGACGAGGGGCGGTCCTATCTCGAATTCTGCGAACGTCTATTCCGCGACATCGAAGTACAAGAGCGCGCCATTGTGGTGGCGCCAGCGGAGCCCTCCGGCACATTGCGCGTTGCGGCGCCAAAGTCCTTCGGTGCGCTGCATCTGTCCGATGCGATCATAGCCTTTGCGCGGGCTCACCCGCGATTGCATGTGCAACTCGTTTTGGAAAATGTGGCTTTCAAGATCGCCGATTTTGGCAAACGTGGCTTCGATCTCGTGCTGCAATTCTCGCCGGCGCGGCATGGGTCGCTGATCGAACGGCCTGTCGCAGCGATGGATTGGGTCGTCTGTGCGGCGCCGTCGCTGCTGGTTCGGGAAGGCCGGCCCTCGACACCCTCCGATCTGTCCACGCGATCCTGCTTGCTGCACGAGACCGCTTTGCCGAATGATCGGCAATGGCCATTCGAAGGACCGCGAGGGCGTGTGATCGCCAAGATCGGCGGTACGTTCACATCCAACAGCGCGCTGGCGCTTCGCAAAGCCACCGTGGCCGGGCTTGGGATCGCGTTGCTGCCGCGTTATGTGGTGAATGACGACCTTGCATCGGGGCAACTTGTCTTGCTGTTGCCGCGTTACAAGGTGGCCGCGCGTCCGCTCATGGCGGTCTATCCGCGCGCGCCGGAAGTGCCGCACAAGGTCAGGCTGTTCGTCGACTTCCTGACGCAGTGGATCACGTCGCGCGATGCCAACCTGACATCGTCGCGCATTTCGTTGTCGGCGAGAGGCGTGTAGGTCTTTTCTCAGGACGCCTGTCGTAGCCGCGCCAGCAATTTCACGCCGGCGTAACCATCGGCCGGCTGCATATTCACCTTGCGCTGGAAGTTACGGACGGCCCGCATGGTCTCGAGGCCGACGCGGCCATCGGTGCCGGCGGTGTTGAAACCGAGCGCCGTCAGCCGTTTCTGGATCTCCTGCACCTCGGCAAGGGTCGGGGCACGCTCGCTGCCGGGAAAGCTCTGAACGAACGGCTCGCCACCGGTGACGCGATCGCCGAGATGGCAGATCGCCAGCGCATAGTTCATCGACGGATTGTAGCTTTTCACCGCATCGAAATTCGCGCCGATCAGGAAAGACGGTCCGCCTGGCACCGGCACCCAGCCTTTTGCCCGCGCATTCGGTTGGGCATAGGGCTTGCCATCCGCGCGCACGATCCCGGCCTGCTGCCATTCTGCGTAGGTTCGAGAGCCCGACGGTTGCCCGCGCACTTCGTAGCCCCAGGGCTCGCCCTTCCGGTAACGTCCGCGCTGTAAGAGATAGCGGCACGTTCCGGCGAGCGCATCGTTGGGCTTGCCGAATGGATTGACGCGGCCGTCACCGTCATAGTCGGCGCCGATGTTGAGCCACACTTCGGGCATCCATTGCGTATGCCCCATCGCGCCGGCCCAGGAGCCGCGCATCTCGCGCGGATTGGCCCAGCCACGCTCGACGATCCGCAGTGCGTTGATCAGCTCGGTTTCCCAATAGGAGCGGCGGCGTGGCTCGCCCCAGGCCAGCGCGGCCAGACATGGAAACACCGGCCGCATATGGTTCTGATGCACGATCGGATCGCCATAGGCCGTTTCCATGCCCCACAGGCCAAGCAGAATGCCGCGCGACACGCCGAAGTCCTGTTCGAGCTTTGCCAGGAGCGGCGCATATTCCCTGGCGCGCTCACGCCCGGTGACGATGCGCCATTCGGAAACCCGGCGGTTGAGATATTGCCAGAGTTGCTCCTTGAATTCCGGCTGCGACTGTTGCAGCGCGAAGACGCCCATGTCCGGCTTCAGGCCGTTCATGACGCTGTCGTAGGTCGTACCGGAAATGCCGCGCGAAAGCGCACGCGGCTTGAAGTCGGCGACCCATTGGTCAAACGGCTGCGACGCCTTCTGCGCGAACGACAATGTCGGCAAAGCCGCGCCCGCGGCGGACAGTAGTGCGGTTTGCAGAACGCGACGGCGCGTCAGCGACGAATCGAAAAGTTCGCTCATGCAGGCATCCTATCGGCAACGACGTTGGCGGCAATCGGGCCGGGCACGAGGTTAGCGGCGCTTATTGCCGCGTGCCTTTCCGGAGAACGCGGGCATGTTGGCTTTGGTCTTGCCAGCTCGCTTTGCCCGAGGCCTGGATTTGTTGTTCGACTTGATCTTGTTCGTCGCTCTGGGAGGCAGGGGCACGGCAGCGGATGCCGCGGCTGCTTCGCCATTGCTGATCTCGATCGACGGCTCGGCTGATGGTTCCGGTTCCGGTTCGTTGATTTCGGTTCCGCGAGCGCGAATGAGATGTTCGTAGGACGCGACCAGCGTCATGTACGGGTTCACCCGCACCCAGCCGTCGCGCGTCGGTACCTGAACTTCGAAATGCAGATGCGTCGTGGTCCAGCCGGGCCGGCGATTGTAGTTGCCGACGGTGCCGATCGGTTCGCCTTCCTTGACGACATGACCGCTGATGATGCCGTCATGGTCGAGCTTGCGCGGATCCATATGCAGGTGGCGAAAACGCACGCGTTCTCCCGGTGCGTTGGTCACGAGAAAGAACGAGTCATTCCATGCCTCGCGCAGGATCATCCCCTCGCGGGCGGCCACCACGGCATGGCGATACGGCTGACAGCGGGCCTTGTTGGTGTCTTTGGTCTCGCAGGACGAGGGGCGGATGTCTTGTCCCTGATGACCGAGCCCTGAAGGGCATTGCCCAACGAAGAAGTGGCGGCTCTCACAGAAATTATCGCGCCAGGGATAGGCATAGTTCTCGGGCGCGCCCTCGTTGCGTAACAGCGGCTTGGAATTCACACGGCAGCGATAACCGGACGGGGCGCCGCGCCGGCCGGTCTGGTTGCAGTCGCCGCCATGCATGAAAGATTGCGAATTGACATAGGCCGGCGCAGCCGCAAGCGGGAAACGGATTTTCGCATAGACGGTTTTGTCGGCATTGCCGCCGCCGGAGCGCATGGCCGTGCCAGGAAGAAGCGAGCCGATAGGGTGATAGGTGAAAACCTCGGATTCCTGTTCGGGCCGGCTTACGCCCGGAGGCAAAACGTCGGCCTTCGCGGCAGGATTGCCTCCGACAAGATGCAGCGCACGCATGAAGTGAGAGGCGATCCGATCAGCATTTCGACAGGAGAGTCGCGTGCGGCGTTGCGGGCCCTCGTAGCATTGGATCGAAATCACGTAAGGAATGCCGAAACGTTCAAAGCTGTAGCGCAAGGTGCTTTCCAGGATCTGGCGCTTGAGACCGGGGAAGTCTCTGTCAAGCGCTCCCGGCTTCTGAATGATTGCACCGGATGCTGCTGGCAGATCGTAGAGAAGGTTGAAGGCGGATATCTGCACAATGACGGGATCGCGGAAGTTGATGTCGGCGAATTCCTCGGTATCACGCGGGCGAAGCGAGAAGATGGCGTCATAACCCGTTGGACCCGCAAGGAAGAACTTGGTGAATTCAAATTCCGGCGCATAGCTTTCGAGCGTCACGATCTGGTCGGTTGCGCGATCATGTGCATAGTCGGCGATGTTGATCGGCAGCAGAACGGGGACCGGGCTGTGTTCGATGTCCGGAAAGAACTCGGAGGCGACGGCGGTCAGCTCGGCGAGACGATCCTGCACGCCGGACCGCAGGGGTATCGCAGGCACCGCAACGCGCACCGCATTCCAATCGGGCTTGAACGCCGCTGTTTGCGGCGTCGGCCAGGTTTCAGCCTGGGCAGCGGAGATGCCGAGAATGAGCATCAAGGCGGCCAACACACTTCGCAATGTCGAGCTCCACGGGTTTCGGACGGGAGTTAATGCGGCTCGGGAAGGAGCGAAATTGAAATCTCCGTGTTGCATTGAAAATGCCGCAGATCGACGCGATCAGCGCCATACGGTAACGACGATATTAATGGCTTGTTCAGAAATCCGGTTCGGCGCGATGGCCTGTGTTCCCGCTCGTGCGGGTTTTCATTTCGAAACGTCTCTAATCAAGCGAATGCTGGGCAGTATCGGAACCAACATACGGTTGCGTGGTTGAACTTTGAAGCGAGCACGGTTCTGGCCGGCCCGCTTTGAGCCAAGGAGATCACTATGTCCGACTATGATCCTAATCGGATGGACCCCGACCGGCCCGATCTGCGTGATGCGCGTTATGATACCTACCGCAATTTCAACTGGAACTGGATCATCGGCGGCATCGCTGCACTTGTGGTCTTGATCGTTGCACTGAGTTTCGTTGGTCGCGACGGCGATCAGACTGCGCAGTCGCCGACGGCCACCACGACAGGACAAGGGACGACAGCGCCGCCGCCTGCCGCACCGCCTGCGACGACGCGGCCATCCAGCCCGAACCAATAGGTCTTGATTACTGCAATAGGAAAAGCCCCGGCGATGTCCGGGGCTTTTTTGTTTGGCTAGTTGAATCCGCACCGCATCGGCGAGCCGGCGGGAGCGGGCGGGCTGCGGGTGCTGATGCGTGTGTGGAGAGGCGAGACCTGTCCGGCTCAGCTTTCGATGTCGGCCGGATTTCTCAGTTCGTTGCTGCGGCTCGTCAGAAGCGGCACCAGCACGACCGCAGCGGCGACCAGCAGGACAGCCGCGGCGGCAAGAGAGAGAATTCCCATCAAATCAAAGACCATGCCAAGACAACGCCCGGAGGAGGCGCAGGTTCTCGGCTGATTAGACTTACTTCGAGCAGCCGATCTGGAGGAAGTCGGTTTCCGCCAGCTTGTAGCCGTCGTTTGGCATTGGCGTTAACGCGTGCCCTGAATAATTGGCGATGTTGGTCTTGATGGCCTGCACATCGATGTCATCCCGCAGCAGGCCGGTCGAGGCGATTTCGACAAGCATCCGTTGATAAACGATGTCGCCGGCATGTAGTGCATCCGCAAATTCGCAATCCGAGGCCTTAAGGGCGCGAGGATCGGTAAAGTCAAATACCGGAACATTCAATTGCCGCAGGGCTTGCCGGGCTTGGTCCATGTATCGGAATTTTCCGGAAGCGTTCAGGTAATCAAGCAACCTTCCCGCAAAGGGCGGCAAGATGACGATGACCGAGATGTTGTGCGCGCGGAGTTTTTGCAGCAGATTCTCGAGTGCCGTCAGGCGATCGCGATTGAGCGTCTCGCCGTGAGACAGCAGAGTGCTTCCGTTTTCCGCCCGCTTGATTGTGGTCGCGAAGCGGACGTCGTCGAAGCCCGCATCAAGTCCGAAATAGCGGTCGCCATAGTCCCTGGAGCCGTCTGGGCGATAACCACGGCCACGAGCAAGTGCCGCAATGCCGATGCTTTGCCGGCCTGAGATCGGGTTGGACAAATCGCCAAGGTAGGCTTGGAGCGTTTGAAGTTTGGTGATCTTGCGATCGTCGACGAACCCCCAGAATCTGGAATTCATCTGGAATGTGCTGTCCAGATCCCTGGACCGCTCGTCCTTGTATTGTCGCGCTTCGTTGAACCACCATAAATCGACCGTCAGGATAACGGTTCGCGGTCTGTGGAACTTCAGCATCTCGTCGATAAAGCCGGCGCCGTGATCGATCGCATTCATACCCCGGCCGGCATTTGCGAAGCTCGTGCGGAAGAACTCGGATCGAAACTGCAATGCTCTCGATGATCCGAGCGCCAGAATCTCGGGGCGCCGCGCCCGCACCAGTTCGAGCTTGTATTGGGTATCGTCCTCGAACAACGCGCTGCCATAAAGAGCCTGGCTGGCCTGCTGCCGGGGCACGATCTCGTTGACCTCAAGCGTCTCTCCGGCTTGGCGCAAAACCGTTGCCGCATAGGCATAACGCAGGCCATGAGCGACGGGCAACGTGAGGCAGAATACGACGGCGAGCACAACGGCGTACCGGTACTGCAGACGCTTGGCGAGATTGTCGTGGCTGCCGTGCATGATGGGCTTCAGAATTGGAAATAGAGAAAGTCGCTGTTCTTGCCGACCGCGATAATTCCAACCACAGAAACGAAGAAGGCAACGGACACGACAGCGATCCACCGAGGCTGCGGTAACCAGTCCAGCAGCGCGGGAGACCGAGCGTTTCCGTCCGGATCATAGCGGAATATCTGTTCCACAGTCGGCAAGAACAGGACGATAGCCGTCGCAATCGCGAGCAGCGGAAGGACCTCGGCCGGATTGTTGACGCCGCCGCAGAGGCTATAGACGCATGGCGCCGGCTGCAGACCAAGCATGGCCTGGTAGAAATACCATGTCGCGGTCAGCGTCTCCAGGCGGAATGGCACCCACGCGATGAGTACCGCAAGCGTTGTCACAAGAACACCGAGCGTTAGCGGGAGGCGTCGCGAGGCAGAACTCCAAAGGTGATTGATCACGAGATAGAGGCCATGCAGGACGCCCCACAGCACAAATCCCCATGCCGCACCGTGCCACAGACCGCCCAAAAACATGGTCAGCAACAGATTCACATAGCGACGGACCGAACCATGGCGATTTCCGCCGAGCGGGATGTAAAGATAGTCCCGCAGAAACCGTGACAGTGACATGTGCCATCGCCGCCAGAAATCGATGATCGATGCGGCCTTGTAGGGCGACATGAAATTGATCGGCAGGTAGTAGCCGAACATTTTCCCGAGCCCGATCGCCATGGTCGAATAGCCGGAGAAGTCGAAATAAAGCTGGTAGTGATAGGCGGCAATCGCCGTCCATGCATCGAAGGCCGACATGGCCTGGCCGGATTGCGCCAGAGAGAAGACTGGATTTCCATAAACGGCGATGCCGTCGGCGATGACGACTTTCTTGAACAACCCGAGCGAAAAGATGCACGCGCCAATGATGATGTCGTGGACGGCGCGTCCAGCATTGGTCTTGTCGAATTGCGGGATCAGCTCATTGTGCCGGACGATCGGTCCGGCGATGAGGTGAGGGAAGAAGGACACGAAGGTGGCGTAGCGGAAGAGGGTGACGTGCCCCACTTCGCCGCGCGTTGCATCGACCAGGAACGATATCTGCTGAAAGGTGAAGAATGAAATCGCGAGCGGAATGACGAGTTTGCTCGCGGTGACGCTGCTATCCCAGGCGACGAGATCGGCAATGAACAGCCGGTATTTGAAATAGCCGAGAACGGCGAGGTTGAGCGCGACGCCCAATGCGGCCCAGGTCCTGGCTTCGCGCGAGCGATCTTTGCTCAGCGCCGTTGCGATCTTTCCGTAGAACAGGAAGTTGACGAGGACGGAGCCGAGCAGGAGAGGCGTATAGGCCGGGTTCCAATAGCTGTAGAAAACCAGCGATGCGATCAGAAGGACCGTCAGCCGGTACTGCGGCGAGACCGCATAAAAGGCAAACAGGGCGCACGGGAGGAAGTAGAAAATGAACTCGACCGAATTGAAAAGCATACGCGGGCGGCCCCTCTGAACCCCGCGCCTTCCTAAGAGGCCTGCAGGAAATAATCAAAGAGTGTTAAGGCGCGTTAATACCTTTCAAGGCTGGTGTGTCGAATCTGGACCACCTCGAGATCACACTTCGGTGGAGGAAGGCGCCGTTTCATCCGGGCCGTGGGTGGCGGACGGGAACCCGGGAATAAGCTCTCAATGTGCCTGGTTCGGAAGGCGTGGCGCGCCCAAGGGGACTCGAACCCCTGTTTTCGCCGTGAAAGGGCGACGTCCTAGACCGCTAGACGATGGGCGCTGACCGGCCGCGAGGGCCGGTGGCGCGTTGTATAGAGACGGTTCGCCCGGGAGGCAACAGACTTTGCGTGTCACCAGTGCCCAATATTGGGCATCGAGACCCACGGTTCCTGCGGGGGCAGGGCATTGCCCTTCTGCAGCAGCTCGATCGAGTGCTTGTCCGGGGACCGGATGAAGGCCATCTGGCCGTCGCGCGGGGGGCGGTTGATGGTGACGCCGGCCTTCATCAGGGCTTCGCAGGTCGCGTAGATGTCGTCGACCTCGTAGGCGAGGTGGCCGAAATGGCGGGCTTCGCCGTAGTCTTCCGTGTCCCAGTTATGGGTCAGTTCGACAAGGCAGCCCGGACGGCCGAGCTTGCGCGATTCCTCAACCAGGGTCGCATCTCCCGGCGCCATCAGGAACACCAGCGTGAAGCGGCCCTTCTCGTCCTCGCGGCGGTGAGACTCTTTAAGCCCAAGCTTGTTGCAATAGAAGTCGAGCGCGGCATCAAGGTCGCGCACGCGCAGCATGGTGTGGAGATATCGCATCGCTGATGTCCGAATTTCGCGGTGGCCGGAAGAATCAAAGGGCAGGTAAGCCTCGGTTGGCCGGGAGGCAAGTCACACAGCCGATTCGGCATGTGGATAGCGGGCCGCCGCTGCTTGCGCTGCTCCGATCGGGCCGATACCTCCGAACAGGCAACTCGGGAGTGATCCATGCAGAAAGTTGATCTGGACGCAATGTCGATCGAGGACCTCGCAAAGCTTCGCGACGATGCCACCGCGAAGCTCGCGGAGAAGGTCGAAGCGCGTCAGAAGGAACTCGAGGCTGAGCTCGCGCGGCTCGCGATCTACGGCAAGCCGCGCAAGGCGACATCCGCGCCGAAGATGCTTAAGGAAGCGGTCAAGGACATCAAGGACGCCGCCGCGAAAGCGGCCTGATCTCGAAGCGGTGTACGGGGGCCTTTTAGGCCCCCGATTGTTTTCATATCTCATCGCTCTATCGTCACCGGCCATCGCGGGGACGATATCCGCCGCGTAGCAGTTTGAGTGGAGAAGCCGATGATTGCCCCGGACCTTGCGACCGCGACTGCACGGTTGCTCGAACTGATCGAAGCCTCCGATCGTGTGGTGCCGTTCACCGGAGCCGGCATTTCAACCGAAAGCGGTATTCCCGATTTTCGTTCGCCCGGCGGGCTGTGGACCAAGACGCAGCCGATCCCGTTCGATCAATTCATGGCCAGCCGCGAGATGCGTGACGAAGCCTGGCGACGGCGTTTTGCCATGGAGGAGTATTTCGCGAAGGCGAAGCCGACGCGCGGCCATCTGGCGCTCGCGGCGCTCTATCGCCGCGGCAAATCGCCCGGCGTCATCACGCAGAATATCGACAATCTGCATCAGGCATCGGGCATTGCACCCGACGATGTCGTGGAATTGCACGGCAACACCACCTTCGCCACCTGTCTCGATTGCGATCGGCGTTACGAACTCGATTTCGTAAAATCACATTTCGAGATGTCGAAAGGCCATGCGCCGGATTGCGATTGCGGCGGCTATATCAAGACTGCGACCGTCTCATTCGGTCAGTCCATGCCGGGCGATGCGATGCAGAGAGCGGAAGAATGGAGCGGGGACTGCGATCTGTTCATCGCCATCGGCTCGTCGCTCGTGGTGTGGCCTGCCGCGGGCTTTCCGCTGCAAGCAAAGAAGAGCGGCGCAGGCCTTGTTATCGTCAACAGAGAGCCGACCGAATTCGACTCCGTTGCCGATCTCGTCATCCGTCAGGATATCGGCGATGCGCTGGCGCCACTGATGATGCATTGATTCGTCAAGGAAACTTTTGCACAGGACCTTTCGAAATCGTTGACGCGCGCGAATTTTCCGCTTTGCCAAACACGAGCCAGTGTTAGTCTTGATGGAGAGAGATTCGTTCAATCATCGAGAACAGATGGTTGGCAGGGAGACGGCGCAGCTTCATGGCGCCGAGCGAAATGGGGCCAAAAGTGTCCGGTATGGGATACGATCTGCGGCAAGATCGTAGTGCGGGGATCGCGGAAGACACCGCCACCGATCTGGTTGAAATTTCCGGTACGATCAAGTGGTTCGATGTGTCGAAGGGCTTCGGCTTCATCGTCCCCGATGACGGCTCAGCCGATGTGCTGCTTCACGTCACATGCTTGCGTCGCGACGGCTATCAAACAGCCTACGAAGGTGCGCGCGTTGTCTGTGAGGCGCAGCATCGTTCCAAGGGGATGCAGGTCTTCCGCATCCTGTCGATGGATGAGTCGACTGCCATTCATCCGGCGCAGATGCCCCCGCCGCGGACCCATGTCACGGTGACGCCGACCTCCGGTCTTGAGCGCGCCATGGTCAAGTGGTTCAATCGGCTGCGCGGGTTCGGTTTTCTGAGCCGCGGTGACGGTACGCCGGACATTTTCGTCCATATGGAAACCCTTCGCCGCTATGGCATGACCGAGCTTCGCCCCGGCCAGACCGTGCTGGTGCGTTTCGGGCAGGGCCCGAACGGTTTGATGGCTGCTGAAGTGCAGCCGGACGGCGGATCGCACGGACCCGCCTCGCACTAGTCATGATCCCGAAAAACGGGAGCCCGCTTTTCGG
Source organism: Pseudomonadota bacterium (assembly GCA_023423415.1). Taxonomy (GTDB): domain Bacteria; phylum Pseudomonadota; class Alphaproteobacteria; order Rhizobiales; family Xanthobacteraceae; genus Pseudorhodoplanes. Next base: position 78,885 of record JAFAFP010000038.1, on the reverse strand, counting down.
AATGATCATGACGAAACGTGCAAGCGAGAGGCGCGTCGTGTTGCGTAACGTGTTTGCAAAGCTGAATCTGACCCGGCGGCACCTGATTGCAGTTGCCGCCTTTCTTTATGTTGCATTGTCCAGCGCCGTTGCGGTGGCGGCCGATCAATCCACACTCGAAATTGTGACCAAGAACGGCGTGCACGTGTTCAGTGTGGAAGTCGCCGCCAACGATGCCGATCGTCGGAAGGGTTTGATGTTCCGCAAGGAGCTGCCCGAAGGCAAGGGCATGCTGTTCGACTTCAAGCAGGACCAGGACATATCGATGTGGATGCGCAACACGTATATCCCGCTGGATATGTTGTTTATCAATTCGGATGGACGCATCCGCCGCATCGCTGAAAATACCGTGCCGTTTTCGGAGCGTACGATTCCGTCCGGTGGTCCGGTGCGCGGCGTGCTTGAGGTGATTGCGGGTACGGCGAAGAAGCTCGGCATCGCACCGGGCGATCGCGTCGCGCATCCGATTTTCTCGAAGTAGCAATTGCTGTTTGAGATCAGAGCGAACGGATAGCCGTTCGCTCTCGCTTTGCGGGCTTCCAAGACGAAGTTTGACCACGCCGGTTCTGGCAAGGCGCCGCGCATAGTCGCGCTGATGTGTAAACCACCTTCTGTCAGATGCTGAAAGCGATCTGCGCCGTGGTCACCACAGATAATTCAGGCCGAGGTTGGCAGTGCTACCGACACGCCGACGCCGATTGACCACTGTCTTTTTGTCGCAGCATTCGTGCCGATATCGCTGCAGACGCAGCGAAAAGGCTCTGACGTTGCGTTTCTAATCTACAGCTTGCAGATGGCGATTCTGCGCGCATTGCAGGTGGTGTTGTGGTGAACTCCAATACTTGTTACCCGCGTTCTATCGGGGGAAACATTCTCAATGAAATTGCAACTTCTTGCTACGGCCGTGCTGGCGCTCGGCGTGGGCTCCGCTGCTGCTCAGGATGCCGGTTACGACTGGTCGGGTGTGTATGTGGGTGGACAGCTCGGTTATGTTCGAGCCAATGGTCACTTTTTCGGGACAGCGCCATTTGCCGATAATTCCTATCCGAAATCAAATGGGGTGAGCGGAGGGTTATACGCCGGCGCGAACTACCAGTTCGGAAACAATGTCGTCGCCGGGATAGAGGCCGACTTTGCTTGGAGTGGAGCAAACGATAGAGCGCCGGTCTACGATCCGACGGGTACGCCGTGGCCTGCATTTTTCCAGATCGTACAGAAAATAAATCGAACCGGCGCGGTCCGGGGGCGTCTCGGATACGACATCAACCGCTGGCTACCCTATGTTGCCGGCGGTGTTGCTTTTGCCAATGTTTCCCAGCGGCTCACCGGCGCTGCTGAGGACTGGAGTACGACTTACACGGGTTGGACTCTGGGGGGTGGCGTCGAATACGCCTTCACCCGCAATGTGATTTTCCGATCCGAATATCGCTACAGTGATTTCGGGACCAAGACATTTGAAGCATTTCTTGCTCCACCCATAAACATCAGCCTTAAAACCCACGATGTCCGCTTCGGCGTCGCCTACAAATTCTAATATACACGACCGACGACGATGAGGACATTTACAGCGAGGCCGCCTGAATGACGGCCTCGGTGTTCGAAGGCTCAGATTGTTTTCCGGAGCCGCGTCGGGATCAGTTGTCTAATTCTCTGTTCGGTGATGTGATTTTCTCGCGCATGTCTTGCTCGTGGCGCCAGCGATCCAGCTTCGCCGAGCTTTCCTGTGTCGGGAAGCGCAACATCAATGTCACTTTGACAGCGCAGCAATTCTCTATCGATGGCATGCATCCGCCCTCAGTGCCTTGGTGAATTCAACGATGAGGGCGGAGGCTTCTAAGTTCTTATGAGCCGGTTTGACGATTTGCGACGGTATTGCCCGCCGGGCGTTCGACAGTGAGGCCGTAGCAAGTATTGTTGAAATCGGTGAGCACTTCTCCAATCCACTGCTGATTGTCGTATATGTAAATTTTCTTGACCTTGCCTTGTTCGAAAATCGGCCGTAGCGCGACCGCCTTGTCGATCGAGGTTTTTGTGTCGGTCTTTCCTGCCTTGAACGCCACCAATGTTACGGTCGCGCCGTCGCGGCTTCGACCGGTATTGGTCGCCTTGTAGCACCCGAAGCGCTGAATGCCCTTGCTGATGAGGAAGTTTCCGGTTTGAACGCCGTCGCCATCGGTGCCGCCGGCGAGCGACCCGTCCATTGTTTTGTCGATGATGACAATCTTCGGGTCGGCAATTTTGTTAAGTTCTGCGACGTCAACCGACGAGAGCGAGCCTGATTTCGATAGCCGGGAGAAATAGCGCACCATGTCGTCAACCGCAGCTTCGATGCGTGACCACGACGGCTGCTCCGGGAGCGGCACTCCACCAGGTGGAAAACGGTCGAGGGCCTGCTTCACAGTTATACGACGGTTCGGAATTACGTATTTCCACAGAGGATCGCCGATCGTAGCAGCGCTCACGGCGTATGATTCCGAAAGACAGTCAAATATGTTTTCACGCGACATGTTCGATTTGGTCGCGAAATAGGCGAGCGCATAGGGAATGTCGACGCTCTCCGTGAAGCCGGTACCAAGAAGGTCTGTGGCGATCCCTTCGCATGTGTTGATCACCTCATTGCCTTCGAGCTTTCTCTCACCGTTATCAATCACTTTCCGCAATTGTGCCTGATACCCCTCCTTGATGACCGATCGTGCCGGCGTGACACGGATGAGAATCCGGCTGTAGTCGGTATCCACCACCTGCGTGCCCTGCTTGAGATGGAGGGTCTGCGTGTAATGATCGTTGGTGTTGAATTCTTTCAGGAAGTCGCTGATCGGTTGTTTTATAGGTTCTATCTTTGTCAGCTTCTCGGTAACATGGGCGGACATCCTGTCGTTGGTGAGCAGTCCCCAAAGCGGTGGAATGACCTCCGGGATGCGGTAAAGCAGTTTCAAAAACATCGCCGGCTCGTAATCCTTCGCATGCGACTGCGAGGCGATGAGATAGACCGGTTGGTTCCCATTCACGAGCAAGGTCTGATCGCAACCCTTCAGCGTGTCCTCCTTGACATTGCCTCTGATCGAATAGGCAGGAATGTTGGCCAAGGGGCGGTCGGGCATCGTCGTCGCCTTTTCGCCCGTGCTCGCCGTTGGCTGAGTGAGCGCAATGACAACAAAATGCGAGACGGTGACGCGCTTTAGATAAATCGGACTCCAAGTTACGACCGGCGAGATATCGCGCGTAAGCCTGCACGTGATACGAACGAGATAGAGCGTCCGATCCTTCAAATCTGAAACGGGCCCAATTGTGCCGACCCTCAAATTGAGATTGCTTTGAGCTTGAGACGGAGACACGAGCGCGAGCGCAGCGAGTGCAACCAAGCTCGCATATAAAGATATTTTATAGCGCATAATTTTCCCCCACAACCTATGGGGGAATGGTATCTGCCTGCTTTTGTATTTCAAGTAGAAGTTGGCTGTCCTTCATTATCGGACTTGCGTTAGTCAGCGAATGTAGATCGAGGCAAGCCGGGCAGGGACTTTGTTGCGCACCTCATACGCGGGTTCGCGCCATCGTTTTTCCAACTTAGGCCGCCCTTGTAATATGTGAGCCGATAGCGGCTCAATTCTACAATGTGTTCGTACTTGCTAGCTTCAGAGTATATCCCGACACCCACGCGACAGTCTGGGAAATTGGCTGAAATCTATAAGATGCATTGCAGCACGCAGGTTGTCGTTCGATCATGGCAATATGATCTTTTCCGCTGCTCGCGCCCGCTTCTTCGATTACGCCTTTGCGCTCGACAATTTGAGTTGCCGCCGTGTTTGGCCATTGCGAATGGGGGCGTTCTCACAGAGATCGGTTTTTGTTTGAAGCGGTAAGGTTCTGTCTAGGTGTTACTGCCTCTCTTTTTTCTTTGCTTGAGCGGTCGCAACATCTGCAACGGTCGCTGAAATAGAGTCCGTATCGCCTGAGGACGCGCCAACCGACGAACACGCCGGCGGCGCCCCAAAAAACAGCGGCAGGAAGGATCCATGATGGACGTCCTATCCACAATGCGCCCAAAACGGAGATGACGATTGCAATTGACGATTGCAATTAATGTACCTGGCAACACGTAGGGTACGTTGTTCAGCATGCTTAGCATCTTCGCTCTTCATCGATCAGTGCCGACGTGGCGTCGATACGCATTCACAAGCTCATCTCGTTGCTTGTCGCCAAGACTGTCAAAGTGCTCCTTGATGGTCGGCTAAGAACAATATCGGAAATGTAATCGCGCTCCTCTTTGAAGACCTTCCACATCTCAAGCGAAAGCTGTTGAATAGTCATCTTGCTTGATAGGAGGCGGTCATATTCCGTCAGTAGACAAGCCTTCTCCTGTTCCAAGGCTGGAACAGCATGGCGCACAAGGTCATCAAAAGTGCCGTTCGCGTATCCGATATTTTCGAAGGAGTAACTGTCCGTTGAGCGCGGCGCAGAACGAACAGTCGTTCGTTTTCGTTCAGCGCGGTTTCAAGCCGAGGTCCGCGTCGTCTGCTTAGAGCGGTTGGTGGAGAGCCACGCGAAGACCGAGCAACGCCTCATCGATGCGCTGGATGGGTGTACAAGGGACTGGACCGGTTGATCGAGGTCGGCCTGCAACGTACCGCTCGCGCCTGATCCCGCTTCACTCTTCCTTGCCGTCGTGGCTGTTATTGCCGCGCCCGAACAATCCAAAATCAGAAGACTTGATGCCCGCTGTGTCGACGGATGGGCCTGATGTGGCCAGCCCCAGTTGCATCAGCTCGCGGACCGCGGCGGCCCGGCTCGGCATCCGGTGCTTGAAGCGGAAGTCATCCACCAGGGCCAATTCCTCAGGCGAGAGCATGATTTGAAGGCGTTCTTCGCGAATATGAACTGCCACCACTCTCTCTCCCATGAGTGACTTACTCATTTTATGTAACCCACTCATTTGCCGCTGGTTCCACAATGAGCTGGCAGCTAGTCAAGTTAGACAAATTGTGTTGTAAAATCAAATAGTTAGATGGTTGTTATGCTCCGTGGGCTGACTATATTGATGACTCACAGGAGGCTCCTATGCTGCATTACCGTGCCTATCCCATCGGGGATGACGGCCATTTTCTTTCGGTGAGCGTCATCTCAGCGAAGAACGATCGCGAAGCGGTCCTGCAAGCTAAAGCGATGCTGAACGGAAACCCCGTCGAGCTGTGGGAGAACTCGCGCCTTGTTGCGCGCCTCGACCGCTCAGGTGACGACCTTCAGATATTGACGCCTTTGATTCCGGAAGCGAGCGCAGGCTATTAATGCTCCAGCCAATTCCGGTCGCGTCAGTTGGCCAACGGACGAACAATCCGCTGCCCGTTCGTTTGCAGCGCCAAGCGTTAAATTCCGCGCCGCATGGACAGATGATGAAAGCCGTCGCGCATTGTCGGAGGCGCGACGGCTTTCGTTTTCAGGAAGAATTATTTGGTCTCGCAAACCTTGATTGTTTTCATGCCGGTTTCGGCTTCAGTGCGTGTTTTGTAAATGCCATTTCCGACGACAGTAACTTCGGTCGTAGTGGCAGGCTTCTTGTCAACAATCGTGCACCGTTTCGTCTTTACATCTTGCACCACGTAGAACTCGGTCGTTTGTGCAAGAGCGAGAGTGCTGAAGGAAATGCCGGCGGCGATTGCAAGTGTAATGGCCTTCATAGTGAATCCTCCGGTGATTTTACTCATCCATAAATCCAGCCAGACTATTTAGTTCACCGGTTTTATTCGTCGACGCTATAAAAAATGACATAAGCGAATTGTTTGGTAGCTGCCGCTATTCGGAGCCGTCAAGGGGCAAGATCTTGCCGTCACTTCAGTGGTCGGTTCGGTTTAGGAGCGGCGGAGTTGAATTGCCTTCAATCGGTTGTGCTTTTCGTCATGCTATCGCTTTCCATCGCCGGCACGATCACACTCAAGCTGCGTTATGCTGCCCCCAAGGATCTCGTCCGCGTTCTGGTTCGCTGATGGAAGAAGCAGCAGGCGCATGAACCGATACGTCTCGCTTATACTGTTTCTTGCTCTCGTGCTGGGTGGTGGCCTTGCTGTCGGTTTACTCACCGCGCCGGGCCAATGGTATGCGGGCCTTGCCAAACCGATGTTCAATCCGCCTTCATGGCTGTTCGGGCCAGTTTGGACGGTGCTCTATGTGCTTATCGCCATTGCTGGTTGGCGAGTCTGGCAATGGCGCTTTGGCCGGCTCATAGAGCTGTGGTGGGCGCAGCTCGGTTTGAACTTTCTATGGACACCGGTGTTCTTTGGCGCCCATCAGATTGGTTTGGCATTCGTCGTTATCGTGCTCTTGCTCGCAACGATACTGGCTTTCATCGGCGCTGCTTGGCAGCAGGACCGTGTTGCGGCGTCACTGTTTGTACCGTACGCGGCCTGGGTCGCGTTTGCCTCGTTGTTGAACGCTTCAATTTGGATATTGAACTGAGGTAATCGCCTGTGTGCGGCTGAAGCCATCCAACGCACCGATGGCCTCATTGGAGGCGTGGCTTTGGAACAAAGTGGTTCGCTGGTTGGTTCTGGCCTGAAATCTCAGGCCCAGGAGGCACCTATGTCAAAAGACAAAATGCTGGCTGATCTGTTCGTGGATACGCTCAAGGACATTTATTTTGCTGAGCGAAAAATTCTCTCTGCGCTGCCAAAAATGGCAAAGGCGGCGCAATCACCGAAGCTGAAGGCTGCTTTCGAAAAACATCTTGGCGAAACGGAAACGCAAATCGACCGTCTTGAGCAGGTGTTTGCATCTATCGATCAGACCCCGAAAGGCAAGACCTGTGACGCGATCATGGGAATTATTGAGGAGGGAAAGGAGATTATGGACGAATACAAAGGAATGCCCGCCCTTGATGCCGGTCTTATTGCGGCCGCTCAGTCCGTTGAGCACTACGAAATATCCCGGTACGGAACCTTGAAGTGTTGGGCGCAAGAGTTGGGTTACAAACAGGCGGCGGCGCTTATTGATGCGACCTTGAAGGAAGAAAAAAGCACTGACTCCGCACTGACTAAACTTGCTGAAACTGACGTGAACCGTCATGCCGAGGTGGCGACAGCCGCGTGAGGTGGCGAACGTTTGCCCGTTTCTAATGTTGGATAGGCAACGTTCGATGCCCATGAATCGGAATAGTGTCATCGAGAGGCTGGCGGTCACCTGAGGAGGCTCAGGCCGATAAGGGGTGACATGAGCCCGGTCCGATTGGGCCGGGCTTTTGATTGCTTCTAGGTCAGCCGGCTGACGCCGAGTGCTGCGGGCGGCTTTTTTTTCGCTCGCGGCCCCTTGACGGTCGGTTGTCCTGATCTATTTTTTTCGGCGCGGAATTGCCGCACGCAATATGAGGACCGAGACGACGTCATAGGGGTATGGCGATGATTGATTTTTATCTCCAGCGCATCAAGGCGCACAGAACCAACCTGGATCGCTATTCGCGATTGTTGGCGACACAGCTGACTACCACTGAGCGAGAGTACATTCACAAGCGGATCGCCGAAGAGCAGTCGGCGCTCATGAAGCTCGAAGCGGAGCATCTGGCCCGTTCCGTCGGGTCCAGGGCTGATCCCGACACGCTGGTAGCGGCCCGGGCCTTGGCTTTAAAGACTGACCCGCATATTGGCTGAATATTGGCTGAGTGGTGAGTAACAGAACGGCGTGAGGCCGATCCCCTGCAAGGTGCGGCCCGGTCCTGAGCGGCCGGGCTTTAATTTGCTGACCTTATTATTCGCATCGCTGATGCAAGTTTAATGGCTTCTACGCTCACTATAATAAATTACATACCGATTTTTCTGCAGCGCGGGGAAACTCTAGGGCTTTGCGTCAGTTGCATCGACGCAAAGTCTCTTGGAGGAATTTTTGATGCGTACGTTACTCGCTGCACTCGTGATCTGCGCTATGGCCTCACCGATGGCCGCCCACGCTCAGGAGACATCGAAGGAGGCAGCGCCCGTCGCGGCGTCCGGCCAATGGCGAGCGTCAAAACTCATCGGCGTAAATGTCTACAATGATCGGAATGAGAAGCTGGGCGAGATCAATGAGCTCATTGTTGAGCGGTCTGGCCGTGTGGCCGGTGCCATCGTGGGTGTTGGAGGATTCCTTGGAATGGGAGAGCACGACATTCTGGTGCCGATGGAAAAGATCAAATTCTCGAATGAGGCGAACAAGAGCACGACGGGTCAATCGAAAGAAGGGAAGCAGTGGTATCCTGACCGTGCTGTCTTGAGCGCTACCAAAGATCAGCTGAAGTCGATGCCGCAGTTCAAGTATTGACCGTTGCTGGGGCGCGCAGACCAGTCGATTGCGCTGCTCAAAGGAAAGCTCAGATCGGACTGAGCTGAATGAGGTGAGCCCGGCTCTCGTCCGGGCTCATCTTCGTTAATGAACGGTCCGCGGAGTTTGGCTGAGGCAGAGGCTTTTTCTTTTCGAGTGCAAATGCCGATACAACGGTAAGGGCACTCCCGTGCGGCAGGACATGGCTGGCGCAATTCCTAGTAACAATCTGTGGATACCGGATGCCGATACCTTGAGCCGTTGGCGCGTGTGCCTGAATTTATGGCTCTCGGAGGACATTGCGATGAGAGTGTCCCGTATTGATCATAGCCGCGGCGTCCCGATTGCCGCCTTGGCTATTCTACTCCTCGCTGCCGCAGCGCTCCTGAAGATAACGCTGACTGATTAGCTGTTTACGGGCCCATTGCCTCGCCACCGGCAATCCAAGATACGACAGTAGGGAAGTCATGGCAGAGCAGCAGCAGTTTTTGATCGTGACGCATGGAAGGGTCGGGAGAGACCTCAACAACCCATCTGTCGCCACAATCAGGCTCTCGGCATCCAAAGAGAGCGGTCCGCACTTAGACTTCGTTGCGGACGCTCCAACCTTGGAGCTCATCGCAAAAATGCTCAATCAAGCGGCTGCAGATATTCGAGCAAGAGCGAACTGACTAGGTGTTACTGCCTCTCTTTTTCCTTTGCTTGAGCGGCCGCAACATCTCCAACGGTCGCTGAAATAGATAGTCCGTATCGCCTGAGAACGCGCCAACCGACGAACACGCCGGCAGCGCCCCAAAAAACAGCGGCAGGAATGATCCATGACGGACGTCCTACCCACAATGCGCCCAAAACGGCGATGACGATTGCAATTAATGTACCTGGCGACACGTAGGGTACGTTATTCAGCATTCTTATCGTCCTCGTTCTTCATCTATTAGTGTGGGCCCATCCGCATGGTCTCGTAAAGCGCGCCAATGGAGCTGGATTGGCAGGTGTTATGGCGCGGCCAATAATAAATCACGTCTAAGGAAAATGCTGGAGCCCAAGTGAACTGAACCGGGCTCTCTTTGAGGGGGCGCAACTCGCGCCATTTGACGATGGTCAAATGGTCAAGCGACAGATTGATGTTATGTCGAACGCGATCGATCGGATTTTGCTAGATTTCACAAAGTGCAAGCTTTCCTGCTGCGTCAGGTGACCGACATGAAACAGCGAACTTGCAACTATTTTCTCGTCGTCTCTGGATTGGCGATTATTCATGCCTGGTTTCTGCCAACGGCGAATGCACAGGACGTGGTCTCCATGGAGACGATACTAAGAAGCCGGATCTGTTCAGCAGACATGACCTTGCATGACGAGATCAAATATCGCGACTACGGCTGCAAAACCATTTGTGTGGATCATCGCCTCAACGGCGGTGATTGCGGCGGCCCCGGGCGGCTGGTGGGCTATGAGCGCCAATGCGTAAATGAGGTCGACATAAAGAACAAAACGATCCGAGCCTATAACTCCTTTGTAAGATTCTGCAGCAGGGGCCAACGTCAGACGACAACGCCCAACCGCTCGTCGTCTCCAGCGCCGGACAGACGGCAATCGCCTTCTTCGCAAGGGGCCTCTCGTCCAACCAATTCGGCACTGGATCGAGCGCTCCAGCGGCAAAAAGATCAAGCGAAGGATGCGGATAAGACGCACGAAAAGAACAAATCGAATGCCGAGAATTTTGCGAGGGCTGCGAAAGAAGAAAAAACCGAACTGGACGATATCCGAGAACGCCAGGAAGAGGTTCGTCGCAATCAAGAGCGAATTAGACGACAGATTGAAGCCGAATACATCCCGCCGGGATGGAACAAATGTAGTTGCCCCCATCAGCATTTTGCGATCGGAAAAGTGGTGCACGGCGTCCGGTACCATCCGCCAGGCCCATCATGTCATTAGAGCCTCAGCAGCACGTTCTATCGATGTGGCTTGTTCGCCCTCATTAGAATATCTATCGCCAGCAGTGCGTCTTTTGCCGTCTGTTCATCTCGAAAAATCAAGTACACTGCATCGCTCTTCCACGACCTCCCGTCGCCCGTCCACGAGGCGCACTCGCGCCGGCCAAAGCAATTGAGCGTCATCCGACGTTTCACTGGATCGCGCTCGTCTTCATGAATCCATGCGTGCTGTAGGTCTTTGAAAGCAATGTCTCCTTGGTGCGTAGACGTCGATTGATATGTGCCTCCAAGCCCCGCTTGAGTTTCCTGCTTAATTTCTTCGGTCAATGTATATCTTAGCCGTGTCTTGTTGCCGGAAAAGATCTGCTTGTACACGGTTGAATTGAAGCCAAGCATCACACCGTCACGAATTTCCTTGCGCAATCTTGGCTCAATAGGGTTTGCAAAAGCAGCCGACAGCAACGCCAAGGCGTCTTCGACTTCTTTCTGGCTTGGGGTGCCGAGGCTTTGAGACTTTGCGGCCGCCGTGACGTTCTCAACAAACCGACGTCCGTCCGAAAGGTACGTGTCAGGTGACGCCTTGCCTGAAGTTATGAGAGCGTCCATTGTTGATTGGGCAGGAGCGAGTGGCAATGGCCCCGCTGCAATGGTGTACCATCCACTGGTTGACTTAAAGACGCGAATATCTGTCCTCACGCCGGATAAGCCGCGTAGTATTTCTGCAGCCTGCGGCAGTTCCTCTCTGCTTGCGAATACGATCCATCGGTGTCCCGTCTTTGCTTTGAACTGATTTGACGTCTGGCCGACTAGGTAGGATGGATATGTTGATATCGCTAGCGCGACAGAAAGTGCTAAACAGAGCCTCTTTATCAGCATTGTGACCATCCAATTTGTCCCGGTGGCGGATGCAATGCGGTAGGCGACCCGAATTTACTCAATGTATTGTCGGGTGAATTTGAGAGCCATCAACTAAGTTTGCGACATATTGTCGAGCCGATGATGCTAAGCACAATGCCGCCAAGCGCCTTCGCTTGGGCAACGTCATTTGATAGTCGATTGCATTATCGCGCATGTGGTGTCGGCCTGTATGTGCGGGTCAGAGCATTTTCGGATAGCCGATGTCCTTTGACTGGCGTTGAACACTTCGGCCGCAGCGTCGGCCACGCTGGGCATCGCTAACGACACGTTATGAAACGTCCGCTGACTGCAATTGCCAGGTTGTCTTCCATTCGAGGAAGCCGCGGTATTTCAAGTCGGTGATGCGCGCGGTCCCGTGCTCGGCGGTCAGCCGCCGACAAAGGACGCGATTGGACATCTTCGTGCAGTGACGGGTCACGTGGAACGGCGACACCGGATCGGTCAGATAGCGGCCGATCAGGCTGGCCAGCGTCCCGTTGTAGCCAGCGGCCAGGAAGGTCGGGCGATTATCGTTGTCGGCTGCCGTCGCTGCGGCGTTTTGGTTTGCCGGCGGGGGCGGCAAGGTTGGCTGGGTGGTGACGGGCTCGAACAAGAATCCCAAAGTGAACGCACGTCCGCACTTGCCGACTGAGACACCACGTTACTCCACATTACAATTGCAAAGGTGAAGACGAAGGTCAGGAATGGGCGCGGGATGGCTGAGAACGTCCCGCGAACGCCATGCGGGACTTTTGCGGGACTTTGGGTCTCGCAAGCCGCATTTTGGTGTGTTTCTGTACTCTTATTGTTTTCATGGGGCTTGCGCGCCCCGGTCAAAAACCCTATTGGATCAAGAGACTTACCCGGTTCGGGGCATAGCGCAGCCTGGTAGCGCATCTGCTTTGGGAGCAGAGGGTCGCAAGTTCGAATCTTGCTGCCCCGACCACTTTCCGTATGAGCCGAGGCCGGCAGGCACCATGACCGCACGAATCTTCAAGCCGACCCGCAACGCCATGCAATCCGGAACCGCCAAGACCAAGCTCTGGGTGCTGGAATATGAGCCGGAAGCGCCGCGCGTGGTCGAGCCGCTGATGGGCTGGACCTCATCGACGGACATGAAGAGCCAGGTGCGGATGCGGTTCCCGACCCGGGAAGAGGCCGTGGCCTATTGCGAACGCAACGGCATTCCGTATCAGGTGTTCGAGCCGAAAGAGCCGGTCCGCCGGCCGATGGCCTACGCGGACAACTTCGCGTTCCAGCGCCGCGGGCAGTGGACCCACTGAGAGATCGGGCTACGCCGCGTTTCGGCTCGTCTGTGTCGCCGCGCGCTGACGCAGCAACGAGATGAAGCGGTCCCGCGACATCGGTTGTCCGAGCAGCGGTCCTTGGCCGAACTCGGCCCCCATGGCCTGCAGGGCCTGAATATCCGCCGCTTTCGCCAGGCCATTGCCGACGACGCTGGCGCCGAAACGCCGCGCGAGGCCGATCACAGTTTTGCAGATCGGCGTGTTGACCTTGTCGTCGGCGCATTTGCTGACGAACATCCCATCGATCTTGAACTCGGCGAAGGGAGCGCTGTCCGCCGCGGCCAGTTTGGCGTGTGCACGGCCGACATCGTCCATCGCCAGCTTCACCTTGACCGGCGTACACTTGCGCGCGAGATCGACCGCCAGCGACAGCTGATTGACGATCTGGACTTCCGGAATGTCGATGATCAGGCCCGGCCACGCATCAAGGTCCGCGCAGGTGCTGCGGACGAGATCGGCCACCGGCAGCATCGACAGCGTCGCCGCATCGGCGTTGATCGAGATCGGCAGATGCAGGTCGAGCGCCGCAAATTGCTGCTCGGCCATGATCGCGTGGACGATCGCGAGTTCGGCAAGCTTCGTCAGCTCCGTCTGCTGCGCGCCGGGCATGAATGTTTCCGGCATCAGAAGGCCGTATTGCGGATGACGCACGCGTGGAAACGCTTCCACGCCGGCGAGCTGCCGGCGGCGCAGATTGATCTTCGGCTGATACCAGAATTCGATCCAATTATTGGCCAGCGCTTCATCGAGCCGGATGCGCGCTGCCACCGCCGGTGGCAGCCCGATCTTCAGCTCCTTGACGAGTTTCTGAATCGCCGTGACTTCGAACGGCTTTTTCAAGGGCGGCAGGATGCGCAGCTTGTTGCGTTCGCCGACCTGGCGAAGCTGCTCCATTCCGGCGGTTCCCTCGCTGCTGATCAACTGGATCGCGCCCTGGAAGCCGCCTTGTGCGAGCGTGTTGATGGTCTCGAGCGGTTCGGCGACGTCGAACGGAACATCGATGAAGATCAGGTCGGCCTGTTTGCCGGATAGCGCCGCGCGCAGGCTCGCGCCGCTCGCGAACTCTTCCGCATCGACACCCGCTCCCTGCATGATCAGGGACAGGAAATGCCGGATGCTCGATTCCTGATCGCAGATCAGACAGAGCGGCGTCCGGGCATCAACGACATTGTGGACGGCCGGTGAAGACGAAGCGGAAGAGGATGCCGACATGAACACGCGCAATCATTGAGAACGGATTTCGCCGTCCATGTAGGGGTCGAGGAATTAATCTTCTATTGCTGCTGCGTGCGTGCGCGACCCGCGTCGTTCGCACACGCAGAAGCAGCGTGTTACATGGTTTAATCCTCTCGCTCGGCACGGTTCAACTTGTCTGCAAAATTTAATGATGTTGGTTCGCGCCTGGGCGCTAGGCTTTGCGCTCCGTTCGATTCCGCGTCTGTCGCCGTTGCAGCAAGGATGGTGTTCATGATCAGGTTTGTTCCGATTCTTGCTGTGCTGTCGGTTCTGATGGCGCTTGCGGAACCATCGCAGGCGCAATCGGAGGCCGCTTCGAAATCTGCATTCGTGCGCGAATTGCAGAAGGCGATCCGCACTGATGACAGATCGTGGCTCGCGGACCGCATCCAGTATCCGTTGCGCCATCACGGCCGCGTCGCGACCGTGATCCGCACCAGATCGGATTTCATGCGCAACTATGGGTCGATCGTCAGCGACAGGTTGCGCGCAGCGATCCTCGCGCAGGAGCCCGACAAGATCTTTGAGAACTGGCAGGGCGTGATGGTCGGCGATGGCGGTCACAACATCTGGCTGCGCGAAACCGGCGAGGGCGATGCTGCCCGCTACGAAATCGTCACCATCAACGATATGCCGTAGCGCTGCGGTCCAGATGTCAGTCTTGCATTCCTATCGGTTCGAGCACGCGGACCAGCGTCCGTACCCTTCGTCGATCACGCAGTCGCCCCAGTAGTTCGGCCGTGGATAGGGCAGACCGTTCGGATCGAAGGAGGGATCGGCAAAACCCCGATAGCGCGGCGGGAAAACCGGCGGCTGATAGGCAAAGGCGGGTTCGCTGTAATAGCGGCCGTAATAGCGACTATGGCGGCTGATCTGCCGGTGGTGTTGCTGTGACGCCGCCGTCCGGTGCGGTGATGCCTTCGCGCCGGGCCGGTCCGCCCGTGTCTGCGCTAGGGAGCTGTTTGCGAAGGTCATCGCGACTAACGTAGCGGCGATGGCGGCGAGGCCTGCACTGCGAGTGTTCATGGCGATCGTCCTGTGACGAGTCGCCCCAACCTTAACGATACCCCGAATCGGCGGCGAAGGCATGGCGACCCCGGGAGGATTCGAACCTCCGACCTGCCGCTTAGAAGGCGGCCGCTCTATCCAACTGAGCTACGGGGCCTTTAGGTGCAGACACATAGCGGCGCTTGGTCCGGCACGCCAGTTCGAGATTGGCTGGACCTGATTAATCAACCAATACAAGGGGATAAATCAGGACATCGGGATATTCTGGAGATCGCGTGAACCTTCATCCCCTCGGTCGCGACTAAAATCGGTCACCTGCACGCTCCGAGTCGGAATGCCGTGGATGTGATCGGGGGGCGGAGGCGTGGCCGGTTTTTGCGTCACGAGGCCGACACCTTTATCGCAGACTGAACGTGAACCCGTCGGCTTATACTCGCCGCCGGGAGGAGGAATTTGCCCATGTTCGCGCTTCTTCGCGCCGGCCTGGTTGCCGCGCTAGCCGCTTTCGCATGTGTTGCCCCCGTCGCATCATCAGCCTTTGCGCAAGACGCCACCAGGGACAGCGCGAAGGACGCCGAGAAGGCGTTCCAGCGTGACGATCTCGAACTGGCCGCGGTCCGGCTTGAAGTGCAGATCAAGAACGATGCCGGTCAGGTGACAAAGCCGTCCGCGCAACTCCGCCGCGAGATGGAGGAGGCGTTCAAGAAGAACGATTTCCGCCTCGGCCTTCAATTGCTGGGTCAGGTCATTTCGGTCGAGCCGGACGATGCGGCCAGTTGGCTGCGCCTTGCCCGCACTGTCTCGCAAATCCGTTATGCCAATGACCGCGAACGCACGTTGTTGCTTGAACGCGCCGCGACTGCGGCCTACATCGCCTATGACCGTTCGGACAATCAGGCCGAGCAGGCGGAAGCGCTGCAGATCATCGGTCGCTCGTTCGCCGATCGGCGCGTGTGGCGGCCGGCCCTCGACGCGCTGCGGTTGTCGCTCGATCTGCGCGAGGTCGCGGACATCCGCGCGCAATATGAAAAGCTGCGCGCCGAACACGGCTTCCGGCTTCTGGATTACAGCGTCGATGCCGATGCGGCGTCGCCGCGCGCGTGTTTCCAGTTCTCCGAAACGCTGCCGGGCAAGCGCACCGACTTCGCCCCATTCGTATCGGTGCAGGGCGTCGACAAGCCGGCGATCACTGCCGACGAAAAGCAGCTTTGCGTCGAAGGCTTGAAACACGGCGAGCGCTACACGGTGACGTTGCGCGCCGGATTGCCGTCGAGCGTCGATGAGCCGCTCGCACGCGCCGCCGATTTCACCGTCTACGTGCGCGACCGCAAACCGCTCGTGCGGTTCACCGGCAAGTCCTATGTGCTGCCGCGCACCGGTCAGCAGGGCATTCCGCTGGTCAGCGTCAACAGCAAGGCGGCGAAGGTCGACATCTACCGCGTCGGCGATCGCAATCTGATCGATACGGTTCTCGGTCACGATTTCCAGCGCGCGTTGTCGCGTTACGACGCCGAACAGTTGCGCGACGAAAAGGGCGTGCAGGTCTGGACCGGTGAGCTGGCGCTTGAGTCGACGCTGAATACCGAAGTCACGACCGCGTTCCCGATCGACCAGGCGCTCGGCGATCTGAAGCCGGGCGTCTATGTGATGGTTGCCGAGCCGAAGGACGCTACGCCGGGTGAGGACTTCTCTTCGCTGGCGACGCAATGGTTCATCGTGTCCAATCTCGGTCTCTCTGCCTTCTCGGGCAACGACGGCATCCACGTTACGCTGAACTCGCTGGCTTCGACCGCACCGCTCGCGCAGATCGAGGTGCGGCTGATGTCGCGCAGCAATGAAATATTGGCTGTGCGGCGCACCGATGCGAACGGTCAGGTGCATTTCGATGCCAATCTGGCGCGCGGCGAGGGTGGTCTTTCCCCCGCGCTGTTGGTCGCCAGCGACAAGGCGGACTACGCCTTCCTCAGTCTGAAGTCGCAAGCGTTCGATTTGTCCGATCGCGGTGTGGCCGGACGCAAGGCGCCGCAAGGGCTCGATGCCTTCGTGTACACTGAACGTGGCGTTTATCGCACCGGCGAGAGCGTGCACATCACTGCCTTGCTGCGCGATGCCGCTGCGATGGCCGTCGGTGGCGTACCGGTCACGCTCGTGGTCGAGCGTCCGGATGGCGTTGAATACCGTCGTGTGACATTGCCCGACCAGGGCATTGGCGGTCGCTCGCTGGAATTGCCGATTGCTTCGACCGCGTCGACAGGAACATGGCGGGTAAAGGCTTTCACCGATCCGAAGCGTCCTGCTGTCGGCGAAACCACCTTTATGGTCGAAGACTATGTGCCGGATCGTCTCGAGTTCGATCTCGCCGCGCCAGCCGGCACGATTTCGCCGGATGAGCCGGTTGAAGTGACGCTGAATGGCCGTTTCCTCTACGGCGCGCCGGCCGCCAACCTCGGTCTCGAGGGCGAAGTGATCGTCAGTGCCGCGAAGGAGCGTCCTGGCTTTCCGGGCTACCAGTTCGGCGACACACGTGAAGAGGTGAATACGCAGCAGGAGCCGCTCGGCGGTCTGCCGCAGACCGATGACGAGGGCAAAGCCACCTTCGAGGTGACACTCGACGATCTGCCGACCACCGAACGTTTGCTGCAGGCGCAGATCAACGTGCGTCTCGCCGAGTCCGGCGGGCGAGCGGTGGAACGCAAGCTGACGCTGCCGGTCTCGCCTTCGAACGACATGATCGGCGTGAAGCCGCTGTTCTCCGGCCGCTCGCTCGGCGAAAGCGACAACGCGACATTCGATGTCGTGCTGGTGGACCCGGATGGCAAACGCCTGAGCAAAAGCGGCTTGCGCTACGAACTCCTCAAGGTCGAGAGCCGGTATCAATGGTATCGGCAGCACGGCTACTGGAATTACGAGGCGGTGAAGTCGTCGCGTCGCGTCGCCGATGGCCGCATCGATGTCGCCGATCAACAGCCCGCGCGGCTGTCCTTGCCGGTGACGTGGGGCCGCTACCGGCTCGAAGTCTCGACCGATGACAAGGACGTTCCGGTGACGACCGTGTCGTTCGATGCAGGCTTCTATGCCGAGGCTGGCGCGGATACGCCCGATCTGCTGGAGATCGCGCTCGACAAGCCGGAATATCGCGCTGGCGATACCATGAATGTCGCCGTCACCGCGCGTAGCGACGGACGCGTGACCCTGAGCGTGGTCGGCGACCGCATGCTCACCACGGTCAATGCCGATGTGAAGACCGGGCTCAACCAGTTGAAGGTCCCGGTCGGCCGCGACTGGGGCAACGGCGCCTACATGGTCGCAACGCTGCGCCGTCCACTCGACACGTCGGCAAAACGCATGCCCGGCCGCGCGATCGGTGTGCAGTGGTTCGGTATCGACAAGGCATCGCGCACGCTCGGCATGGAGATGGCGCTGCCGCAGGTGATCCGGCCGAATTCGACATTGCGGGTGCCGGTGAAATTGTCGGGACTTAATCCGGGCGAGGAGGCGCGCATTGTCGTCGCCGCGGTCGATGTCGGCATTCTCAATCTCACCAATTACAAGCCGCCGGCACCGGATGAGTACTTTCTGGGTCAGCGTCGCCTGAGTGCGGAGATGCGCGATCTGTATGGTCAGCTCATCGACGGCATGCAGGGGACGCGCGGTGCGATCCGCACCGGTGGTGACGATGGCGGTGGAGCGCTGGAAGGCTCGCCCCCGGTGCAGAAGCCGCTCGCGCTCTATTCGGGGATCGTGCAGGTCGGGCCGAATGGCGCAGCCGAAGTGTCGTTCGACATTCCGGCGTTCGCCGGCACCGCCCGCGTCATGGGTGTGGCATGGAGTAGAGATCGTGTCGGCAAGGCAACCGGCGATGTCATCATCCGCGATCCGGTGGTGGTGACGGCGACCTTGCCGCGCTTCCTCAATACCGGCGACGTTTCGACGCTGAATATCGATGTCGACAATGTCGAAGGGCAGGCGGGCGATTACGCTCTCTCGGTCAAGACCGACGGCCCGGCCGAGATCAAGGAACGTGCGACGCAGACATTGGCGTTGCGGGCCAAGCAGCGTCAGACGGTGACGGTGCCGTTGACGGCTGGTGGCGCTGGCGCTGCCACGGTCAATGTCAGCGTCAAAGGTCCGGGCGACTTCGCCCTGTCGCGTGACTATACGCTCAACGTGCGGCCGGCCACGCAGGTGACGACGCGCAGAACGGTTCGTCAGATCGCAAAGGGCGAGAGCATCACGCTCTCGAACGATCTGTTCGCCGATCTCGTGCCGGGTACCGGCAGCATTGCGCTGTCGGTCGGGGCATCGACCGCGCTCGATGCCGCCGCGATCCTGCAAGCGCTCGATCGTTATCCGTTCGGCTGTTCGGAACAGATCACCAGCCGTGCGTTGCCGCTGCTCTATGTCAACGATCTTGCGGCCTCGTCACGGCTGGCGCTCGATACCGATGCGGACCAGCGGATCCGCGATGCGATCGAGCGGCTGCTCGGACGGCAGGGATCGAACGGCGCATTCGGTCTGTGGTCGGTCGGCGGTGACGATCCGTGGCTCGATGCCTACGTCACCGACTTCCTGACACGGGCGCGCGAGCGTGGCTTTGCGGTGCCGGACGTGGCGTTCAAGCTGGCGCTCGATCGGCTGCGCAACAACATCGCGACCGCACCAGAGCCATCGAAGGATGGCGGCCGCGAGCTTGCCTATGCGCTTTATGTTCTCGCGCGCAATGGTGTCGCGCCGGTCGGCGACCTTCGTTACATCGCCGATACCAAGCTGAAGGACGTCGCAACGCCGATCGCCAAGGCGCAGATTGCCGCCGCGCTCGGATTGCTTGGCGACAAGACACGCGCCGACCGCGTCTATCAGGCCGCCCTCGATTCCATAGCGCCGCAGCCGAAGCTTGAATTTGGCCGCAGCGACTATGGATCGGTGCTGCGCGATGCAGCGGCGCTGGTGACGCTGGCGTCCGAAGGCAACGCGCCGCGTCCGACCATCATCAGCGCAGTGTCCCGCATCGAGGCGGCGAGGGGGCTGTCGCCTTACACCTCGACGCAGGAAAATGCCTGGCTTGTGCTGGCTGCGCGCGCCATCGCCAAGGACAGCGCCGGCATCGCCATGACGGTGAACGGCGAGCCACGCAAGGGCGCGCTCTATCGCAGCGTCAATGCCGATGCGTTGCAAACGACGCCGTTGCAGGTGGCCAACAATGGCGGTGAGCCGTTGCAGGCGGTGGTGTCGGTCAGCGGTGCGCCACTTGTGCCGGAACCTGCGACCGAGCGCGGCTTCAAGATCGAGCGCAGCTACTTCACGCTCGATGGCGAGGCAGCCGATATCAGTAAGGCGAAGCAGAATGACCGTTACGCCGTGGTGCTGAAGATCACCGAACAGCAACCGCAATTCGGGCGGATCATCATTGCCGACTATCTGCCGGCCGGCTTCGAGATCGACAATCCGCGTCTCGTCTCATCCGGTGAGACCGGTACGCTGAGCTGGATCCAGCTTGCGCAACAGCCCGCGCATGCTGAATTCCGAGACGATCGCTTCACGGCGGCGTTCAACCGCAAGAGCGACGATCCGGCGATCTTCACCGTGGCCTATGTTGTGCGCGCGGTATCGCCCGGTACGTATGTGCACCCGCAGGCCTATGTGGAGGACATGTATCGTCCGGATCGCTTCGGTCGCACGGGTTCGGGCACGTTGACGGTCTCTGCCGCGAAATGAAAATGGGCAGGCTTATCCTGACGGTGACGGGCACGGTGCTCACCTGCGCCGTGCTCGCCTTCGCCGCCTGGGCAGTGACGCTGCCGCCATTGCCGGAGACGGATGCGATCGAATACTCGACCGAGGTGCTCGATCGCGAGGGGCGGCTGCTCCGTCCCTATGCGACCGAGGATGGACGCTGGCGGCTGAAAACTCGGTCCGAGGATGTCGATCCTCGCTTCCTCGCGATGCTGATTGCGTATGAGGACAAGCGTTTCTATGAGCATTACGGGATCGACCCGCTGGCCATGCTGCGCGCGGCCTATCAGCTTGTTCTGCATGGAGAAATCGTCTCCGGGGCATCCACTTTGACGATGCAGGTGGCGCGTCTGCTCGAACCGCGCAGCGAACGCACCATGCTGGCCAAACTCAAGCAGATGGTGCGCGCCATCGAGCTCGAGCGCGAGTTCGGCAAGAGCGAAATTCTGTCGTTATATCTGTCACTTGCGCCCTATGGCGGCAATCTCGAAGGGGTCCGCTCGGCCTCGCTCGCGTACTTCGGCAAGGAGCCGAAACGGCTGTCGCGCGCCGAAGCGGCGTTGCTGGTCGCCCTGCCGCAATCGCCGGAAGCCCGCCGTCCCGACCGCTCCCCCGATCGTGCGAAGCGCGCCCGCGACCGCGTGCTGGACCGCGTTGCTGATGGTGTTGGCATACCTGCCGATGAAGTAGAATTGGCCAAGAAGGATCCGGTGCCGACGTCTCGCAAGGCGTTGCCGGCGTTAGGACCGCATGCGGCCGATCAGGCTGTGATCGCTTCGCCCCGGGAGAAGGTGCATGAGCTGACCATCGACGCTCGGATGCAGGCTGCTCTGGAAATCTTAGCGCGCAACCGTGCGCCCGCATTCGGTTCTGACGTATCCGTTGCAATTCTTGTCGTCGATCATGCGAGCGGCGAAATTCTCGCACGCGTCGCGTCGGCGGATTATTTCGATGTGAGCCGGGCTGGACAGGTTGATCTGACACGGGCCTTGCGTTCACCGGGATCGACGCTGAAGCCATTCATCTATGGGCTTGGGTTTGAAGACGGGCTCGTCCACCCCGATACGCTGATCGACGACAAGCCGACACGCTACGGCAATTATGCGCCGGAGAATTTCGATTTGACGTTTCAGGGGACCTTGCCGGTGCGCAAGGCGCTGCAACTGTCGTTGAATGTTCCGGCCGTGGTCTTGCTGGATCGCGTGGGGGCATCACGTCTCACGGCGCGCTTGGCGCAAGCCGGTGGACAACTGGCGTTACCGAAAGGCGAGGTGCCTGGCCTCGCGATGGGGCTGGGCGGTGTCGGCGTGACGCTGACCGATCTCACCATGCTTTACACCGGTCTTGCGCGGCAGGGCTCGACCATCCCGTTGGTCGAACGCAAGACAGACGCCGCGCTGGCGCGGCCGCCACGCCGGCTGCTTGATCCGGTTGCCGCCTGGTATGTCGGCAATGTCCTGATCGGCACGCCGCCGCCGGAAAACGCCGCGCGCAATCGTATCGCTTTCAAGACCGGCACCTCCTATGGGTATCGTGATGCCTGGGCGGTCGGGTTTGATGGACGATGCACCATCGGCGTCTGGGTGGGACGGCCGGATGGCGCGCCGGTGCCCGGCATCCTTGGTCGCACAGCGGCTGCTCCGATCCTGTTCGATGCTTTTGCCCGCCTCGGCGATCTGCCGGCACCGTTGCCATCCGCGCCGAAAGGCGCGATCTTTGCCATCAACGGCAAGCTGCCGTTGCCGCTGCAGCGTTTCAATCCGGACGGGCTGGCAGGCCGCAAGGGCGATCAGGTGCGCATCTTGTTCCCGCCGAACGGCGCCCGGCTCGAGATGGCTTCGAATGACGGCAAACCGGAGCCTGTGGCCCTGAAGATTTCGGGCGGAGCTGAACCCCTGACCATCCTTGTCAACGGCGTGCCGCAGGAACGCGCCTCCAGCGGCCGGACCGTGTTCTTCGACCCTGAAGGGCCGGGCTTCGTCCGATTGACCGTTGTTGACGGAAAAGGCACAGCCGACAGCGTGATTGTGCGTCTACAGTAGCCTTTTCTTTGCGCATGCCAGGTTTTTCCCTATGGTCCCGCGCAAATCAATTGCGGTTGGGGCATGAGCGATCTGGCGAGCGGCAATCCGGGCGAAGCTTGGCGGCGGGGACTTGGGGGGATTCTGGATTATGCAGCCGCAAGCAACACGCGGGCGATCTGGATTCTGCTGATCCTGTCGCTGATGGCGTTTCTGCCGGGTTATTCCAAAGTACCGCCGATCGATCGCGAGGAAGCTCGATTCGCGCAGGCGACGAAACAGATGGTTGCATCGGGCGATTACATCGAACCTCGCTTTCAGAGTGATGTCCGATATCAGAAGCCGATCGGCATCTATTGGCTGCAGTCGATCGCACTGAAGGTCGCTGACGCGGTGAGCAGCCGCGACATGCAGACCCGCATCTATGTCTATCGCGTTCCATCGGTGTTCGGCGCGGTGGGTGCAGTGATCGCAACCTTCTGGATTGCGCTCGCCTTTGCCAGCCGGCGCGTGGCGATCGTTGCCGCGGTGATGATGGCGTCATCGATTCTGCTCGGTGTCCAAGCGCGGCTCGCCACGACCGATGCGATGCTGCTGCTTGCGACGCTCCTGTGTATCGGAGTGCTGGCACGCATGTATCTTAACCCGCCGCATGGCGAGGAGAGGAGCAACGGTCTCGCGCTATCGGTTCTGTTCTGGGTGGCGCTGGCCGGTGGCGTCTTGCTGAAGGGCCCGATGATTCTCCTTATTGTCGGTTTGCCGATTATTACGCTCGCAATCATCGATCGGTCCGCCGGATGGCTGGTGGGCTTGCGGCCGCTGATCGGGATTCCTCTATTCCTTGTGCTGGTGCTGCCGTGGTTCGTGGCCATCGTGGGGAGATCGGGCAGTGCATTCCTGACTGAGTCCGTTGGATATGATTTCCTGGCGAAAGCGGTGAGCAGCCAGGATGGTCATGGTGCCCCTCCCGGCTACTTCATTGTCCTGTTCTTCTTGACTTTCTGGCCGGCATCGATCCTTGCCGGGCTGGCGGTACAGTGGGTCTGGCGCGAAAAATGGGAAGAGCCGATCAAGTTCCTGCTGGCATGGCTGGTACCGGCCTGGATCATGTTCGAACTGGTCATTACCAAGCTGCCGCATTACGTGCTGCCGCTGTACCCGGCCGTTGCGATCCTCTTGGCTTGCGCCATCGCAAGCGATGGATTGTCGCGGCAAAAATGGATGCAGTACGGCACCTTCTGGTGGTTCGCGATTCCGGTGTTTTTCTTCGTCGGATCGCTTGTGCTCCTGTTACGCTACGAGGGCAATCTGGGCTGGCCGGCCTGGCCGTTCCTTGGCGCTGCGATGGTGTTCGGCTTTCGCGCCTGGTGGCTTTATTTCGTCGACGGCCCGGAGCGTTCGATATTGCGTGCTGCCGTGACATCGGTCCTGTTGGCAATCGCGGTGTATTGGTCGGTCCTGCCGTCATTGGCGATGGTATTTCCAAGTGTGCATATCGCACGCGCCGTCCGCGCGGCAGATTGCCCTGAGCCCCAAGTGGCGTCACCCCAAGTGGCGTCGGCCGGCTATCATGAGCCTAGCCTCATCTTCCTGGCCGGCACCGACACGCTGCTGACCAGCGCCGGAGGTGCAGCCGATTTTCTGCAGGGCGGCGCCTGCCGTTTTGCGGTGATCGAAGCGTCGCTCGACCGTAGCTTCGCACGTCGCGCCGAGGACATCGGATTGCGTTATGTGAAGGCTACCCAAGTCAAAGGCTATAGTCTCGGCAGCGGCGAACGTGTTTCGCTCACGATTTACAAGTCGCGCGGAAATTGAAATTTTGGCGGTGCGAAGGGCTGGCGTTGCTTAGCCTTTCATGGCCGCAAAACCGCGTTCGAGATCGGCGATCAGGTCGCCGGTATCTTCGAGACCGATGTGGAAACGCAAGCATGGTCCACCCGGCGCCCAGTGCGTTGCCGTGCGATAGCTGGTGCAGTCGAACAGAATGACGAGACTTTCATAGCCGCCCCACGAAAAGCCCATCCCGAACAGGCTGAGCGCATCGCAGAACGCATGCACTGTTTTTTCGTCGGTCGGCTTGAGCACAATGCTGAACAGCCCCGACGCGCCGGTGAAGTCCCGCTGCCAGATCGCGTGATCGGGATGAGATGGCAGCCCCGGATGAAGCACGCGCAGAACCTCTGGCCGTTGCTCGAACCAGCGCGCGATCTCCAATGCCGACTTTTGATGGCGCTCCAGCCGCACGCTGAGGGTGCGCAGACCGCGCAAAGCAAGGTAGATGTCGTCGGGGCCGACACACAGACCGAATGTGGTGACAGTCTCCTTCAGCTTCGGCCATGTCGCCGCATTTGCCGACACCGTGCCGAACATGATGTCGGAATGCCCGCCGATATATTTGGTGCCTGCCTGGATCGAGAGATCCACCCCGTGCTCGAACGCCTGGAAGAACAGGGGAGTTGCCCAAGTATTGTCCATCAATACCAGCGCACCTTTTTCGTGCGTGATACGGGCAATTGCTGGAATGTCCTGCATCTCGAACGATTGCGAACCGGGCGCTTCGACAAAAACCGCGCGTGTGTTTGGCTTGAACAGGGACGCGATATCACCGCCGATCAGCGGGTCATAATAGGTGGTCTCAACCCCATACCGTTTGAGAATCGTATCTGCGAAAGTGCGGGTCGGACGATAGACACTGTCGGTGATCAGCAGGTGGTCGCCGGCTGATAGAACCGAGAGCAGGGCGGTCGAGACCGCGGCTGCTCCCGACGGCAGCAGGGCCACGCCAGCGCATGCGGGGCCTTCAATCTCGCGTAGCGCATTTTCCAGGGCCTCTGAGGTCGGCGTGCCGCGGCGGCCATACTGATAGCGAGAACGATGAGCGACCAGATCAGCGGCGCTGGGATAGAGTACGGTCGAGGCGTGATAGACCGGCGGATTCACAAAACCGTGAAACTCTTCGGCGCTCCGGCCGGCCGTCACCAGGCGGGTCTGCGGTTTGATGTCGCCTGGCTCACGCGATTTGCTCATGGTTTATCCCCAAGTCACATGACAGCAGCAAGTCTTTGAACAGTCTGTGCAATCGATCCGCACCGACGTCAATTGCAGGACTGGGAATTGCAGGATAGTAGTGGGGACATAGGATGTTCCGTTTTCGCGCAGGTGGGCAGCTTGCGCGGGGGGTGGCTTACGCCAAGACGTCTCCTGTCATGACGCTTGCGCTGAGACGTCCGAAGAACCGCCGGCTGATCAGTTTGGGGACACAACAGACCATGAAGCGCGCCATCTTTTCGCTTGCCCTCGCTACCGTTGTCGGCTTCGCCGGCTCGGCCGCCGAGGCACAAACCCTCAAATCCGTCCAGCAACGCGGCGTGTTGAATTGCGGCGCCAATGGCAACCTTGCCGGCTTTGGCCTGCCCGACGCGCAAGGCAACTGGACCGGATTCGATGTGGACTATTGCCGAGCCATCGCTGCTGCGATCTTCAACGATCCGACCAAGGTCAAGTTTGTCCCGCTGACTGCGAAGGATCGCTTCACGGCGCTCCAGTCCGGCGAAGTAGATGTCCTGATCCGCAACACCACCTGGACGTCGTCACGCGATACCACCAGCGGTCTGAACTTCACCGGCGTCAATTATTACGATGGCCAGGGTTTCCTGGTCCGCAAAGCACTGAAAGTGAACTCGGCCCTTGAATTGAGCGATGCGGCGGTTTGCGTTCAGCAAGGCACGACGACCGAGCTCAACCTCGCTGACTTCTTCCGCACCAACAACATGAAGCTGAAAACCGTCACCTTTGCTACCTCCAACGAGGCGGTGAAAGCTTATGATGCCGGTCGCTGCGATGCCTATACCACGGACGCCTCGGCGCTGTATGGCGAACGGTTGCGCACCGCCAGTCCTGACGATCACGTCGTATTGCCGGACATTATCTCGAAAGAGCCGCTGGGACCTGTGGTGCGCCACGGCGACGATCAGTGGTTCGACATCGTGCGCTGGGTGAATTTCATGCTGATCAATGCTGAGGAGCTCGGCGTCAGCAAGGCGAATGTCGATGCTCAGATGACGTCCGACAATCCGGAAATCCGCCGCCTGCTCGGAGTCGAAGGCAAGCAGGGCGAAGCGTTCGGGCTGACCAACGACTTTGTCATTCGCATGGTCAAGCACGTGGGTAATTACGGAGAAATGTTCGAGAAAAATCTCGGCCAGGGTTCGCCGTTGAAGATCTCGCGTGGTCTGAACGCGCTGTGGACCAAGGGCGGTCTGCAGTACGCCCCCCCGGTCCGCTGACGGGCGGCGCGTCGGATGAACGGCGCGCGCGGGACAGCGCGCCCGAAGGTCTCGCCGATCAACGATCCGCGTTGGCGGAGCGCGATCATCCAGATACTGCTGTGTCTGGTGGTCGCGTGGCTGGCCTATAGCGCGATCACCAATGCGGTGGACAACCTCGCGCGTGCACGCATCGCGTCGGGTTTTGACTTCTGGAATTCGACCGCTGGCTTCGACATCAGCCAGACCCTGATCCCTTATACGACGCAGTCCACCTATGGCCGCGCCTTCTGGGTCGGGCTGCTTAATACGCTGCTCGTGGCTTCGCTCGGTATTGTGCTGGCGACGATCATCGGCTTTGCGATCGGCATTCTGCAATTGTCGAAGAACCCGCTCGTGTCGCGGCTGGCTGCCACCTATGTCGAGATCATCCGTAATCTGCCGCTGCTGCTGCAATTGCTGTTCTGGTACAATGCTGTTCTCAAGGCGTTGCCTAATCTGCGCGAGAGCGTTGCGATCCCCGGAGGCGCGCTCCTCAACAATCGCGGACTTTTCCTGCCAAAGCCGATCTTCGGCGGCGCATTTGACGCAGTGTTGATTGCCTGCGGGCTTGGCGTGATCGGCGCGCTCGCTTTCCGGATCTGGGCGCACCGCCGTCAGGCCGTGACCGGGCAGCAGTCACCCGTCTTCGTCGTGAGTATTTTGCTTATTGTTGGCTTGCCGATCGCCGTCTTCGCAGCGGCCGGCTTCCCGGTCACGTTCGACCGCCCAGAGATGGGTCGCTTCAACATCCGGGGCGGCATCGAGATCCTTCCGGAATTCGCCGCGTTGTTGTTTGGACTGTCGATCTATACAGCGGCGTTCATAGCCGAAGTGGTAAGGGCGGGCATTCAGGCCGTGTCGCAGGGACAGACCGAGGCCGCTTACTCGCTCGGCCTGCGGCCGGGACCGACGCTACGGCTGGTCGTGATCCCGCAGGCGATGCGCGTGATCGTGCCGCCGCTTACCAATCAATATCTCAACCTGACCAAGAATTCGTCGCTCGCGGTTGCGATTGGCTACCCCGATCTCGTTCAGGTGTTCACCGGCACTGTGCTGAACCAGACCGGGCAGGCTGTCGAGGTGGTGGCTATCACGATGGCGGTCTACCTCACCATCAGCCTTGTCACGTCAGGGTTGATGAACCTGTACAACCGGCGCTTCGCCTTGCGGGAGCGCTGACATGGCATCGGCGAACCCATCATTCGTGCGAACGACACCGGTGCCGGCCATGCCGCCGCCGGCACGGGATCGCGGAGTCATCGCCTGGCTGCGCGGAAATCTGTTTTCCAGTCCGATCAACATCGCTTTGACACTTGCGTCGTTGTGGCTGCTTTACATCGTCATTCCGCCGCTTCTGAACTTCCTGATTTTCGATGCCGTCTGGGTCGGGAGCGATCGTACGGCTTGTGTCGTATCGCCCGATCGTCCACGCGTCGGCGCCTGCTGGGCTTTCGTGTGGGAGCGGATCAATTTCTTCATCTACGGGTTCTACCCGGCGAACGAGCGCTGGCGGGTAAATGTTTTCTTCATCCTGCTGGCCATCGGCATCGTCTGGATGCTGAAACGGCGCGCGCCTTACAAGAAATACGGCGCGATCTACTTTTTCATCGTGCTCCCGATTCTTTCGCTTCTGCTGCTGCTCGGTTTTCCACCGCTTGGCCTGTCGTATGTGGCGACATCACTCTGGGGCGGCATTCTGGTCACCGTTGTCGTTTCCGCGGTCGGCATCGTGTTTTCGTTGCCGCTTGGGATCATCCTCGCGCTTGGTCGGCGCTCGAAAATGCCGATAGTGCGGCTGTTTTCGGTGATCTTCATCGAGTTCGTGCGTGGCGTACCACTCATCACCGTTCTGTTCATGGCGAGCGTGATGCTGCCGCTGTTCGTGCCAGAGAGCTGGTCGCCGGATAAACTGCTTCGTGCTTTGATCGGCGTTGCATTGTTCGCCGCGGCTTATATGGCGGAGGTGGTCCGGGCAGGGCTGCAGGGCGTTCCGCGTGGGCAATATGAAGGCGCCGAAGCGCTGGGCCTGAGCTATTGGAAGACGATGGGGCTCATCATTCTTCCGCAGGCCCTACGCATCACCATCCCCAATATCGTCAACAGCAACATCGCGCTGTTCAAGGATACGACGCTAGTCTTCATCGTCGGAATTTTCGATTTCCTGCGTACGATCGAGGTGGCGCGCATCGATCCGAAATGGGCGACGCCGGTGACCAGCACCAGCGGCTATGCCTTTGCGGCGATCTTCTATTTCATATGCTGCTGGATGATGTCGCTCTATGCCCGCGGCGTCGAGAGGCGGCTCGTGACCACGCATAGGCGCCGCAAATGAACAATCAACCGGACGACGTGAAGAACATCAGTGGCGCCGGGAAGCCGCCCGCGGTTGAGATCGCCGGCATGCACAAGTGGTTCGGCGATTTTCACGTGCTGCGGGACATCGATCTTACTGTCCAGCAGGGCGAGCGCATCGTGATTTGCGGGCCGTCGGGTTCCGGCAAATCCACCATGATCCGCTGCATCAACCGGCTGGAGGACTATCAGCAGGGCCGGGTGGTCGTGGATGGCGTGCTGCTGACGGACGACCTCAAACGGATCGATACGGTGCGGCGCGAGGTCGGCATGGTGTTCCAGCATTTCAACCTGTTCCCGCATCTGACGGTGCTGGAGAATTTGACGCTGGCGCCGATCTGGGTGCGACGAATGCCAAAGAGGGAGGCGGAGGAGATCGCGCGGCACTATCTCGCGCGCGTTCGCATTCCGGAGCAAGCGGACAAATACCCGGCCCAGTTGTCAGGCGGGCAGCAGCAGCGTGTCGCCATCGCGCGTGCCTTGTGCATGAGTCCGAAGATCATGCTGTTCGACGAACCGACCTCCGCGCTCGACCCGGAAATGGTGAAGGAGGTGCTGGACACGATGGTGGAACTGGCGCAAAGCGGCATGACCATGCTGGTCGTCACGCATGAAATGGGGTTCGCGCGTCAAGTGGCCGACCGTATGGTGTTCATGGACGAGGGGCAGATCGTCGAGGTCAATACGCCGGCCGAGTTTTTCGCTCATCCCCGGCATGAGCGGACGAAGTTGTTCCTCGGTCAAATTTTGCACTGATCAGATTCTGCACAAGTTTGCCGCAAATCGCTTGCTGGGCTCTGGCGCACCAGCAGGGCAGCTTGGCGCGTTTTGCATGGTTCGTGCGCGCAAAAAGCAGTACGCTTGTTTTGCCGTAAAGGCCGTTCGACGTTTATCCGACGTCAGGACCTGCCGCTCCTGCAAGATGTGGAGAGGCGCGCTTAGGACGCCGGGTTGTCGTGAACAGCTTTCGATGGCGCATTGTTTCGGATTTTTGAGGAGGCATGCAATGAGCACTGCGCATGTGCAACCTGGTCCTCTCTCGCCTTTGTCTGGGCTTCCGATGCTTCGCGCGCTTGCGCAGAATTGGTGGCTTCTACTGTTGCGTGGGATCGCCGCGATTGCATTCGGAATCATGGCCTTCATCTGGCCCGGCATCACACTGCTGACGCTCACCATTCTGTGGGGCGCCTATGCGCTCGTTGACGGCGCTTTCGCGCTCTGGTCGGCAATCACTGGCCGAACCTCGGCGATCGCGCCGCGTTGGTGGCTCGCCATTGTTGGCGTCGCCGGCTTGGCGGCGGGCATCCTGACATTCGCCTGGCCCGGCATGACGGCGCTGATCCTGCTGATGTTCATCGCCTGGTGGGCGATCATCGTCGGCGTCATGGAGATCTGGGGCGCGATCCGCTTGCGCAAGGAGATCGAAGGCGAGTGGCTGCTAGCTTTGGCTGGCTTGCTTTCCGTGGCGTTCGGCATCGCGATGTTGGTGTGGCCCGGAGTGGGCGCGCTCGCGGTGGTTTGGCTGATCGGCTGGTATGCAATCCTACTGGGAGTCATATGGATTGCCCTTGCGTTCCGGCTGAAAAAGCACAGACATCCTGCCTGAGCCGGATCGGCGACGCGGAGAATAGGTCAGGAGGCTGGCTGGTTTGCCGGCGAGATGTATTCTTGTCTTCGTAGCGCGCGGGAAAGCTCTGCAGACTTCTGCGCGGCTTCTGTAAGCGTGGATGTTTGGCTCGATATACCGCTCCACGAGCCAGTCCATGCCCTCGACATCTGCCGAGGCACTCTCGTCGGAACTGATATGGGCCCGTTTGTCCGGACTAAAAAGCGTCGAGCGGAATCTTCAGATAGCTGCGGCCGTTGCTTTCAGGGTCCGGCAGTCGCCCGCCGCGCAGGTTAACCTGCAGCGCTGCGAGCATCAGGCCGGGCAGGGGGAGGGTCCGATCGCGGCTTTCGCGCATGGCGATGAAGCTCGCGCGATCTGGCGCCTTCTTCAAATGCACGTTCTGTTTTTGCTGCGCGACAGTCGATTCCCACTGTGCAGGGCGGCCGCCGGGACGATAGTCGTGACCGGTGAACAGCCGTGTATCGTCCGATAAGGCGAGGATTTTCTGAATGGAATCGTAAAGGGCGCTGGCGCTGCCGCCGGGAAAATCGCTTCGCGCCGTGCCGAAATCCGGTTGAAACAGCGTGTCATGAATGAAGACAGCATTGCCGATGACGTAGGTGATCGACGCGAGCGTATGTCCTGGACTGAGCATGACCTTTGCTTCAAGTGATCCGATCTTGAACGTCTCACCATCCTTGAAAAGCCGATCCCAGTTTCCGGTCGTGTACGGTGGCAGATTGTAGATTGCTTGCCAGAGCTTCTGCACATCGACGACCTTCTCGCCGATCGCCATCGGTGCGTGGAGCTTTTTCTTCATATAAGCGGCGGCCGAGAAGTGATCAGCATGAGGATGCGTGTCGAGGATCCACTCGACCGTCAGCCCACGATGCGCGACGTCTTCAAGCATGCGATCGGCAAACGTCGTCGAAACCCGTCCAGAATGTGGCTCATAGTCGAGCACCGGATCGATGATGGCAGCACGTTTCGTCGCCGGATCGACGACGAGATAGGCGATACTGCCGGTCGTCTCATGATAAAATCCCGTCACATCCGGTCGGGCGGCGTCCGTCATCGTTCCGTTCAGCTCTCCGTCTCGATGGGTAGATCGCCCCGGGAGGCCCATTCGGTCCAGGAGCCGTCATAGAGCGCCTTCGGCTCCTTGCCGACGGCATCGAGCGCAAACCACAGGATTGCCGCGCTCACACCCGAGCCACATGTCGTGACGATCGGCTTGGCGATGTCGATCCCGGCGTCGGCAAACGTTGTTCTGATGCGTTCCGGCGAAATCAACCGGCCATCCTCGACGAGATTGTCCCACGGCAGGTTCAGGGCACCCGGCATGTGCCCGGAAGGCAAGCCGGCGCGCGGCTCGGGAGCCGTTCCCGCGAAGCGCGCGGCCGAACGGGCATCGACCACTTGTGCAGAGTTTGTTGCCAGCGCCTTCTGAATGTCAGTGACGTTCGCAACAGCGCCATGATTGACACGTGGCGTGAAGTGGCGCGGCGTGCGCCTGACTTCGCCGAAATCGATCGGCCGACCTTCCGCTTTCCATTTCGGCATGCCGCCGTCGAGAATGAACACATCGCGCGCCCCGAAAACGCGGAACATCCACCACACACGCGGCGCCGAAAACAGACCGATCGCGTCATAAATGACGACGGTCTGACCATCGCCGATGCCGAGTTGACGCATCGCCGATGAGAAGACCTCGGGCGGCGGCATCATGTGCGGCAGGTTGTTGGTACGGTCCTTCACCTCGTCGATGTCGAGAAAGACGGCGCCTGGAATATGCGCGGTCAGATATTCCTCGCGCGCGTTGCGCTTCATGGTCGATAGAAAATAGGTGCCGTCCACGACCACGATGTCAGGAGCGTCGAGATGGTCGTGCAACCACTGCGTCGTGACCAGCCAAGGGCTCGCGGGTTTCAGTTCGGAACTCATATTTTTTAGACTTTCTCGAACGGCGGCTTGATGTCTGCTTTGCGTGTCAGCCACTCGGGGACCGGCAGTTTCTTGGAGTGCAGGAATTCAGGGTTGAACAGTTTCGACTGATAACGATTGCCGTAGTCGGCGAGCACCGTAACGATGGTGGCGCCTTTGCCGAGATCTTTTGCGAGACGGATCGCGCCAGCGATGTTGATACCGGACGAACCACCCAGGCACAGGCCTTCATGCTCGAGTATGTCGAAAATGATCGGCACCGCCTCTTCGTCCGGGATCAGGTAGGAATAATCGACCTTGATGTCCTCGATGATCGGCGTGATGCGGGCGAGACCGATGCCTTCGGTGATCGAGCCGCCTTCGGTTACGGTCGGCTTGCCGTCCTTGAACAGATGATACATGGCGGCGCCTCGCGGATCGGCGCAGCCGATGGCGATATCGCTCTTCTGCTCGCGGAGATAGGTCGATGTCCCGGCAAGTGTGCCGCCCGTGCCCACCGAACAGATGAAACCATCAATCCTCCCGCCGGTGTCGCGCCAGATTTCCGGCCCGGTGGAAACATAATGAGCTTTGCGGTTGTCGAGGTTGTTCCACTGATCCGCGAACAGCACACCGTTCTTTTCGGTCTTGCGAAGTTCGTTCGCGAGCCGGCGGCCGACATGCTGATAGTTGTTGGGATTGGCATAGGGCAGGGCCGGCACCTCCACGAGCTCGGCGCCGCACAGCCGCAGCATATCCTTCTTTTCCTGGCTCTGCGTTTCCGGGATCACGATGACCGTGCGATAGCCGCGCGCATTGGCGACGAGCGCAAGGCCGATGCCGGTATTCCCCGCTGTGGCCTCAACCACGAGGCCGCCGGGCTGCAGCTCGCCGCGGCGCTCGGCCTCCAGGATCATTTGGCGGCCGGCACGATCCTTGACCGACTGGCCCGGATTCATGAACTCGGCTTTGCCGAGGATCGTACAGCCGGTGGCGGCGGAGGCTCGTTCGAGCTTGATGAGGGGGGTATTGCCGATGGCATCGACAATGCCGTCTTTCACGTTCATGTGAGATTCGACCCAATCATGTGTTTTGGCGGACCCTAACGGGGCGGCAAGCTGCCCACAAGCATGCCGTCGTGCATAACCGCCTTTCGCTGCAATGGTTTGTCGCAACGGTCAAAAGGGCAAGATATATAGAATTGTAAGTATCTTGGAGCCTGGCGGAAACCACACATCATCATAACTGAGTAAACGTCACGGTATTCACTTAATTTTGGAGTGGTTTTGCTAGGTCAATTCTTCCGAACGGCGCTGGGTCGCGCGTTCTTCCGGTGGCCGTGAGATGAGCCTCGACATCAATACCCTGTTTCTCGTCACGATCTATGTCGAGGCGATGCTCGGGCTATTGCTGCTGTTCGCCTGGATCCAGAATTCGGCCATCACAGCCGTCGCCTGGTGGGGCGTGGCGCATTTGTTGCGCGCGTTGTCGATCGTGCTGTTCGGCACCTTTGACGCGATGCCGGAGTGGGTCTCTGTCGATCTCTCAAATGCCATCCTCTTCAGCGCATTCGCAGCCACCTGGATTGGTGCACGTGTCTTTGACGGGCGTCCCATCAGCTACCTCGGACTGTTCGCAGGTGCTGGCGTGTGGCTTTTGCTCTGCCGCATTCCGGGGATTGCTCAATCGTTGGAAGCGCGAGTCCTGATCTCCTCGTTTATCATTACGGCATACACGTGGGCGACAGCATATGAGTTCTGGCGCGGACGCGACGAGCCTTTGGTCTCGCGCTGGCCCGCCATTTTCATGTTTTTTGCGCATGGCGCGCTGTTTCTATTGCGAACGCCGCTTGCGACAACATTGCCGTGGGTTTCCGACAGACGCGTTTTCGACAGTGTCTGGATGACGGTGCTGTCTTTCGAAGCCTTGCTGTTCGCGATTGCGATCGCCTTTATCCTGCTGGCGATGGCCAAGGAACGGGCTGAGCTTTTGCACAAGCGAGCGGCATTGATCGATTCACTCACGGGCATTGCGAACCGTCGGGCGTTCCTTGAAGGGGGCCAGCGATTGGGGCATCAAGTCGTGGCTGATCCGCGGCCGGCTGCGGTTCTTCTCGTCGATCTTGATCATTTCAAATCAATCAACGATGCATTTGGCCACGCGATCGGCGATCGGGTGTTGCAGGAATTCGCCAAAACCGCGCAGACCGAGCTTCGTGCGGGTGATTTGATCGGACGCCTCGGTGGCGAGGAATTTGCGATTGCGCTCTATGACGCCGACAGCGACAAGGCGATGCATGTTGCCGAAACCATCCGGGCAACCTTCGCCGGGATTGCGGCCGACGTCGATGGACATCCGGTCGGAGCGACGTGCAGCATCGGCGTCTCTGTCAGCGAAAGCGGTCCTTTCGAGATGTCTCCTATGCTCGCGCAGGCAGACCAAGCGCTGTATCTCGCCAAGGAGCGCGGGCGAAATCGATGCGAATTGGCGGCGCGTGAAATCGTGCTGCGGCTCGATAGCTCCACCCCCTCTCTGCGTATCAAGGAAGTAGCGGCCAAATCGGCAGCCGCCTGACGTCCCATACTTGATATAGAGGATCCGCGAGGTCGTCCGTTCGGAAAGGGCCTCATGCGTTCACACGCACTTCCGATCGGTCATTTGGTGCAGGTGCGGATTGCCTTTATAGGCGGGTCGGACCATCATCGTGCCTGAAATCTACGACGACTCTGGAAACAGCATCACGAGAGGCTGCGGAAGGGCCGCATCATCGCTAAGCGCCGCCATAAGGCGCAGCAACGAAGACAAAAGGGGAGGTTACGTGGTGCAGCTCTCTCAGAAGGCGCACGGCATCCGCTTCGTATACGGGGCCATCGTGACGGCCGTACTGGTTGCAGGGATCGACTTGGCGCGGGCTCAGACCTACGGCTTTGCGACCCTGCCGCCCGGTTCGCTTAATCACACAACCGCTTCAGCCGTGGCGAAGGTGCTGAAGGAGAAGGCCGGCATCAACATGTTGGTGCAGCCGACGGCGGGCGATCAGATCATCGTGCCGATGGTCGCGCGAGGAGAGGTGGAAGTCGGCATCACCAATATTCTCGAATTGGCCAGCTACTACGAAGGTGGCAAGAACCCCAATCTGCGACTGATCGGCACCGCGCATCCGCTGCGGACAGCGTTCTGGGTGCGCAAGGACGCGCCGATGCAATCCATCAGCGATCTCAAGGGGAAAAAGGTCGCATTCGGCTATTCGGCGATGCGCACGATCGATACCATATCGCGCGCGATCCTTGCGACCGGTGGTCTGACCGAGAAGGATATAACGCCCATCATGGTCCCGAATGTCGTGCGTAGTGCCGATGATTTTATTTCGGGTGCAGCCGACATGTTTTTCTTTGCGTTCGGTGGACCCAAGGTGCGTGAAGCCGACGCTACGGTTGGTGGCATCCGTGTGCTCGAGATCAACGCGGCCAGCATGGATGCAGCGCGTAAGATCACGCCATACGGCTATCTGACCGACGTGTCGCCTGGTCCGGTCTTTACCGGGGTGATGAAGCCGATGAAGGTCTATACCTTCGACAATGTGCTGATCACGCATGCGAATGTACCGGACGACGTCATCTACAAGCTGATCGAAACGCTCGATCAGAACAAATCCGATCTTGTTTCGGTGCAGCCGGTGCTGCGGGAATTTTCCGCCGCCGGGCTCTACAAGAAATACGATATCCCATACCATTCGGGTGCCTTGAAATATTTCAAGAATAAGAACCTTGAAGCCGCGCCCGTGCAGTAACAAAGATCCAAAGGTTCTCTCGTGAGTGAAGAACGCATTGTTCCTGGCGCGGAGGAGTTTCGCTCCACCGTGTCGTCCGCCAAGCGATTCTGGACCAATCTGTTTCAGGCCTTGCTGGTGGCTGTGGTTGTTGTCTGGACGCTGGACATCCCGCGCCAAATTTTCGGCTTGTCGTTCTACACGGAGCAGATGCTGACGGTCTGCATCGGTTTGACGCTGGCGCTGGCGTTCATTGTGGAGACAGATACGAAGCATTCGTCGATTCACTTGGGAGCGGTGATCGCGACCGGGATATTGCTGATCTATATCGGTTATCGGTTCGACGTTGCTATTGGCAATCCGCTGCCGTTCGTCGCTGCGCTGTGTGTGCTTTTGGCCTGGACATTCCTCGGAGCGCGTGCCGGTACGGCCTATATCTTCGATTGGATCAGTGTCGTCGCGTCGCTGGTGATCTGCGCCTATATCGCAGTCCGCTACGAGCCGCTGACCTATGAGATCGCGATGCTGCCGGTCGAGGGCATCGTCGGCAGCGCAATCCTTATCTTTCTCGTTCTGGATGGGAGTCGCCGCACGTCCGGCTGGGGCTTTGTCGCCATCATTCTGGCGATGGCCGTCTACATCTTCATCAGCCCGCATCTGCCGGGTGATTTTGCAACGCGCAATGTGTCGCCGGAACGTCTCGTCGCTTATCTCGGTCTTGATGTGAATGGCATCATTGGTGCCATCGTCGGCGTTGCCGTGCTGGTCGTGATCCCGTTCACGATCATGGGACAGGTTCTGGCACGAACTGGCGGAGCAGACTTCTTCGCCGACCTCGCAAGTTCGGGCATGGGGCGGTTTCGCGGTGGGTCGGCCAAGATCGCGGTCGTTGGGTCGGGTTTTTTCGGCATGATTTCCGGTAGCGCTGTGAGCAACGTGCTCGCTGTCGGCATCGTCACAATCCCGATGATGATCAAATCCGGATTTACGCCGCGCAAGGCCGCCGCGATTGAATCGGTCGGCTCGACCGGCGGCCAGCTGATGCCGCCGGTGATGGGGGCCGCTGCCTTCATCATGGCTGAATTTCTGCAAGTGTCTTACGGCGCGGTTTGCCTTGCCGCCGCAATTCCAGCCTTTCTCTATTACGCCTGCCTGTTTATTCACGTCGATCTGGAAGCGGCAAAAGAGAAGATCGGCGCCGCTGTCGTGGAGGGGGCTCCGACCGTCGGCGAAGTGATGCGGTCCGGCTGGCATTTCGTTCTGCCAATCGCTTTCCTCGTCTTCTCCTTGATGTACCCTGAATACACGCGGCTCACGCCGGAGAAGACGGCGATTGTCTGCACGCTGATCATCATGGTGTGCACGTATATTTTTGGCTATCGCGGCAAAAGACCGACGATCAAAGACACATTGCAGGCCATCATCGACACCGGCCGCTTCTCGCTCGACATCATCCTGATCGGCGCCGCAGCCGGCATCATGGTCGGTATCATGAGTATATCCGGCCTTGCATTCGGCATGACTCTGCAGCTCATCGGCCTGTCTGGCGACAACGTTTTCCTGCTGTTGCTGATTATCGCTGTGCTTGCCTTCGTACTGGGCATCGGCTTGCCGACGGTCAGCGTTTATATCCTAACCGCGACGTTGCTGGCGCCTGCGCTCGTCAAGCTCGGTGTCACACCGATGGCCGCACACATGTTCGTCATGTACAACGGCATGCTCTCAATGATTACGCCGCCGGTCGCCTTCGCAGCTTATGCGGCGGCGAACATTGCGCGCACCGATGGCTGGACGACAGGATGGGTAGCCTGCGTGGTCGGCTGGAGCACATTCATCCTTCCATTCCTGTTCGTTCTGACGCCCAGCTTGCTGATGGATGGCTCAGCGGGTGAAATCGTTTGGAATCTCCTGCGCGTGCTATTTGGCCTCTATATCGGGACAGCAGGAATTCTCGGCTTCTCGCTCGTGCCGTTGCCAAAGCCGGCGCGCTGGGCATACGGATTAGTGGCTGCGGCCATTGTCCTGCCCCCTGCGGCCTTTGCCGCTGCTCCGTACGTGAACTATGTCGCCGTGGCTGCGGGCATTGCATTTATTGCCCTCGAGTTCGTACGCCGCAGCGCAGCAAATCGCACGGTGATGAAGACTTCCTGAGGCGGGACTAAGGTTTGACGGGCGATAGATGGCATGCATTATAGTGCATGTTGTCTGGGAGGACGCGCCGTGAATTCGACAATGTCAAAATCGGCCGAAGCCGCCGGGAAACCGTCTTTTCGCCCGATCAGCTACGCAGCACCGTCAGTGAGGCGTGAGGTTCGAGCCGATGGCTGCGTGATCCTGCAGACGACACATCCGCTTGGCTCTTACGAGCCCAGTCTCGCGAAGATGTTTCGCAGCGCCGTGGCGCGGCACGCCGACCGGCTTTTCATTGCCGAACGGGATGCGAGCGGCGCATGGGCAGGGCTTACCTATAGCGAGGCGCGAAGGAAGACGGATGCTGTTGCGCAAGCTTTGATCGATCTTGGCCTGTCGGCCGAACGCCCGGTGATGGTGCTGTCCGGCAATTCCGTCGAGCACGGTATTCTCACCTTAGCCTGCTACACGGCGGGCATTCCGATTGCGCCGATCTCGGTCGCCTATTCGCTACAGAGCCAGGATCACGCCAAACTCAAATATATCAACGAGCTGCTGACGCCAGGCCTTGTCTATGTGTCCGACACCGCGCCGTTCGCCAAGGCGCTGGCGCATGTCGCAGCGCCGATTGTTGCTGGCCGCAACGGCGCAAATCTGCCGAATGTCACGTTGTTCTCCGAGTTCGAAAAGACAGTGCCTGGTGCGGCTGTCGAGCAGGCGGTTGAAAGCACTCGCCCGGATACGATTGCCAAATTCCTGTTCACGTCCGGATCGACGAGCTTGCCGAAAGGCGTCGTCAATACCCACGGCATGCTGACGGCGAACCAGCAGCAATCGGTACAGTGCTGGCCATTCATCGAAGATGATCCGATGGTGCTGGTGGACTGGTTGCCGTGGAATCACACCTTCGGCAGCAACTACAATTTCAATCTGATCCTGCAGCAGGCCGGCACTTTGTATATCGACGCCGGCAAGCCGGTGCCGGCGCTGGTCGGGCAGACGGTAGAGAACCTGCGGGACGTTGCGCCGACCGTGTATTTCAACGTCCCTGCCGGATACGGCGCATTGTTGCCGTATCTCGAAAAGGACGACGATTTCGCGCGACATTTCTTCTCACGACTGCGGTTGATGTTTTACGCCGGCGCAGCGCTACCGCAGGACATGTGGGATCGGCTCGAAGCTCTGGCGGTGCGGATCACCGGACATCGCGTGCCGATGACCTCGGCTTGGGGCACGACTGAAACCTCGCCGCTTGCGACCTCAGCGCATATGCTGATCGAGCGCGCCGGCGTGGTTGGTGTGCCGGTGCCGGGAGTCGAACTGAAGCTC
Source organism: Pseudomonadota bacterium (assembly GCA_023423415.1). GTDB lineage: Bacteria > Pseudomonadota > Alphaproteobacteria > Rhizobiales > Xanthobacteraceae > Pseudorhodoplanes. Next base: position 39,011 of record JAFAFP010000038.1, on the reverse strand, counting down.
GTTCCGTCCGGCAACAAGCTCGAACTGCGCGTACGCGGACCCAACATCACGCCGGGCTACTGGCGAAGACCTGATCTGACCGCATCGATGTTCGATGAGGAAGGCTTCTACAAGCCGGGCGATGCGGTGCGTTTTGCGGATGAAAACGATCCAAACAAGGGTCTGATTTTCGACGGCCGCACGACTGAAGACTTCAAACTGCTCAACGGCACATGGGTCGCGGTCGGTGCATTGCGTGTCGGTGCGATCGCTGCAGCGACGCCCGTGTTGCAAGACGCGATCGTATCGGGGGAGGGGAAGGATTGTGTTGGGCTGGTTGCCTGGCTAAACGCAGCGGGCTGCAAGCAGGTAACGGGTGAAGATGTCGATCTTGCGACTTATGCGCATCATCCAAAACTGCACGCGCATTTGCGTAAGGCATTCGCAGCCTGGAACAAGGTGAATACCGGCGCCACGATGCGGGTCGCGCGTCTCTTGCTCCTGCACGACGTGCCGTCGATCGACGCCAACGAGATCACCGACAAGGGCTATATCAATCAGCGCGTTGCGCTTGAGTATCGCCGCACTGAAGTTGATCGCCTGTTCGATGGGCAACAGCACCCTGACGTTGTGGTGGTCGAATAATCTCCGATCATGTGAAAACATAAGGCGGCAGCGGTGAGAAGCTCGGAATTGCCGCCACCGATCAGGTGTTCTATCACCGATCGCATAAATATAATGATCAGGAGGAAACGATGATCGTCCGGTCGAAGCTTGGGCTGGCCTTCGGAGTCGCCCTGTTATTGGGTATATCGGCACCTGCGGTGCAGGCCCAGGATTATCCCTCGCGACCGGTCAAGGTCGTCGTGCCGTTCGGCGCCGGAGGACCGGCCGACGTCTATGCGCGGATACTCGCGCAGCATCTTGGCGAAGCGCTGAAGCAGCCATTCGTGGTGGAAAATCGTCCCGGCGCAGGATCGATCATCGGAACCGATGCGGTCGCCAAGTCCGATCCGGATGGCTACACGCTGCTCCTGATGTCGAACACGCACACGGTCAACGAAACGCTGACGCCGAACAAGCCGTTCAAGCTGATGAGCGATTTCGTCGCAGTCGCTCCGATCAACTATTCCGATCTGATGATGGTGGTGCATCCGTCGGTGCCGGCGAAAAACGTGAAGGAATTTGTGGCTCTGGCGAAGTCCAAGCCCGGCGGCCTTAACTATGCGTCGTCTGGACCCGCGACACCGTATCACATGGCCGGTGAATTGTTCAAAGCCATGAGCGGCACCGATATCGTGCATGTGCCGCACAAGGCATCCGGCGAAGCCCGTAACAGCGTGATGGGCGGCCATGTGCAGATGATGTTCGACGCTGTCACAACCATGTCGAACAATGCCAAGGCCGGAACGGTCAAGGCGTTGGCTACGACAGGCCAGAAGCGATCGGAGCTAACGCCCGATATTCCGACGGTGTCGGAATCGGGCGTGCCGGGTTACGAGGCGACCATCTGGCTGGGTGTGATGGCACCCACCAAGACGCCGCAGGCAGTCGTCCACAAGCTCAATGCCGAAATCGTCAAGGTCGTGAACCGGCCGGACGTCAAGGAGGCATGGGCAAAGCAGGGGGCGGTGCCCATGGTCATGTCGCCCAAGGAATTTGACGCTTATCTCCGCAAGGATGTCGACAAATGGGCCGATGTGGTGAAAAAGACGGGCGCCAAAGCCAATTAGTTTTGGCTAACTGATCGCGGCTCTCTCATCCGTCGCGATCGTGCACGACCAGCGGAGAGAGTGTGAATGCGCCTTTGTAGATATGACAACGATCGTCTCGGTGTAGTCCGGGATGATCGCGTTCATGATGTCACGATGGTTTTGGAGAAGCTGCCGACGGTTCGCTGGCCGCTGCCGGCCTACGATCCGTTGATCGCGGCGTTGCCCAAGCTGCGGGGCGAGATGGAAGCGGCCGCAGATCGAGTGCAGGGCGTTCCGCTCAGCTCTGTGAAGCTGCTGAACCCAGTGCCGAACCCGTCGAAGGTGATCGGCGCACCGGTGAACTATCACGCGCATATCGACGAAGCGAACAAGGATGCGCAGATCAGCTTCGGCAAGACCATCAAGACCATCGACCATTATGGCGTTTTCCTGAAATCGAACTCCTCGCTGTCGGGAGCGTCCGAGCCGGTGGCCGTGGTGGAGAAGGATCGTCGTACCGATCATGAGATCGAATTGTCCGCCGTCATCGGCGAGGAATGTTTCGACGTGCTGGAAGAGGGCGCGCTGAAATATATCGCCGGCTATGCGATCGGCCTCGACATGACGATCCGCGGTCCCGAGGAACGTTCGCTGCGCAAGTCGCTCGATCGGTTCTCCGTCGTCGGACCATATTTCGTCACCGCCGATGAGATCGCCGATCCCGACAATCTTGAGATGGTGCTCACCGTCAACGGACAGGTGCGGCAAAAGGCCAACACCAAGCAGCTGATCTTCGGTGTCGCCAAGCTGATTTCGTATTGCTCGAATTTCTACCGGCTCTATCCGGGCGACATCATTATGACCGGGACGCCAGAAGGCGTCGGTCCGGTTCAGGCCGGCGATGTGATGCATGCCAAGATCGAGCAGCTCGGCGAGATGACCGTGCAGGTCGTCCGCCGCAACGAGCCGTTGCCGCCGCCGGCTCCGGCTGTTTAACGATATTCGTCATTCCGGGACGCGAACCAGCGAGTTCGTGCGCCCCGGAATGGGACTCAGATCAAAATTCCTTGCTCATCTTTGCGTCGACCGAATATGGCCCGGCGCCGCGGATCAGAAGGTAGAGCGACATCGCGGCGAGGATGAGCGGATATTCGTTGCCGCGCCCGGTCCAGAAGAAGCCGCCAAGACCATAGTGAAAACGCGCGGCTTCCAGCATGAAGATCAGGACGGCGAATGCAATCGGCCGCGTGAACAGGCCGAGGATCAGCAGAATGCCGCCGCCGAATTCCAGCAGCGCGATGAGCCAACCGAATAGCGGCGCCATCGAAGGCGAGTAGCCGACCTTCTGCAGCATGCCGATGAAATTCCCCATGCCCGGCCCGCCGAACGAGCCGAACAGCTTTTGCATGGCATGAGGGATCAACACTGCGCCGAGAGCGACACGGATCAGAACATGCGCCCATTGGTCGAGGTTCGCGTAGAGTTTTGCCAGTCCAGGAATATAGTATTGTGACGGCGGTCGGGTCGTCATAAGCCCCATCTCCCCATTGAGGCGCTGTCGTATTTTCCGTGGCCGGTTGTTTCCGCCGGTCCACGGCATCGCCGCGCGATTGCGCCCCTCGCGGGATGCACCTTAGTCTAGCCGCAGCTATTCCATCCGCCTAGCGAGAGCGGGAGATATCCCGCGATCGTTTTGACTGTTGGAAGTAGGAATGGCCGGTTATTCGGCCTCTGGTGGCAGCGCTCGCTTTTCCCAATGTGTGGCGGCGCGGGTGTGGTCCTGATCTCCGCCGAGCGCATCGCGCGCATCGGCCCACATGCCGGAAACAAGGCGGCCGACAGGCGCATCTATGCCAATCTGATCGGCGAGATCAGACGCGATCTTGACGTCCTTCGCCAGCAGACCGAGCGCGAAGCCCGTGCCGAAAACGCCACTCAAGACATGCTGCTTGAGCAGGTTCTCGGAGACGAAGCTGCGGCCGGTCGAGACGTTGACCACGTCCGCCATCACCGCAGGATCGAGACCGAATTTGCGACCGATGGTCATGGCTTCGGACGCCGCCGCAAAGCTCGCGCCGGCGAGGAAGTTGTTGAGGCATTTCATCGCGTGACCGCAGCCGAGACCGCCGACCTCGAACAGGTTTTTGCCCATGCAAGCGAGCACCGGCTTCACAGCGGCGACCGCATCGGCATCGCCACCGATCATGATGGCCAGTGATCCATCTTTTGCGCGCGGTACACCACCAGAGACAGGCGCATCGACCAGCACGAGCTTGCGCGCCGAAAGGTCCTTGCCGAGCTCGCGTGTGCCAACGGGATCAGCAGAACTCATATCGATCACGAATGAGCCGGGCTTGAGATTGGCTGCCAGTGCGCCGCCCTGCATCGTGAACAGCGCATCGCGCACTTCACGGCCGGTCGGCAGCATGGTGACGATGGCGTCGCATTTCTTACCAAGTTCCGCGAGTTGATCGGCCGCGCGTGCACTGTGTTCCTGTGCGAATGCTTTCGCGCGGGCGGGGTCGAGATCGAAACCGATGACCTCGTATCCACCACGACGGACATTGGCGGCCATCGGCACGCCCATGTTGCCGAGGCCGATGAAACCGACTGTCTTGATATCTGTCATTATGCGTTTCCGTTGTGCAAGGTCACTCTTGTTCGAGACCTTTGTGTTTATTCGAGACCCATATCCTTCAGCGTCGTCTCCGCTGTGCGGAAGGCTTCGACGCCACGCGGGATGCCGGAATAGACCATCGCGTGAATGAGGATTTCCTGCAGTTCGTCCTTGGTCACGCCGTTGGCAATCGCACCGCGCACATGCACGGCGAGTTCGTGCGGACGTGCCATCGCCACCAGCATGGCGAGGGTGATCATCGAGCGGATTTTTTTTGAAAGCTTTGGCCGCGTCCAGGTTTCACCGAAGCAGTACTTGGTCACCACCTCCTGCATCGGCCAGATGAAGTCGCCGGCCGCGTTGATCTGACCCTCGGCGCCGTCCGGCCCCCACATGGAGCGGCGCACCTTGAGACCGTTGGCGAAGACCGGATTCTTCGATTCACGCTTAGCGCGGGTAGGGCCCTTTTTCTTGCCGTTGCCCCGTGCGGCCTTTGTCCTTTTTGTTTGTGCTGATTTCGCCATCTGAATTGCCATCCTCCTCGAGATTTATTGTTGCGCTTCCACAGTGTTTGACAGGCCAACGGGAAACGCTGCGTTCGGCACGGACAAATAGATCCTGCCACGCGTGGCAATAAATTGCCGACAGAAGGGCCGGCGCGCTATAGGCAAATTTCAAGAGCGTGCGGGCTGCCCATCGGGGAGGTCCGCGAGAGTGGGACACGATGGGCACCATCAGTCCCATGCGACACGTCAAACCTTCGGAAACAACGAATGAAAATCACGCGCGTCACGGCCACCCCCCTCAATGTCCCGCTGCACATCAATCTCATGGGTCTGGACAAGAAGACCTCGCTCGCCACGTGTTACGTCGAGGTGGAAACCGACACCGGCATTATCGGTCATGGCTTCACCTCCATCACCGAGGAGGATGTCGTAGCGCAGGTGGTCAATGGCGTGATCGCGCCGAACCTGATCGGCGACGACCCGCTGCTGCATGAGCGGATCTGGGAAAAGCTCTACTGGACCACGATGCCGCGCGGGCAGACCGGCTACGCAGCGCATGCGCTGGCGGCGGTCGATCTGGCGCTGTGGGACATCAAGGGCAAGGCGCTAAACCTGCCGGTCTGGAAGCTGCTCGGTGGCGCGCGCGAACGCGTGCCGGTCTACGCGACCTTTGGCTTTGGCTTCTTCGACCGCGAGCAGCTTGCGGCTGCAGCGAAGAAATGGGTGGCTGACGGCTTTACCCGCCTGAAGATGACGGTGGCCAGCGAAGCGATCAAGCACAAGAGCGATCGGCCGATCATGGATGCGATCCGCGAAGATGCAAGGCGTGTGCAGGCGGTGCGCGATGCCGTGGGGCCGGATGTCGAGATCTTCATCGACGCCAACTGCAACCTGGATCTCTACCACGCCACCAAGCTCGTGGAGATGATCAAGCCCTGCAACATATCCTTCTTCGAAGAGCCGCTGACGCAGAACGATGCGCTTGGCATGGCGCAACTTCGCCGCAACACTGGTACGGCGCTGGCCTGCGGCCAGAACGAGGGGCTGCTGTATCGCTTCCGCGATCTGCTGAACGCTCAGGCGATCGATTATGCCCAGCCGAACGTTTGCATCACGGGTGGTTTTACGCAGTGTTTGAAGATTGCGGGGCTCGCCGCCTCACACAACGTATCGGTCGCCAATGGCGGCGCCTGGTCCTACCACAACATGCATCTGCAGGCCGGCGTCGCCAATGGTTCACTGGTCGAGCATCACTATCTCGCGGTCGAACTCTACAAGATGCTTTACACCGGGCTCATCGCTCCCAAAGACGGCTGGCTGGCGTTGCCGGACAAGCCGGGGCTCGGATTCGAGCCTAACCGCGAGGCCATTGCCGAAATCGCCAAGCTGCCGTTGTCGCAGGGGCGGGCCAAAGGTTGAGCTGAGTCTTTGGCTGCGTTCTGGCAGCTGCCGCAACAGGTGGCGTGCACTGCAGCCTTCCTTGCATCCCTGGTCGCCTTTTCGGAGGCCGGGGTTTGCAGGGGCCTGCGGTGATTGCGCGACCAGAAATCGATGAAGGCGAGGCCGCCTCCAAACATCACGAACGCGACAACGATCAGACTGACAACAAAAGCGGTGGTCGCCGGCATTGGCTTTGCTCCTTATCTTCGAGCAAAGCGTGGCGCCGGCGCACCACTGCTGCATTGAGCGAGATCAAACCTTGCGATCCACGGCCCTCAATGTTGAAGTTAACATCTCTTTAAGAATTTCAGCCGCATTTTTCCTATCGATAGATTCGTAGGGGATTTGGCAATGACGTCGTACGCTCTGAACGCTTCAGAAGACGTGTGCCCGGTACCGGAAGGTCTGTTCGGGCAGTTGTATCGCACCCACCCGCAAGGGCTGGCAGAATTGGTAGAATCGATCCCGGAGCAGACCCGCGCCATGCTGGCTTTGTTCTGTTACAGGCGCGCGCACCTGCAATCGCTGAGCATTGCGATCGCATCGACCTGCAGCGAGATCGAACTGCTTGACGCCGGAGGGCGGGCTGGGGCCGTGTTGTTCGAGCTTTCGCGCAAACAGGAAAAGGCCGCCGCGACGGTGAGCGAACCGGGACGCCGCAAGATCTCGCTGGCAAGCGGCCCGCTATGGACCCCGGCTCCTCTCGAGGACGACTACGAGGACTGACTGTCAGTTATCTTCTGACGTTGGAAGCCCGGCCGAAGCGCCGGGCTTTTGTTTTGTGAGAGAGCGTGCTCATCTTGGGCAATAGCAACTGAACTAGACCGTTCGAATGCCGGACGACACATTCCCTGTCATTGAGCTAACCGTGCTCATGCCGTGTCTCGATGAAGCAGAGACGCTCGCAACCTGCATTCGCAAGGCGCAACGGTTTCTCGATGATCGTGGGGTCATCGGCGAGATTCTTGTCGTCGATAACGGCTCGCGGGATGGATCGTCCGGGATCGCATTGGCGGAGGGCGCGCGCGTCATCCACGTCGCACAGCGGGGTTATGGCTCGGCTCTGATCTCAGGAATTGCCGCCGCCAGGGGCCGGTTCGTCATCATGGGCGATGCCGACAATTCGTACGACTTTGCGGAGCTCATGCCGTTTCTGGACCGGCTGCGGAACGGTGTGGACCTTGTCATTGGCAATCGGTTTGCGGGCGGTATCGCGCCGGGCGCAATGCCGCTGTCACATCGGTATCTCGGAAATCACCTGCTGAGCGCGTTGGGTCGATGTCTTTTCGCCACCAAGGTAAGGGACTTTCATTGCGGCCTTCGTGGCTTCGACCGTGACCGGATCGACGCGCTGGGGTTACGGTCCAGGGGAATGGAGTTTGCCAGCGAGATGATTTTCCGTTCCGCCCTGGCGGGATACCGTCTCGAAGATGTGCCGACGGCGTTGGTCAAGGCGGGGCGCTCGCGGCCGCCGCACTTGCGGACGTGGCGAGACGGCTTCCGGCATTTGTCGTTGATGTTGCGGACGGCGTTCGCGCAACGCTCAGGGCGCGCGCTACCGCTTCCTGGTAAGCCTGGCGCACACTGAGCGCGGGGAATTGCCGGTCTCGACGTAACAGTAATCGAGCGTGTTCGTGTTCACGAGCACGAACGAGTAGGTGCCTTCATCGTCCGATCCGACCATCAGACGGCCTCCCGGAGTGAATGCGCCCCAAAGATCCTCCTTCACATCGCCGTCCTTGTTCGATCGATTCAGGTGCCCCTTGAAGGTTCGGCCTTTTTGCTCGGTGATCACCAGGGTCGCGACGCCTTCCCGCTGTCCTTCGAGCTTGGCAATGCGGTCCCGTTGTCCCGTCCAGGTCCCGAGCAGGGAAACCTTTTCAGCGGCTGATGCCAGGCCAACCATCGATGATGCGAGGATTGCAAACGTCGCTAACAACTTCATGTTGGGTCCTCCTGAGGATTCCCGCAGGAGGTTAGGCCAAATGGTCGCGGCCGCCGAGGATTTCCGCTCGTCGATAATGAATAGTTTCGTTGTTTGGAAAACTGGCTCCCCGGGCCGGATTCGAACCAGCGACCAACCGGTTAACAGCCGGTTGCTCTACCACTGAGCTACCGGGGAACGCCGGGCGGCTATAACAAAGCTGCCGCCGATTGCAAAGCATCGATGTAAAAATTCACTGTTGTTTTGACCACGTGGCCAAAACAGCCAACTACGACATCGATGTAAGTCTGGAGGCCACGCCCGGAATCGAACCGGGGTGCAAGGATTTGCAGTCCTCTGCGTAACCACTCCGCCACGTGGCCTCGGCGGTCGTCATATAGGAGCCTCCGCGCTGCGGCAACACGCGCGAGCCAGAAGTTGCGCTATTCATCGTGATATCTTGCCTTTTAACTTGGCCTGCCGCAGAAGCGACGCGATCAATCCTTGCCGAGTATCAAAATGGCCGATTTCGCAGCTTTGCGCCGTACGATGGTGGACACGCAGATTCGCCCTTCGGATGTGACCGATCGGCCGCTGATTCAGGCCATGCTTGAGGTTCCGCGCGAGCATTTCGTTCCGAAGGAATCCGCGTCCTTGGCCTATCTCGATCTGGATATGCCGGTCGGCGGAGAGGGGAAGCTGGCGTCGCGTCGGCTACTGAAACCGATGGTGCTGGCCAAGATGCTGCAGGCCCTTGAGATTGCCCCCGGCGAGCAGGCGCTGGATGTCGGCTGTGCCACCGGCTACGCCGCGGCCGTGCTGGTGCAGCTGGCGGGCTCGGTTGTGGCGCTGGAGGAGGACGAGGTTCTCGTTCACGAGGCGCGGGCCACCCTGAAGGGAATCGGCAATGTGGAAGTGGTGCAGGGCAGGCTCACTGACGGCCATGCGGCGGTAGCCCCGTACGACGTGATTCTCGTTGAGGGCGCCATTGAAATCGAGCCGGAACAGCTTTGCGCCCAGCTTGCCGACGGGGGGCGCCTGGTCTGCATTCGCGGTATCGGCCCGGCGGCCAAAGCGACCCTGTACCGGCGAGACCTCGACGATATCAGTTCTCGCGCAATTTTTGATGCTGCGGCGCCCCAATTGCCGGGATTTGCCAAGCCGGCGGCCTTCGTTTTCTGACCGGGCGGGGAGACCTGTCACCCGAAACCCTCAGTATCAGGTTTTGGTGCACGGAAAGTATTAAAGGGGTTAAACTATTTACGAGCCGTGCCTATAGTTCGACACGATGGGAATCGGTGGGGGTCTGCCGAAACCGGCAGGTGTGCGCGTTTGGACTTTGGGGGAGCTTTAAGGATGTCCGTCTTACGTGCGGGACGTGGTGTGTTGGCCGCCGCATGTGTGATGGCCTCCGGGGCGGCATTCGCCGACACCCTGGAGACGGCGCTCATCCAAGCGTATCAGAACAACCCGCAAGTGAACGCGCAACGGGCCCTTGTCCGCGCGACTGACGAAGCTGTCCCCCAAGCCCTGTCAGGCTACCGTCCACAGATCAGCGCGAGCGCTAATTACGGTGTGCAGTGGACCGATACGACGACCAATGTGCAAGTGCCGAACCTGAACGGGACGACGTCGACAGTACGCAATCGTAATTCGTCGCGAACCTATCCTGCAGGTTACGGCGCAACGCTGACGCAGAATGTGTTCAACGGTTTCCGGACTGCAAGTCAGACCCGGCAGGCCGAGAGTCAGGTATTTGCGGCGCGCGAGACATTGCGTGTGATCGAACAGACCGTGCTGCTCGATGGCGCAACGGTTTATATGAATGTGCTTCAGGCGAGTGCTATCCTCGATCTGCAGAAGCGCAACGTTGAAGTGATTCAGGAGCAGTTGCGGCAGACGCGCGATCGCTTCAACGTCGGCGAAGTGACGCGCACCGACGTCGCGCAGGCCGAGTCACGTGTTGCTGCGGCTCAATCGCAGATGCTGGCCGCTGAAGCCAATCTCACCACGGCGCGTGCTGCTTATCGCCGCGTCATTGGCCTCGATCCCGGCCGCCTTCGTGCCGGCACGCCGGTTGATCGGTTGTCGCCGAGGACGCTGGATCTTGCTGTAGCGCAAGGGCAGTCTGAGAATCCGGCTGTCACAGCGGCCGAACACGGCATCGACGTCGCGCAGTTGCAGGTCAAGGTCAACGAAAGTTCGCTCTACCCGCAAGTTTCGCTCGTCGCCAACGCGCAGCAGAACCACAACAACACCGAGACGGTCAGACGCGGCTTCAACGCGTCGGTGGTCGGACAGGTCGTCGTGCCGATCTATCAGGGGGGCGCGGAATATTCACTGATCCGCCAGGCCAAGGAGACGGTGGGCCAACGCAGGCTTGAGCTGGCGCTCAACCGCGACCAGGCCCGGGCGAACGTGGTCCAGTCGTGGGGCCAGCTCAATGCGGCGAAGGCGCAGATCGAAGCGACCAAGTCGCAGGTCACGGCGGCGGAGATTGCACTGAACGGTGTGCGCGAAGAAGCCCGCGTCGGTCAGCGTACGACCCTCGACGTCCTCAACGCACAACAGGAACTTGTGAACGCCCGCGTGGCGCTCGTGACCGCGCAACGCGATCGCGTGGTGGCTTCTTATACGCTGTTGTCGGCCGTCGGGCGTCTCAACATTCCGACGCTCGGCCTGCAGGTTCCGATGTACGATCCGATGATTCACTATCAGCAGGTGCGCGATAGCTGGATCGGAATTCGCACGCCGGACGGCCGCTAGACATCGGCGCACGAATCGCGCGGTCGCTTGTTTTCCGTTGTGTGATTAGTGTGACGTGTCGTTTGCCATCGGCGAACGGCGTTAGATACTCCCCACCGTCGCCAAAACCGGCGATAGTAAGGCTCGATTCGATACCGGCTGCGACGTGAGCGGCCGACCTCGTAGAAAGCGCTACGGCCCACATGACACAGCCGGCAAAATCACAAGAACCGTCGATGGAGGAAATCCTCGCGTCCATCCGCCGTATCATCGCGGATGACGAGGTCGAGAAGCCTGCAGCGTCATCCGAGGCTGCAGCTTTCACTGCTCCCTTGCCTGAGCCGGCTCCATCGCCAGCCGTCCTGAAGCCGGTCGACGCCGCGCCAAGGGCGCAGCCAGTGCCAGTCGAGCTGTTTCAAGAGAATCCGCCGCCGCCCGTAATGGAAGAGGCGGTGCCCCCGGCACCGACCCAAACGGTTTCAGCTCCGATCGTTGAGACCACAGATATTCTGGAGTTGACCGAAGAGATGCGCAATCCGGAACCGTCCGCGCCTATTCCGTTTCGCACCATTGAGGCGCAACCTGACGTGATTTTCGCCGAGCACGCTCCGGAGCCTCGCCCTGTTGCCGTGGCAATGCGCGAGGAGGTCGCTGCCGTCGCTTTGGAGCAGATGCGCCAAACGTTGACGGAAGAGACGAACCATCCGCTGATGTCGAATTCGACCAGCGCTGCCGTGGATTCCGCCTTTTCCTCGCTGGCGCACACCGTCCTTTCGCAAAATGCGCGCACGCTCGACGATCTCGTCAAGGAGATGCTGCGACCGATGCTGAAATCCTGGCTCGATGACAATCTGCCGAGCCTGGTCGAGCGGATGGTGCGTGCGGAGATCGAACGCGTTTCGCGCGGCCGCTGACGGTTTTCAGTCCTTAGCCAGTCGTTGTTCGTTGCGGCGATGGCGGGTAAGTCCACGCGCGATCACGACACATAGCGCTGGAAAGCCGATGGCTGAGAACGCGAATACCGGTACGGCCGTGAAGCGGTCGACGATCGGCGCAGCAGCGGCAACGCCCGCCGTCAGTCCCATATAGAGCGACGACGAGAAGATCGCGAGCGAGGTGGCGCGGGCTTGCGGCACCATCTGCGTCGCATTGGTCTGCAAGGTATTGTGCACCATGTAGAAACCGAGACCGATGGCGATCATCGCTGCAGGCGCAAGCCACCAGACGGGTTGCAGCACCAGCGTCAGAAAGCCTAATGAGACGAAGCTGCCGCCGGCAATGACAAGCCCGATCTGGCCGAGTCTGTTCACCAGGATCCTGACCAGGAAGGTGTAAAGCAGGCCACCAAATGCGAAGCATCCGACCACGATTCCGACCAGCGTAAAGCCCAATCCAAACCGCAGGTGCAAATCAGCGCCCACGTAGCTCAGCACGGCATAGATCAAGCCGGCCTCGAAGAAGACACAGGTTATCAGCAGTCGCGCAAAGGGCGATCGAAGCACCGTTTTGTATTCGTCGATGAGACCGCCTTTCCGGCCAGAGCGTTGACTTGAGACGCGCGTTGCCGGATTCAAGCATAGTTCGGCAATGAGAAGCGCAGCAGCGATGGCGAACAATCCCGATAGGATAAAGAATACGTTGCGCCACCCGAACCAGTCGCCGAGCACGCCGCCGGCAACTTGACCGAATAACAGCCCGGACAACTGCCCCGTGAGAAAGCGGCCGAGTACCTGCTGCCGGTGCTCATACGGCACGACATCGCCGACATACGCCATCGCCAGCGGTATGACGCAGCCGCAGGCGAGGCCACTCAGCAACCGGTAAGCGACCAGTTGCGGCAGCGATTGCGCAAGCCCGCACAGGAACACGACGATGGCGGAAAAGGCGGTGAGAGCGGCCACCGCGTAGTATTTTCCGAACCGGTCGCCGATCTCGCCGCCGAACAATTGCACAGTGCCGTGCGCAATGCTGTAGGCTGTCACCACGACCGAGGCCGCGCCCACGGTGACCGCGAGATCGGTCGCGATCTGCGGCAGGAGCGAATCGGAGACCCGCACCATCGCCTGACTGGCAAAGGCCGAGAGCGACAGCAGGAAGATCGCGCGATTGGGAGTTGCAAGCGGAGCGGGGGGCGACACAGCTCTAGGACCGGTTGGATTGGTGCGTATTGTCGGCAACGGCGTTGACAGTACGCGGACGGGTGGGCTTTGTAGCCCGTTGGCGCGGGACGCCGAAAGCGGATTTCCAAATGATTGACAAGACTTACCAGCCTTCAGACGTGGAGCCGCGCATATCGCAGGCTTGGGAACAGGCGTTGGCGTTTCAGGCCGGCCGCCCAGACCGTGCTGGCGCGGAACCTTATTGTATCGTCATTCCGCCACCGAACGTGACCGGCTCGCTGCATATGGGCCATGCGCTGAACAACACGCTGCAAGACATTCTGGTCCGGTTCGAGCGGATGCGGGGCAAGGACGTGCTCTGGCAGGTCGGCACCGACCACGCCGGCATTGCCACCCAGATGGTGGTCGAACGCCAACTGATGGAGCGCCAGCTTCCCGGCCGCCGCGACATGGGGCGCGAGAAGTTTCTGGAGCGCGTCTGGGAGTGGAAGGCCGAGTCGGGCGGCACCATCATCAATCAGCTCAAGCGGCTCGGTGCGTCGTGCGACTGGTCGCGCGAACGCTTCACGATGGATGAGGGCCTGTCAAAGGCCGTGCTGAAGGTCTTCGTCGAGCTCTATCGGTCCGGCCTCATCTATAAGGACAAGCGGCTGGTCAATTGGGACCCGAAGCTGTTGACGGCGATCTCCGATCTCGAGGTCGTGCAGGTCGAGGTCAAGGGACATTTGTGGCACTTCAAATATCCGATCGAGAACAGTCCCGGCGAATTCATCACGGTTGCGACGACGCGTCCTGAAACGATGCTTGGTGACACTGCGGTCGCGGTGCATCCCGACAATGCGAAGATTGGTCATCTGATCGGCAAATATGCGATTCTGCCGCTGGTTGGCCGCCGCATTCCAATCATCGGTGACGACTATGCCGATCCCGAGAAGGGCTCGGGCGCGGTGAAGATCACGCCGGCGCATGATTTCAATGACTTCGAGGTCGGCAAGCGACATGACTTGCCGCAGGTCAATATCTTTGACACCGAAGCGCGTTTGAATCTGAAGGACAATGACGCCTTCCTTGAAGGCGTTGAAGCATCCGCGGACCTCACCGAAACGCTGGCGATGCACGGCATGAGCCGTGAAGCGGCGCGCAAGGCCATCGTCGCGCGGATGGAGGAGAAGGGACTTCTCGAGAAAATCGAGCCGAACACCCACATGGTGCCGCACGGCGATCGCTCGAACGTTGTGATCGAACCGTTCCTCACCGACCAGTGGTACGTTGACGCCAAGACGATGGCGAAAGAAGCCATTGCCGCGGTGCGCGACGACCGCACCAGGTTCGTGCCGAAGAACTGGGAGAAGACGTATTTCGAGTGGATGGAAAACATCCAGCCGTGGTGCGTGTCGCGCCAGCTCTGGTGGGGCCACCAGATCCCGGCCTGGTACGGTGCTGACGGCAAAGTTTATGTCGCTGAAACCGAAGACGAGGCTGTCGCTGAAGCGCTGGCCTATGACACCGCGAACGGTGTCATCACGGAAGAAGAGGGCACCGCGATCGCGCAGGATGCCGCCCGCCGCGCGGCTTATCTGACCCGCGACGAGGACGTGCTCGATACCTGGTTTTCGTCGGCGCTGTGGCCGTTCTCGACGCTCGGCTGGCCGGACGATTCGCCTGAGGTGAAGCGCTACTACCCGACCAACGTGCTGGTCACCGGTTTCGACATCATCTTCTTCTGGGGCGCCCGTATGATGATGATGGGACTGCACTTCATGAAGGAGGTGCCGTTCCACACCGTCTACATCCACGCGCTCGTCCGCGACGAGAAGGGCGCCAAGATGTCGAAGTCGAAGGGCAATGTGATGGACCCGCTCGACCTGATCGACAAGTACGGTGCCGATGCGCTGCGTTTCACGCTGGCGGCGATGGCGGCGCAGGGGCGCGACATCAAGCTGTCGACGCAGCGTGTCGAGGGATATCGCAACTTCGCGACCAAGCTCTGGAACGCGGCACGTTTTGCGGAGATGAACCAGTGCGTCACGGTACCGGATTTCAATCCGGCCAGCGCCAAGCTGACGCTCAATCGCTGGATTGCGCATGAGACCGCGAAAGCGACGCGAGAGGTCACGGCAGCGATCGAGGCCTACCGGTTCAATGAGGCAGCCGGCGCAGCCTATCGCTTCGTCTGGAACATCTATTGCGACTGGTATCTCGAGCTGGTGAAGCCGGTGCTTACGGGCCCGGATGGCGATGACAAGACCGAAACCCGGGCGATGGTCGCCTGGGCGCGTGACGAGATCGTCAAGCTGCTGCATCCGTTCATGCCGTTCATCACCGAGGAGTTGTGGTGGGTCACGGGGCCGTTCTCGGTCGAGCCGGAACGCATGGACGAGACCAAGGCTGAGTTGCAACAATCCGATCAGCAGCGGCCGAACGTATTGGCGCTGATGGAATGGCCTGTTCACGACGGCCTCGACGATCCGGCGGCCGAAGCGGAAATTGGTTGGGTGGTCGATCTCATCACCACTATCCGTTCGCTGCGGTCGGAGATGAACATCGCGCCGGCAACGCTGATGCCGCTGGTGCTGGTCGAAGCGTCCAAGGAAACGCAGGCTCGCGCCAGCCGCTGGCTGGAATTCGTGAAGCGCCTCGCCCGAGTGTCGGAAATTGTATTCCAACACAAAGTGCCAAGCGGTTCGGTCCAGTTTCTGGTGCGCGGCGAGTCTGCGGCGTTGCCGCTGAAAGGCGTGATCGACCTCGCGGCCGAGCGCGCGCGGCTTGAGAAGGAGTTGGCCAAGGCCGATTCCGACATCAAGCGCGTCGACGCCAAGCTCTCCAACGAAAAATTCGTCGCCAATGCGCGGGAAGAGGTCGTCGAAGAGGAAAGGGAAAAGCGCGCCGAAGCCGAAGGCCGCAAGGCGAAGATCCTCGAGGCATTGGAGCGGCTGAAAAGCGCGGCGTAGAGCGTTTTCGAGCAAAGTGGATACCGGTTTGCGTGAAGAAAACGCAGCAAAACAACAAGCCAGAGCCCCGGCTTTGATTCAATCAAAGCTGGAAAGGCTCTAGACGATGCGGCGGGCCGCTCGGTATCTCGGGTTTGGTCTCGTCGCGATCGCCGTCCTTATGGTCGTTATCACCGTTATTACGGCGCGGCCGGGCGATCCGTCGCTATGGCCGCCGGCGTCGCTATCGACGAAGACAGATGTGTTCGTCATCAGTCATGGCTATCATGCCGGGATTGCAATTCCGACAGCGCGCATGGCGGAGATTGCAGGCCGAAACGGTGATGACGCGCTGATTGCGGTCGCGCAACGCTTTGTGGCTTACCCCTTTATTGAAATCGGATGGGGCGACGAGGGCTTCTATTCTTCTGTACCGGATGCAGCCTCGCTGACGGTCGCACGTGCGTTGCGCGCATTGTTCAGTCCCGGCAACGCATCGGTCCTGCATGTCGTCGGACTAAGCGATACGCCGCGCCGGATATTTCCATCAGCGGATATCGTGCGTATCGAAGTCGGTGAGGGCGGCTTCGCTCGCATGCTGGTCAGAATCGAAGAGAGCTTTGCCGGAAGCGGCAATGCGTCCATGCCGCAGGTGCTTGGTAAAGGTCTCTATGGCCCGAGCCTGTTTTACCGAGCCAATGGCTCGTTCAATATCTTCAACGTCTGCAATCACTGGGTCGGGGATGTATTGTCGGCTGCAGGATTGCCGACAACGCCGGTGCTCGCCACGTTGCCGGCCGGTTTGTTGTTCGATTTGAAAATGCGATCGGGCCTGGTCCAGTTGCCGGCCGTCGAGGGAGCGCGGATATGAAAATCTTTCTTGCCGGCGCCGCAGGCGTGATCGGTCGGCGGCTGGTCGTGCTGTTGCGACAAGCAGGGCACGATGTCGTCGGCACGACGCGCTCCGAGACCAAAGCGGCGGCCTTGCATACTTTGGGTGCGACGCCCGCGATCGTCGACGTCTACGACGCCCACAAACTGAAGCTTGCAGTTTATGCGGCGCAGCCCGATGTGATCATCCATCAATTGACCGATCTGCCGCAGGAACTCGATCCGCAAAAATTGCAGGCTGCACTCGACAGCAATGCGCGGCTGCGCATCGAGGGGACGCGCAATCTCGTCGATGCAGCGCTCGCCAGCGGCGTGCGCCGCATGATCGCGCAAAGCATCGCCTTCGCTTATGCGCCGGGCGATGAGGCGCTCACGGAGGAGCATCCGCTCGCTCTTGGCGACAATGGTTACGGCAGACGGACCGCTGAGGGTGTCGCTGCGCTTGAACAGGCGGTGACGCAGACGCCAGGGATCGATGGCATCGTCTTGCGCTACGGCCGGCTTTACGGGCCCGGCACCTGGACAGAAATTCCGAATGGTGCAGCATCACTGCATATCGATGCCGCCGCACATGCGGCATTGCTGGCGCTGGCCCGCGGAGCGCCCGGCATCTACAACATTGCTGAGGACGATGGCGCGGTATCGAGCGAGAAAGCCAAGCGCGAGCTTGGCTTCGATGCGGCATTCAGGATGAGGGATCAGGTCATGGTCGGGCAAGCCCGGCCATGACCTGGCTATAGGACGATCAATCCAGCTTGATGCCGCTGTCCTTGATCACCTTGGTCCAGGCGTCATATTCCTTCTGGATGAACGGGCCGGTCTCGGCTTCGCTCATCTCGATGGTCGTGCCGCCGATCTTCGCATAGGCGTCTTTCAGCTCCGGGATGACGGCCCGCACTTCCTTGCGCAGCTTCGCCAGCGCTTCCGGCGGCGTCTTGGCCGGAGCGAAAATGCCGATCCAGGAATCGATGTCGAAGCCCTTCACGCCGGCTTCTGCCATCGTTGGCACATCGGGAAGCTGCGGGTTTCGCTTGGGTCCTGCGACGGCGATCCCCTTCACGGAACCGTTCTTCACATGCGGCAAGGCGGCCGAGAAGGAATCGATGAAGAAGTCGACACGGCCGGACAAAATGTCAGGGTAGGCGGCCTGTGCACCTTTGTAAGGGACGTCGAGGAACTTGGTTCCGGTCGCCTGCATCAGCGCGGCGGCGACGAGATGCTGTCCGGTGCCCACGCCGGCATTGGCCATGCTCAGCTTGCCCGGCTCTTTCTTCGCCGCCGCGATGACCTCGGACAGCGTCGAGTAGGGAAGGTCCTTGCGGCCGACCAGAATGTAGGGGAAGCCGAACACGATCGCGACCGGCGTGAATTCCTTCATCGGGTCGTGCTGCAGCTTGGAATAGAGCGACTGGTTGAACACGATATTGCTCAGGCCGCCGACCAGCAGCGTGTATCCGTCGGCCGGTGATGAGGCCACGAATTGCGTGCCGATCACCGTGCCGGCGCCTGGCTTGTTTTCCGCCACCACGGGCTGCCCGAGACGTTTCGCCAATGCATCGGCAACGGTGCGGCCGACGATATCGTAGCTGCCGCCCGGGCCGATCGGCACGACGATCTTCACG
The DNA here is from genome assembly GCA_023423415.1 of Pseudomonadota bacterium. GTDB lineage: Bacteria > Pseudomonadota > Alphaproteobacteria > Rhizobiales > Xanthobacteraceae > Pseudorhodoplanes. The sequence continues at coordinate 20,543 of JAFAFP010000038.1, read as the reverse complement.
GGTCGATCGGGGTAGGTCTGAGCCGCCACGGTCTGAGCCGCCAATGCGCCAGCCGTGACCGCAATTGCGGTCAAAGCACGGAAAGACATCATGTCATCACTCCCCTCGTTATTTTGATTTGTTGCAGCGACTTAGCTCGAATTTACCGCATGGGTCCAGTGGCATCCGGTCGCGCGATACCTATCTGTGGACTTGAATCCGCACATCGGACCTGTACAAGGCCCCACCATGAACATGCCCGTCCGTCCTGAGGCGGGCGCCGAGGTCCGGTCACCGCTCGCGGCCGAGATCGAGCGGCGCCGCACCTTTGCCATCATTTCCCATCCAGACGCTGGCAAGACCACGCTGACGGAGAAGCTGCTGCTGTTCGGCGGAGCCATTCAGCTTGCCGGTCAGGTGAAGGCCAAGCGCAATCGCAAATCGACCCAATCCGACTGGATGTCGATCGAAAAGGAGCGCGGCATTTCGGTTGTGACGTCAGTGATGACGTTCGAATACGGCAACCACGTCTTCAATCTGCTGGACACGCCAGGCCACGAAGACTTCTCGGAAGACACCTATCGCACGCTGACCGCAGTCGATTCCGCGGTCATGGTGATCGACGCCGCCAAGGGCATCGAGGCACGCACGCGCAAGCTGTTCGAAGTCTGCCGCATGCGCGACATTCCGATCCTCACCTTCATCAACAAGATGGACCGCGAGACCCGCGATCCGTTCGATCTGCTGGACGAGATCGAAAAGACGCTGGCGCTCGATACGTCGCCGGTGAACTGGCCGGTCGGACGCGGGCGCGATTTCGTCGGCACCATCGAGGTGCAGAGCGGCGGCGTTAGGCTGCTCGAAGGCGATTCCGGCAAGGCCGGCACCTTGCGTGAAATGAGCATCCACGACGTCGCCGCGCTCAATCCCAATCTCGACGCCTCGGCGATTGAAGGTGAATTCGAACTGGTCCGTGAAGCCTGCAAGGGCTTCGATCTGCAGGCCTTCCGCGAGGGGCATCTATCGCCGGTCTTTTTCGGGAGCGCATTGAAGAATTTCGGTGTCGGCGATCTGCTGGATGCACTCGGCCGCTTTGCTCCGCAGCCGCGCGACCAGAAGGCGGACAAGCGCGTGGTCGAAGCCGAAGAGCCGCGCATGTCGGCTTTCGTGTTCAAGATCCAGGCGAACATGGATCCGAACCACAGAGACCGCATCGCCTTCGCACGGCTTTGCTCCGGCAAGCTCACCCGCGGCATGAAGGTGAAGCAGGTCCGCACCGGCAAATCGATTGCGCTGAACGCGCCGCAATTCTTCTTCGCGAAGGATCGATCGGTTGCGGACGAAGCTTATGCCGGCGACGTGGTCGGCATTCCCAATCACGGTTCGGTCCGCATCGGCGACACGCTGACCGAGGGCGAGGAGCTCAACTTCGTCGGCGTGCCGAGCTTCGCGCCGGAAATCCTGCGCCGCGTGCGGTTGCCGGACGCGATGAAGGCCAAGAAGCTGAAGGAGGCGCTTCAGCAACTCGCGGAAGAGGGCGTGGTTCAGGTGTTTCGCCCGCATGACGGCTCACCGGCATTGGTCGGCGTGGTCGGTCCGCTGCAGCTCGACGTTTTGCGCGTCCGGCTGATGGACGAATATGGCCTGGAGGTGAGCTGGGATGTCAGCGAGTTCACCCTGGCCCGCTGGATTTCTGCGGACGATCCGAAGAAGTTCGAGACCTTCGTGAAGTCCAATTCATCGAGTGTCGCCGATGATCTCGATGGCGATCCGGTCTTTCTCGCGCGCAACCAGTTCAATCTGGATTACACGCGGGAGCGTGCGCCGGGCATGGTGTTCGCTGACATCAAGGACGTGAAGAAGTCCGCAGAGTCCTAGGCTCGCTGGGCACTGACCGAGGAGAGGGCAGACCTGTCAACCCTGACAGGTCTGGCGATGACGGCGTCGGTTTTTATCGCTCCGCCACAATCGAACCGTAATTGCAGTCGCTGGCATAGCCCGTTCACACGGGGACGGGATTCCACATGTCAGCGGTAAAATCCGTGCTGCAGGTCTGGCTGCGGCGCTTCTGGCCGGTCATCGCCGTCTTTCTTGTCGCGCAGACGCTGGTTCGGATCGGGCTCGCCATCAAATCAGGGCACGCCTTTATCGACACCCCGTTGGACATCGTTCGACCCTTCATCATTGGCCTTTGGTTCGATGCCGCCGTGCTGCTGGTCGCGCTTTTGCCCGGCACGGTCTACTGGGCGCTGTTGCCGGCCGCGTGGCGTGGTGGCCGGGTGGATCGCATCGCGACTTATAGTGGCTTTGCCTTCGTCGCGCTCGCCATCGGTTTCACGATGATTGGCGAAGTGTTGTTCTGGAACGAATTCACGTCGCGTTTCAACTTCATTGCGGTCGACTATCTCGTCTATACCCGCGAAGTCGCCGGCAACATCTGGGAGTCCTATCCGGTCGGCAAGATGCTGGCCGGACTTGCGACCGCAGCGCTGCTTTTGACATGGCTGCTGCGCCGTCCGCTCCGCGCGCAGCCCGACAAGGTGTCGTTTGCTGGTCGGGCTGGCGTCGTCATTGTACTCGGCGCTTCGGCCTTCTTCATGAATGACACGCCCAAGTCGGGCTGGACCGAAGTCAGTAGCAACGCCTATGCCAACGAGCTGTCAGAGGACGGCTATTACTCGCTGGTGCGGGCCTTCTTCCGCAACGAGATCGACTACCGCCGCTTCTATCTTGTCCAAGACGAGCAGAAGGTGAACACGCGCATCCGCGAGCTCGTTGCTGCGCCCAATGCACGCTTCATCACCGCAAATCCGGGTGATGTCACGCGTGACGTCATCCAGCCGACACCGCCGCTGCGCAAGAATGTGGTGCTGGTCACGATCGAAAGCCTGAGCGCCAATTTCATGGCTCACTTCGGCAATCGGAATGACCTGACGCCCAATCTCGACGCACTGGCGGATCAATCGACTTTCTTCACCAACATGCTGGCGACCGGAACGCGCACCGTGCGCGGGCTGGAGGCCGTCACATTGTCAGTGCCGCCGACACCCGGTCAATCGATCCTGCGGCGACCCGGCAACGAAAAGCTGTTTTCGCTGGGCTCTGTTCTGCGCGAACACGGATATGACGCGACGTTCCTCTATGGAGGGGACGGCTATTTCGACAACATGAACGCCTTCTTCGGCAGCAACGGTTACAAGGTTGTCGATCGGAAGCAGTTTACCCCGTCGGAGGTGAGTTTTTCTAATGCCTGGGGCGTGTGCGACGAAGATCTGTTTGCGCGCGCGCTCAAGGAAGCTGATGCGTCGGTTGCTTCCGGACGCAAATTCTTTCAGCACGTCATGACGGTGTCGAACCACAGGCCGTTCACCTATCCGGCCGGGCGCATCGCGCCGCCGCATCAAACAGGCGCGGCCAGTCTCGCCGACCGGACGCTGACAAAATATGTCGAGCAGACGCGGGAAGGCGGTGTCCGCTACACCGATTACGCGATCGGCAAATTTCTGGAGCAGGCGCGGACCAGGCCGTGGTTCAAGGATACGCTGTTTGTTTTCCTTGCCGATCATGCAGCCTCATCGGCGGGCCGGATCGAGGTCGATCCGACCGCCTACCATATCCCGGCGCTGTTCTACGCGCCCGGTTTCGTCGCGCCGCGGCGGATCGACCGGCTGGTCAGCCAGATCGATATCGCACCCAGCATTCTCGGTGCGCTGCGTCTCAGCTATCGGAGCCGCTTCATCGGACAGGACCAGTTCGGTGCGGATGGGCCGGCCCGCGCTTTCATCTCGAACTATCAGAAGGTGGCGCTCGTGCGCGGCGACGAGATCGCGCTGCTCGGACCGCGCCGCGATGTGAAGGGCTTCATCGGCGGAGAACCAGCGGATGAAGGGCGGCTCGACAAGGCGCTGCTGTTCGATGCCGTCACTTATTATCAGCACGCGTCTGGGTGGCAGACGCGTTTCGCCGGCACGACCTCCATTCCACAGGGCGGTCCCGGCGATTGAGCAACGTCATGGGAAGGGCTTGCTTAGATAACGCGAGCCTTTAAGCCCGTAACGCCAGGGCAATTCGGCCGCCTTGGTGATGCCGACGCGGACGCCCGCCACAACCTCGCAATCTGCCGACCGTGCTCGCAGCTCGAACGGCGGTTTGTCGAGCGGCAGGCTGTCGTGATCGCGGGTGATGCCGAGCGCTTCGCAAATCCGGCCCGGTCCCGAACATAACAGCCGCTCGGCATCGAGCTTGCGGCGGCGCTTCATGGTCGCAATGCCTTCGGTCGGCTGGATAGCCCTGATCAGTACGGCGCTGGCTGAGCCCGTTTTCTCGCAGACGAAGTTCACACACCAATGGATGCCGTAAGAGCGGTAGACGTAGGCATAGCCCGGCGGACCGAACATCACGGCGTTGCGCGGGGTCTGGCCGTTGAAGGAATGGGCTGCCGGTTCAGTGTGGTGATAGGCCTCGACTTCGACGATCACGCCACCGACGCCGTTGAACAGAAAGGTCGCGCCAATCAGCTCTGGGGCGACGTCGTGGACGGAGCGGGCGAAGAAGGAGCGGGTCAGGCGGCGGGGCATTCCAGACTTGTAGGCCGTGGGGCCGGCAAAAGGCGAGGGCATTTTCCCTGGCTGGCCAATGCCGCCTTGGCCCTTCAATCGGGAGTCTGGATTGCCGGATCAGCTCGCGTTGCGCGCGTCGATCGCGCGTTCGAGTTCGATGATGACATCCAGCGCCCGCCAAGGTTTGGTCAGGTGCCGACTCCCCGGTGGAAGCGCGCGGGGTCGTGCCGCCCCATCATCTGAGATCGTCACCAGCCGCGTATGCGGCCAGCGACTGCCCACCGCGCAAGCGAGGTCGACGCCGTCCATTGCGCCGGCAAGTCTGACTTCGGACAGGAGGAAGATCGTGCGCTCGCCGATCTCTTCCATGACCATCATTGCAGCTTCCCCACTCTCGCACTCGATGACCCGAACGCCGGACTCCTCGACAATGGTGCCGATCAATTCACGTTGATCGATATCGTCTTCCACTATGAGCGCCACGGGTTCGCCACGAGTCGCGCCCACATGAAGTCCGGTCGCACGGTCGTCGTGATGCATGGGTGCCTCCCGATCGTGAAGCCAATTAAATTCAATGCTCCATACCGCGCCATCGTTCCGCCGGTTTGTCGCCATTTGGGACAGGCGTGACAGTGGGAGGCGTGACTTGGATGCTTGTTTTGTGGCTTCTCAGCCACACATTAGGGACATTTGAAGCTAGACCCCTTGATGCCGCGATTTGGCCATAGGCCTCGTTAACACGAAGCGTCAAAAGTAGTGCCGTGTCAGTCACTTCTTGTGCGCGGTAGTCGGGGGCTCAGTCGAGTAACATGGACGCGAAGACCAATCTGAAAGCAAAGTTGCCGAGCCGTCACGTCACCGAAGGTCCAGAACGGGCTCCGCACAGGTCCTATCTCTACGCCATGGGCCTGACGACGGCTCAGATCCATCAGCCGCTGGTTGGCGTTGCGTCGTGCTGGAACGAGGCCGCGCCTTGCAACATCTCACTGATGCGCCAGGCGCAGGCGGTAAAGAAGGGCGTTTCGTCCGCGGGCGGTACGCCGCGCGAATTCTGCACCATCACGGTGACTGACGGCATCGCCATGGGCCATGGCGGCATGCGTGCGTCGTTGCCCTCGCGCGAAGTGATCGCCGACTCGGTCGAGCTCACCATGCGCGGCCACGCCTATGACGCGCTCGTTGGGCTTGCCGGATGCGACAAGTCGCTTCCGGGCATGATGATGGCGATGGTCCGCCTGAACGTACCGTCCATCTTCATCTACGGCGGAACGATCCTTCCGGGCACCTTCAAGGGCCAACCCGTGACCGTTCAGGACGTGTTCGAGGCGGTGGGCAAGCACTCAGTTGGCGCCATGTCCGACGAAGACTTGCATGGGCTGGAGCAGGTAGCCTGTCCGTCGGCTGGCGCTTGCGGCGCTCAATTCACGGCCAACACGATGGCGATGGTATCGGAAGCTATCGGCCTGGCCCTGCCTTACTCGGCCGGTGCGCCGGCACCTTACGAAATCCGCGACTCGTTCTGCATGACCGCAGGCGAAAAGGTTATGGACCTTGTGCTCGCTGGCCTTCGTCCGCGCGATATCGTGACTCGCAAGGCTCTTGAGAATGCGGCCGCGACGGTGGCTGCGTCCGGTGGCTCGACCAATGCAGCGCTGCATCTTCCTGCGATCGCCCATGAAGCCGGCATCGAATTTACCCTGTTCGATGTCGCCGAAGTCTTCAAAAGGACACCATATATCGCGGATTTGAAACCAGGCGGCCGTTATGTCGCCAAGGATTTGTTTGAAGCAGGTGGCATACCGCTTGTGATGAAGGCGCTGCTCGAGGGTGGTTATCTGCATGGCGATTGCATGACCGTCACCGGGCGCACCATCGCTGAGAACTTGAAATCCGTGAAATGGAATCCCGATCAGGACGTCGTGCGTCTCACCTCCAAGCCACTACTGGCCACGGGCGGCGTTGTTGGTCTGAAGGGCAATCTCGCGCCCGAAGGTGCGATCGTGAAAGTCGCCGGTATGGCTAATTTGAAGTTTACCGGCCCGGCGCGTTGTTTCGACGGCGAGGAAGCTTGCTTCGAAGCCGTGAAGAACCGCAAGTACAAGGAAGGCGAGGTTCTCGTCATTCGCTACGAGGGCCCACGTGGCGGTCCCGGCATGCGCGAGATGCTTTCGACCACCGCTGCGCTTTACGGTCAGGGCATGGGCGACAAGGTCGCACTCATCACCGACGGACGCTTTTCCGGCGCGACACGCGGCTTTTGTGTCGGCCACGTTGGTCCGGAGGCTGCTGTCGGCGGACCGATCGCGCTTCTGCGCGATGGCGACATCATCGAGCTCGACGCCGAGAATGGCATCCTCAATGCGAAGCTGTCAGACGACGAGTTTGCGAAGCGCAAGGCGGATTGGAAGCCGCGTAGCAACGATCACGGTTCAGGTTATCTCTGGAAGTACGCGCAGCAGGTGGGGCCGGCGGTGACTGGCGCCGTCACGCATCCCGGCGCGAAGGCCGAGACCATTAGCTATGCGGATGAGTAGCGTCGCACGTCTCAGTGTTTTGACCTGTGCGCTGTCTCTGGCGCCAGCCTTTGCCTTTGACGGCACGCGAACGCCGGCGGATTCAAAGCCGCCGGTGACGCCAATCGAAGCCTTCCGCTCCGGCGCGTCTGCGCTGAAGGCAGGTGAGAACGACAAAGCATTGTCGTCGTTGCAATATGCCGCCGATCAAGGCCATGCGCTGGCGCAATGGAAGCTTGGCCGCATGTATGCGGCCGGCGAGGGCGTACCACGCAACGATCTGCGCGCGTTCCAGTATTTCAGCCGGATTGCAAATACCCATGCGGAAGATTCGCCGCAACTGCCGCAGGCCCGTTTTGTTGCGAACGCATTCGTACAATTGGGCCACTACTATCTTGCGGGTATTCCCAATACTGCGGTGAAGTCGGATCCCGATCGCGCGCGTGAAATGTACGCATATGCCGCTTCGTATTTTGGCGATGCGGACGCGCAATACAGTCTGGCGAAGCTGTTCCTCGACGGCGTCGGCGGCATGAAAGATCCGCGCCAGGCCCTGCGCTGGCTGGGGCTTGCGGCTCACAAGGGCCAGCCGCGCGCGCAGGCGCTGCTGGGACATCTGATCTTCAAGGGCGATCTCGTGCCGCGTCAGGCCGCGCGGGGACTGATGTGGCTGACGCTCGCGCGCGAAGGCTCTGGCGGCGAGAAATGGGTCGTGGAGATGCACGAAGCCGCCTTCAAACAGGCGACGGATGACGAGCGCCAGCTCGCCGTAGTGTATCTTGAGCGCTACATGAAAGACCGGCGGGACTGACAACGGTCGTCGCCCAATCATTCTTACGACACTATCTTACATCGTCAGGCGGAATTGGGGCGGCGCGTCGCTCGATGAGCGCTTGCGTGCGGGTCTGTTTAACCGTTTCTTCGTTTCGGCTTCTAGCTTGTTGCAATACCGCTGGCGGGACGCACGACAACCTTCGTGCTCACGGGAGCGCGTCGGTAAAGATCGATGATGTCGTGATTGAGAAACCGGATGCACCCTGACGACACCATCGTTCCGATCGTCGCCGGTTCGTTCGTGCCATGCAGACGATACAGCGTGTCGCGGCCGTCCTTGTAGAGATACAGCGCCCGTGCGCCGAGCGGATTGCTGGGCCCCCCGGCCAGCCCGCCGGCATAGGGGCCGTACCGTTCCGGTTCACGCCGGATCATGTTGGGAGTCGGCGTCCATCGGGGCCACGCCGCCTTGCGCGCGATGATTGCTTCACCGCGGAAGTTGAAACCTTCTTCCTGCCCCACGCCGACGCCGTAACGAATGGCGCGACCCTGCGACAGAACGAGATATGCATAGCGTTCGTTCGGATCGACCACGATGGTGCCCGCATGCTCGTGCGTGTTGTAAGCCACCTCGCGCCTTAAAAATTCCGGATTGACCTCCGTCAGATCCGCAGCCGGAACAGGGTAGGGTTCGCTTTCAAGCGGCCCGTACATCGCAAGGTACTGGGGGGAAATCCGAGGTCCAATCTGACCGGCATTCGGTTGCATCGTTGTGCAACCCGCGAGAGCCAAAAAAGGCGATCCGAGAACCAAAGTACGTCTGTTAATCATCATGCTCCCTTCGTCATTCCCAAATTGGCCGTAGATGTGGCGCGGGGAGGCGTTTAGGAGCGCTGCGTGCTACGGAAGCGGAAAGTGCACGCGCCGTTGCAACAATACCACGATGTGGTGATGCAGCCTGGAAAGCGGATGCCGCCCAAACGGTATCTTAGGGCGGGGCGGCATCGTGAATGATCAGCGGAACGTGTTGGTCAGCGTTCCAAGCCCCGAAATCGAGATCGTCACGACATCGCCCGCGCGCAGGAATTTGGGCGGATTGAAGCCGATGCCGACGCCTGCCGGTGTGCCGGTCGAGATGATGTCGCCCGGCACGAGCGCAAGACCAGCCGAGATTGTCGAGACGAGGGTTGGAATATCGAAGATCAGATCGCGCGTGTTGGCGTTCTGACGCAATTCCTCGTTGACCCAGCATTTGACGTCGAGATTTTCCGGATCGAGTTCGTCGCCGGAGGTAATCCACGGACCCATCGGGCAGAACGTATCGAGCGCCTTGCCGAGAAACCATTGCTTGTGGTTGCGCTGCCGATCGCGCGCCGTCACGTCGTTGATGATCGTGTAACCGAAGATGTGCTCGTAGGCTCGATCCTTCGGAATATCGCGTCCGCTCTTGCCGATAACGATGGCAAGCTCGGCTTCATAGTCGACGCTCGACGTCGCTTGCGGATGCAGATCAACATCCGCATCTGGTCCGATCACCGAACTCGCAGGCTTGGTGAACACTGCGGGATATTCGTCGATCTCCGCACCCTTGACCGCGCCGGCTTCGAAGCCGCTGTTGGAGAATTCCTTCGCGTGCTCGCGATAGTTCTTGCCGACGCAGAAGATGTTGCGCTCCGGCGACGGAATCGGAGCCAGCAGCTTGACCTGTGACAGGGCAATGTCCGGCCCGGATACTTTCGGGGCCGCTTTGCCTGAGATGATATCGAGCACAGAGGAGACATCCTCGATTGCTCTCAATGTGGCCTTGCCTTCATCGATAAGGCCGACTCTTGTTCTTCCATCCAGTGCAAAGGTCGCAAGTTTCATGATGCCGCCGTGCTCCGTTCCCGCAAGTTTCACTACTCGACTTTGCCGATCTTCTTGACGGCAGCGATCAGCCGCGCGCTGTCGGCCTCGAAGAAGCGCGTGAACTCGGCCTGGTCGAGATAGGCGGTGGGGCTTCCCGCGGCCTCGAAGGTCTTGATCACTTCGGGCGCTTTCAGCGTCTGGCGCATGCCGTCGCGCAATTTCGTCATCACGGCATCGGGCACACCCTTCGGGGTGAACAGACCGGCCCAGATGTAGAATTCGACATCCTGATAGCCGAGCTCCTTGAAGGTCGGCAGGTCGGGGAAGCTCGGAATGCGTTCCGCGCCCCAGTTGGCGAGCACGCGGATCTTGCCGTCGTCGACCTGCGGCTTGAGTACGCCCGGCGCCGATGCGAGGGCTTGAACCGTCCCCGACAACAGTGCGGTCAGAGCGGGCGCGGCGCCACGGAACGGGACGTGCAGCAGCTTGATGCCCGCCGACGCCGCAAACATTTCCATCGCGATATGCAGCGTGCCGTACGGTCCCGACGATCCATAGGGAATCTGGCCAGGGCGTGCCTTCGCATCCTCGACGAAATCCTTCAGCGTCTTCCAGGGCGAGGACGCTGGTACGGCGAGCAGGGTGGGGTCGGCGAGGATGCGTGCAACCGGGGTGAATTGCGACACCTCATAGGCCGGCGTGCGTCCGAACAGGCGGTCTGCCTCCGGCAGTACCGCGAGCGACGACAGCGTCACGAGTTGCGTGTAACCGTCCGGCGCAGCGCGCGCGACCGCAGCGTTGCCCACTGAGCCACCGGCGCCGCCGGCACGATTGTCGACAACGATCGGCCGGCCGAGAATCTTTTCCAGCGTCGCGGCGACCGGACGCGCCGCGAGGTCGGCCTGTCCGCCGGCCGGGAATGGCACGATCATGGTGATGTTTCGTTCCGGCCACGTGCCTTGAGCGTGTGCGCCGGTGGCAAATGCTGCCAGCGATCCTTGTGCCGCCAGTGGCAGTGAGGCTGCGCGCAGGAGAAACTTTCTTCGATCCATGATGTGTTTCCTTTTTTTGATCCAATTGTGAACCAATTTATTGTTGGTGCAGATGAGGACATCACAGAGCAAAGCAAGTCAAGCGGAAATGACCCAGACTTGCACCGTATCGAGTTGAGCGCTAAATGGATCACGATTGGTTCAATTTCGGTGGAAGCAATGACGCGTGTCAATGCAAGAATGAAAGCGCGCCAAACGACGACAGCGGCGCTCGCATTCATTGAAGGCGAGATCGGCTCAGGCACGTGGAAGCCGGGCCAAAAGCTTCCGACCGAACGCGAGTTGGTGGAGCGCTTCGGTCTTGCTCGCAATACGCTGCGCAAGGTTCTGGATCAGCTCGAGGCGAAAGGCGCGATCACGCGGCATGTCGGCCGTGGGACATTCGTTGCGGAATCTTCGGCGTCGGGCGTGTCGTCAGATCAGCTTGTGAGCAAGATTCACCGCGCGAGTCCGGCCGAAGTGATGGACATCCGACTGATGCTGGAGCCGCAGAGCGGCGAGATCGCGTCCGCGCGTGCGACCGCGAGCGATCTGAATGAAATGGAGCGCTGTCTGCACGAATGCGAGATCGCAAAAAGCGTTGTCGCATTCGAGACGTGGGACGGGCGGCTGCATCAGCGGATCGTGGCCGCGACGCGAAACCAGCTTCTGATCGACATCTATGACGCGATCAACAGTGTGCGTCGCACGGCGCAATGGGGAAAGTTGAAAGAGCGCAGTCTGACGGCCGAACGGCGAACGATCTATCAGCTGCAGCATCGCCGCATCGTCGCTGCGTTACGACAACGGGATGGCGAACAGGCCCGCGCAGAAATCCGCGATCATCTCCTGTCGGTACGCGAAAGCCTCGGCGGCTTGTAATTAAACCGGCCAGCCTCATCGCGAGAGGCTGGCCGGTTCGATCGCGGCGATTACGACGCGCTTTGCTGGCCGGCGACTTTCTCACGCAGCCGCTCTTCCTGTTCCGCGAGTTCGGGCGTCAGCGCGTCGCCGAAGTCGGCTGCCTCAAACACCGGACGGATCTCGATCTCGCTCGGTCCAGGCATCGGATTGGGGCAGCGCTTCACCCATTCGATCGCCTCTGCCATGTCTTTGACCTGCCAGATCCAGAAGCCGGCGACCAATTCCTTGGTTTCGGCGAACGGGCCGTCAATGACGGTGCGGCTCGCGCCGCTGAAAGCCACGCGCTTGCCCTGCGACGACGGCTTGAGGCCTTCGCCGGCCAGCATGATGCCGGCATTCACCAGTTCCTCGTTGAACTTGCCCATCGCTGCCAGCATCTCGGTTGTCTCGGCCGTCGGCATCATGCCGGCCTCGGAATCCGCCGTCGCCTTCACCAGAACCATCACACGCATCGTCTTCTCCTCTGATCCATGGAGGCTACAACAGCCTTCCTGCTCATCCGACGAACGAGGAGCGGCAGGATCGACATCCCGATAAGTTTTTTTGACTGCCTGTCTGCGGGCTAGGAACCGATACTGAGCCTAGACATCGAGGTCGATCCAGACCGGCACATGGTCGGACGGTTTCTCCCAGTTCCGTACATGCTTATCGATGCCCGATGCGGCGAGCCGGTCTGCCGCGCGCGGCGACAGCAGCAGGTGATCGATCCGGATGCCGTTGTTCTTTTGCCAGGCGCCGGCCTGATAATCCCAAAAGGTGTAAAGCCCGGCCATGTCGCTTGAGGCGCGAATGGCATCGGTCAGACCAAGATGGGTGAGAGCGCGGAATTTCTCCCGCGTGGGTGGACGAAACAGGGCGTCCTCGATCCAGGCGGCTGGATTGTGTACGTCCTCGGGCGCGGGGATGACATTGTAGTCCCCGGCCAGCACCAGCTGTTCTTCGAGTTTAAGCCGCTCACAAGCGTAATCATGCAAGCGGTCCATCCACTTCATCTTATAGGGATATTTCTCGCTGGCGACGGGATTGCCGTTGGGCAGGTAGATTGACGCCACCCGCACCGCGCCGCCCGGATGTGCAACCAGAGCCTCGATAAACCGGGCGTGGTCGTCCTCTGGATCGCCTGGCAATCCGAGCGTCACATCCTCGAGCGGATATTTGGACAGAATGGCCACACCGTTGAACGTTTTCTGCCCATGAATGGCGAGATTGTAGCCAAGCTCCTCCAACGGGGCGCGCGGAAAGGCGTCGTCGGTGATCTTGGTTTCCTGCAGGCAAACCACATCCGGCTGCCGTTCCTTCAGCCAGGCACACAGGTTCTCCATTCGCTGACGGATCGAGTTGATATTCCAGGTGGCGATGCGCATGGGAGCTCGGATTCCGGGAGGGCGAAACAAGGCGAGGGATGGCAGCCCGACTGCTCGGTGTTTACCTGATATCTGCGCAGTGGGTGCGGATTTTGCATGGATGTGGTAAGACTTTAATGATCACCGACCGATCGCCGGGGGGCTACGGCGGCGAGAAGCGGAACCAGAAAGGGAAGCCCTGCCGGACGTGCCGGCTCAGGTCGAAAATTTGATGAGCAAAGGGAAATGGTTTGTCGCGTTGGCAGCACTCGCCGCCGTCGGGGCGGGAGCATATTTCACGCGCCCGGTTTGGAATCCGGAAAAGGCTGTGGCCCAGACATCGGCGCCACGCGTTATTCCTGTTGCGGTTGGCACTGCCCAATTGGGCGAGGTGCCGGTTCGTCTTGAAGCGCTTGGCACCGTGACGCCGATTGCGAGCGTCGCCATCAAAGCGCGGCTCGAGTCGATGATCACCGCCGTGCATTTCAGCGACGGCGCAACCGTCAAGGCTGGCGATCTTCTGTTCACGCTGGATGGCCGGGCGCTCGAAGCCGAGATCAAGCGCGTGGAGGCGGTGATCGCGGGGGCGGTCGCGCAACAGGAGCAGGCCGAGCGCGATGTGCAGCGCTATAATGAATTGATCGCGAAGAGTGCAACCACGCAGGTCACGCTCAACAACGCGCAGACGCAAGTGAATATTGCGCGGGCAACGGCTGAAGCCAATCGCGCAACGCTGGAGAATCTAAGGGTCCAACTCGACTACACCAAGATCCGTGCGCCGATCACCGGCCGCATCAGCGCTGCAGCAGTGAAAATCGGAAATGTCGTCCGTCCGGCCGATTCGACGCCGCTGGCGACCATCAACCAGATGGTGCCGGTTTATGTGACCTTTGGCCTGCCGCAGCGCTCGCTGCCCGATCTGCGCAAGGCTCTCGCGGCTGAAACGGCAACGGTGGAGGCGGTGGCGCCGGGTGAAACCCGCGCGGCGCAGGGCCAGGTCACGATGATCGAGAATACCGTCGATCCGGCGACCGGCATGGTTCTGGTCCGCGCCACCATGAACAACAAGAACGAGTTGCTCTGGCCAGGCACGCTGGTGAACACCCAGGTGATCCTGCGTAACGAGAAGGCCGTGACGGTGCCGTCACCCGCGGTTCAGGTCAGTCAGACCGGATCGTATGTCTTCGTGGTCGAGAACGGGGTGGCGAAAATCCGAAACGTTACCGTCGATCGAACGGTCGATCGGCAAAGCGTGATTTCCAAGGGGCTCGAAGGAGGGGAAACGGTCGTCCTCGACGGACAATTGCTGCTGGTCGACGGCACCCGTGTGACCCCACGCCAACCCAAGCCCGGGGTGTAAGATGGGATTGTCCGAAGCCTGTATTCGCCGTCCGGTCATGACGACGCTGATCACAGCGTCGTTTATCGTTTTCGGCGCCTTTGCCTACAAGCTTCTGTCGGTTTCCGCATTGCCGCGTGTGGACTTCCCGACCATTGCGATCACTGCGACGTTGCCGGGCGCGAGCCCGGAAACCATGGCCTCGTCGATTGCCTCGCCCATCGAACGGCAGCTTTCGACGATCGCCGGCATTGCGTCGATGAGTTCGTCGTCATCGCTCGGCAACACTTCGATCACGATCCAGTTCGAATTGAACCGCGACATCGATGCCGCCGCGCTCGACGTGCAGACCGCGCTCACCATCGCGCAACGGCGGCTGCCGGTCGAAATGACGACGCCGCCCAGCTTCCGGAAGGTCAATCCGTCCGACTTCCCGATCCTGTTCATCGCGGTCCGTTCCGGCACGTTGCCGCTCTCGACCGTTCATGAATATGCCGAGACGCTGCTGGCGCAGTCGATCTCCCAAATCCAGGGCGTCGCCCAGGTGCTCGTTTACGGCGCGCAGAAATTCGCCGTGCGGGTTCAGGTCGATCCCGAAGCCGCGGCCGCGCGCGGGCTGTCGCTCGATGACGTCCGTCAGGCCGTCGCCAAGGTGAACTCCTCGGTGCCGGTCGGCACGCTCGCCGGTCCGCAGCAGAATGTCACGCTCCAGGCGCCGGCCCAGCTCGACAGGGCCGAGGACTACAGCAATGTCGTGGTGGCCTGGCGCAACGGTGTTCCGGTCAAACTGAACGAGATCGCCCGCGTCTCCGACAGCGTGGAGAACAACAAGATCGCAAGCTGGTTCAACGGCGAGCGGTCGATCGTGCTTGGCATTCAGCGCCAGCCCGACGCCAATACCGTGGCGGTGGTCGACGCGATCAAGGACAAATTGCCGTCGCTGCGGGCCGCGATCCCGGCTTCGGTGGAGCTTGAACTCCTGATGGACCGTTCCACCTCGGTCCGGCAGGCGGTCAGCGACGTCCAGCATCACATGATGATCGCGCTGGTCCTGGTGTTGCTGGTGATCTTCCTGTTCCTGCGCAAATTCACGGCGACGCTCATTCCGGGCCTTGCGGTGCCGATTTCGGTCATCGGTACCTTTGCCGTGATGTATGCGCTCGATTTCTCCATCAACAACATGACGTTGCTGGCGCTGACATTGTGTATCGGCTTCGTGGTCGATGACGCGATCGTCATGCTGGAGAATATCGTTCGTCACATCGAGGGCGGCATGCGGCCGTTCGAGGCCGCACTGAAGGGCTCGCGTGAGATCGGATTCACTATCATTTCGATAACGCTGTCGCTGCTCGCGGTGTTCATTCCCGTGCTGCTGATGGGCGGCGTCGTCGGACGGGTGTTCCGCGAGTTCGCGATGACGATTTCGATCGCGATCGTGATTTCCGGCTTTGTCTCGCTGACGCTGACGCCGATGCTCTGCGCGCGCATGCTGAAGGGACATAATCCAGGCGAGCACGAAAAGGAGCCGATGTTCATCCTTCGCTGGTTCGAAGCGATGTTCAATTCCTGGCTGCGCGGTTACGAATGGTCGCTCGACAAGGTCATCAAGTACAAGCCGGTGACATTGCTGATCACGATTGCGACGCTCGTCGGCACGGTGTGGCTCTACCTGGTGGTGCCCAAGGGCTTCTTCCCGACCGAAGATACCGGCTTCATGAGCGTCACCACCGAGGCGGCGACCGATACTTCGTTCGAGGCCATGGCGGCGCGGCAGGCGCAAGTTGCGAGCATCATCCGGCAGGATAAAGCGGTCGAAGCCGTCAATTCGACCGTCGGCGCCGGTGGCCCCAATTCGACCGCAAACTATGGTCGCTTGTTCGTGGTGCTCAAGCCCAAAACCGAACGTGAACCGATCGGAGCCGTGATCGGGCGGTTGCGGCGCGAGACGGCGCAGGTTGCCGGAATCGCGACATTCTTCATTCCGGTGCAGAACATCAATATCGGCGGTCGCGTCTCGAAGGCGGAATATCAATACACGCTGCAAAGCGGGGATACAGAGACGCTCTACAAGATCGCGCCGGAATTGCGCGACAAGCTTTCGAAGCTGCCTGAGCTGCGTGACGTGAATACCGACCTTTACATCCGCAACCCGCAGATGCTGGTCGATATCGATCGCGAAAAAGCGGCGGTGTATGGCATCTCCGTCGATCAGATCCGGCAGGAATTGTTCAATGCCTATGGATCGCGGCAGGTCGCGACCATCTATTCGCCGGCGAACTATTATCAGGTGATCCTCGAAACGCTGCCGCAATTCCAGGAGGATCCGTCCTATCTGTCCAAGCTGCGCCTCAAGACCGCCAGCGGTCAGGTGGTGCCGCTGGATGCGGTGGCCAAGCTTGTACCAACCGTCGGACCGCTTCAGGTCAATCACCAGGGCCAGCAGCCGTCGGTGACGATCTCGTTCAACACCGCACCGGGCTATTCAATCGGCCAGGCGACCGAAGCGATCGAACGCGTGGAGCGGGAGTCCAATCTGCCGGCGACGGTCGCGACCGGCTTCCAGGGGACGGCGCAGGTGTTCAAGGAAGCGCTGGCCGGGCAGGGCCTCCTGATCCTTGCCGCGATCTTCGCCGCCTATGTCGTGCTCGGCATCCTGTATGAGAGCTTTATCCATCCGATCACGATCATCTCCGGTCTGCCGTCGGCCGGCATCGGCGCGATCCTGACGCTGATGCTGTTCGGTATGGATCTGTCCGTGATCGCGATCATCGGTATCGTCATGCTGGTCGGCATCGTGAAGAAGAACGCGATCATGATGATCGACTTCGCGATCGATCGTCGCAGGGTCGGCTTGTCAGCGGAAGCTGCAATCCGCGAAGCTGCGGTGTTGCGGTTCCGCCCGATCATGATGACGACCTTCGCTGCGATCTTCGGCGCGCTGCCGATTGCGCTCGGGGCCGGCGCTGGTGCTGAACTACGTCAGCCGCTTGGCATCGCAGTCGTCGGCGGTCTGTGTCTCTCGCAACTGCTGACGCTCTACATCACACCGGTCATCTACATCTACCTCGACCGCTTTGATCGCATGCTCAAGCGTCGCCTTGAGCCGCAGCTCGAGGAAGTTCCGGAAGCGGAGCGTCCGCACGTGGTGGCAGCGGAGTAAAGTACGAACCTGCGCTGTAAGACAAAAGGACGATTCATCGCGCCACTTTTTATCGATCGCTGAAAGCGATCGGTCATTGAATCGTGTATAGATGTGCATCTAGTGCGTTGGATCGGCCAAGCACCGATCCAGCGGCCATTGGTTTCCGCGCGGCGGGCGTCGTCGCGCTCAAAGCCTCTTTCTCATCATATCCGCCTGCATTCCCGGGCTCGCGATCTGGAGCGCGGCGGTCTTTTGCATGATCGTTGGCTGTGACGCTCCATTGGCAGGAGGTCCATCATGTCATCGGTCATTCAACTCGCGCCCGGCGCAACCGAAGCCGATATCCTCAACGCACTGACAAGCCTTCCCGACGGTGGCACCGTTATTCTGCCCCCGGATGAGACGATTGCGATCAAATCCGGTCTGAATGTCGACGTCGCGCGGCGCGACATTACCATTGATCTGAACGGTGGTACGCTGAAACAGGGCGCCAATGTTTCGGTGATCACTGCGCGCGGTGCGCATACACCGGCAGAGCAGGTGACGTTGTCGCAGGACGCGGTGGGCCGTACGACCGTTACCTATGCCGATCTGCCGGACAGCATCGCGCATGGAGCCTGGCTGAAAATTGTTGCCGACGACATGATTCCCGGTGATCGGCCCAACGGTGGATTGCCGACGCGGATGGGGCAGGCCTTGCAGGTAGCCTCGATCGATGGAAACACCGTCACGCTCACCGGGACGCTGGTCGATCAGGACAATTATCGAACAAACACCCGTGCGACCGAATTCCTCAGCGGCGAACTGATCGTCAAGAATGGCGAGATTGTTGGCAATCAGGATGTTGCGACCGGCGCTTTTCCGCTCGTGCAGTTGCGTAATCTGATTGATGCGAAGGTCGACGACATCACGATTCGCAATGGTGTCGGCAAGGGCGTCAGCGTCGTTGACAGCGTTAATGCATCGATCACGGATGTCGTTATCAAAAATCTCGCCGACGGTTCAGGCTCTCTCGGTATCGGCGTCCATTCGCTCAGTTCGTTTGGCACGACCGTTGCGGGGCTTTATGCGGAAAATGTAACGCACGCCGCCGATGCCAATGCGATCGGCAACGCGGCAAATTCGCATCCGACATATTATGGCGCCGACATCGGCATGGATGTCAGCGACTCTGTCGCCTATGCGGCGCGCAACTTCGCATGGACATGGCATTCGGAGGTAGTGAACGCCAGTTACGATCATGTGCTGGCGATGAATAGCTATGGTTTTCTCAACGCGCGCGGCATCGACAACGAGATCACCAATAGCGGTGGCGCAAACAACCAACGCGGTATCATTCTATATGAGTGGGGCGATGGCGATGCCCGCGAGATCACCATCGATACGGTGACGCTGAAGGAAACGCTCTACTATTCGACCGCCGCGATCAACCAGCCACGCAACAACCAGATCATCGATTCCTGGTTCGAGTCGTATGGCTATCCCACGCCACTGGATCCGGTCTATGCAACCACAACAGGCACGACCTATCTCCGGATCGATCCTAATAACGAAAATGATGTCATCGCCGGATCGGGCGCCAGCGAGCTATTGCTGGGCGGCAAGGGTGACGATCTGATCACTGGCGGCGGCGGCGCCGATTACATCTGGGGCGGCGCCGGCAACGATACGGTGTTCGGCGGTCTCGGCCGCGATCGCTTCGCCTTCCACGACATGAGCGAAGCGGGCGATATTATCGGCGACTTCGAGGCCGGATTACGGGGCGATCAGATCGATCTGTCGGTGATGCGGGCGCGTCTGGACTGGGAGGCGGGCGATCCGATTGCGAACGGATATCTGCGCTGGGTGCAATCCGGCAGTGACGTTCTGGTACAGATCAATGCCGACGGTGTCGGCGACGATTTCGTGACGCTGACGACGCTCACGGACACCAATGCATCGTCACTCAGCGCCGCGAATGTCATCACCACCACGCACGATCCCGATAGTGCAATCATCGGCACTCCCGGAAACGATGTTTTGAATGGCGACGATAGCGACAACATCATGGACGGAGGCGCTGGCGCCGATCGCATCTACGGCCATGGCGGTCATGACTGGCTGATCGGCGGCGACGGCAACGACACGCTGTATGGCGGCGATGGCAACGACGTTATGGACGGTGGAGCGGGTGCTGATGTGCTGAGCGGCAGCTACGGCTCCGATACGGTGATTTATACGAGTGCTACAGAAAGCGTGGTCGCCGATCTCACCGATCACACCAACAATGCCGGCGGTGCCACGGGTGATCGCTTCAGTTCGATCGAAAATCTCACCGGCAGTGCATTCGACGATGTCCTGCGCGGCAATCAGGTCGCCAATGTGCTGGAGGGCGGGGCAGGCAACGATCGTCTGATGGGAATGGCCGGCAATGATGTTGTGCGCGGTGACAGCGGCGACGATTTCATTGACGGCGGTCCGGGCAGGGACACCCTGACCGGCGGCTCGGGCAGCGACACATTCTATTTCGCATCCATCGTTGAGGCGGGGGACAGGATCGCAGATTTCTCCAGTGTCGATCACATTGCGCTTTCCGGTGAAGGATTCAGCTTAAACGGGTTGCCGGATATTCAGTTCGTATCCGGCGAGGTGCCGCAGCCAGACACGCCGCAGGCGACCATTTTATACGAAACGCAAACCGGGCGTGTGCTGTGGGACAATGACGGTACCGGGAGCAGCAAAGCCACGCTGCTGGCTACGCTGGACAACGCTCCCACGCTTTCATTGCACGATTTTCTGATCGTCTAGCCGCTGGATAATGAACCGGTCATTCGGGGGCGCGGCCAAAAGGCTGCGAACCCCGAATCCATTCGAGCGAGGGTTCGCGTACTTCACGCGCGCCCGGAATGACAGTTGGGAATAAGACTAAAGCGAGAAGCTGGTCCCGCAACCGCAGGACGACTTGGCGTTCGGGTTGTTGATCTTGAACGCTGAGCCGATCAGGTCATCGACGAAGTCGATCTCCGATCCGGCCAGGAAGCCCACCGAGATCGGGTCGATCAGCACGGTGGCATTGTCACGCTCCAGAACAAGGTCGTCGTCGGCGCGGTCG
>JAFAFP010000027.1 GCA_023423415.1 Pseudomonadota bacterium | reverse complement strand
AAGCACGCCGCCACGCTGAAGAAGCTCGGCGTCAACCTCAACAACGGCTTCGGCGATCTGTTGTCGAAGATCGAGACGCTACCGGACGCTGAGAAAAAAGCGATCAAGGACGACATCGCGGCCGAGTACGCGAAGCGGCCGGGCCTCGCGATGGTGAACTCCGACAAGGGCATCACCAACCTGCATGTGCCCAGCGACGTGATCGTCGACGCCTCGATGCCGGCGATGATCCGCGAGTCGGGCCGCATGTGGGGCGCCGACGGCAAGCTGCATGACGTTATCGCTGCGATTCCGGATCGCTCCTACGCGACGCTGTATCAGGCGGTCATCGAGGACTGTAAGGCGCACGGCGCGTTCGATCCCAAGACCATGGGCTCGGTCCCGAATGTGGGGTTGATGGCGCAGAAGGCCGAGGAATACGGCTCGCACGACAAGACCTTCGAAGTGCCCGCGAACGGAACGGTTCGCGTCGTCGCCGATGACGGCAAGGTGCTGCTGGAGCGCCCGGTCGAGGCCGGCGACATCTTCCGCATGTGCGAGCTCAGGGATGCGCCGGTTCAGGACTGGGTCAAGCTGGCGGTACGCCGCGCGCGCCTCACCAACACCCCGGCGGTGTTCTGGCTTGACGCCAAGCGTGCACACGACGCCCAGGTCATCGCCAAGGTTGAGAAGTACCTGAAGGATCACGACACCGCGGGGCTCGACATCCGCATCCTGGCGCCGGTCGAAGCGATGAAGTTTTCGCTCGAGCGCATCCGCAAGGGGCAGGACACGATCTCCGTCACCGGCAACGTGCTGCGCGACTATCTGACCGACCTGTTCCCGATCATGGAGCTCGGCACTTCGGCCAAGATGCTGTCGATCGTTCCTTTGATGCAGGGCGGCGGTCTGTTCGAGACCGGCGCCGGCGGCTCGGCGCCCAAGCACGTGGAGCAGTTCCAGCAAGAGGGTTATCTGCGCTGGGATTCGCTCGGTGAGTTCCTCGCCCTCGGCGCCTCGCTCGAACATCTGGCACAGACCTCCAAGAACGCCAAGGCGGAGGTTCTCGCCGAGGCGCTCGATACGGCCATCGGCAAGATCCTCGAGTTCAACCGCTCTCCGGCGCGCAAGGTCGGCGAACTCGACAATCGCGGCAGTCATTTCTACCTGGCTTTGTACTGGGCTCAGGCCCTCGCCGCGCAGACCAAGGATGCCGAGTTGCAAGCCCGCTTCAAGCCGTTGGCCGAGGCGCTCGAGAAGAACGAGGCCAAGATCAATAGCGAACTGGTCGGCGCGCAGGGCAAGCCGGTCGACATGGGCGGTTACTACCTGCCCGATTCCGGCAAGACATCGGCCGCGATGCGGCCGAGCGCCACGCTGAACGCCGCGCTCGCCGCACTCTGACGCAGAGGCCGCCGACGGCGGACGTTTCTGAGGCCATGACTCGCTCGATGACGAACTCATCGAGCGAGTCCAAATTCCGGGCGGCAACGCCGCTCTTCTTGCCGTACCCTGCTTACGACCGTTTCTGATGCTCGCTCTCAAAAGGTGACTGCTTAAATGGCGAAGATCAAGGTGAAGAATCCCGTCGTCGAAATGGACGGCGATGAAATGACCCGCATCATCTGGCAGCTCATCAAGGACAAGCTGATCCATCCCTATCTCGATATCGACCTGCTCTATTACGATCTCAGCATCCAGAAACGCGACGAGACCAACGATCAGATCACCATCGACGCGGCCAATAAGACCAGGGAAGTCGGCGTCGCCGTCAAATGCGCCACCATCACGCCGGACGAAGGTCGCGTGAAGGAATTCAACCTCAAGGAAATGTGGCGTTCGCCGAACGGCACCATTCGGAATATTTTGGGCGGCACCATCTTCCGCGAACCGATCATCTGCAAGAACGTGCCGCGCCTTGTGCCGGGCTGGACCCAGCCGATCATCATCGGCCGTCATGCCTTCGGCGATCAGTATCGCGCGACCGATTTCAAATTCCCCGGCAAGGGCAAACTGACGATCAAGTTCGAAGGCGACGACGGCAAAGTCATCGAGAAGGAAGTCTTCGACGCGCCTAGCTCGGGCGTCACCATGGCGATGTACAATCTCGACGACTCGATCCGCGACTTCGCCTACGCCTCGTTCAACTATGGGCTCAATCGCGGTTACTCGGTCTATCTCTCCACTAAAAATACCATCCTGAAACAATATGACGGTCGCTTCATGGAGCTGTTCCAGGAGATCTTCGACAAGGAGTTCAAGGCCGAGTTCGACAAGCGCAATATCATCTACCAGCACCGCCTGATCGACGACATGGTCGCGTCGGCACTGAAATGGTCGGGCGGTTATGTCTGGGCCTGCAAGAACTACGACGGCGACGTGCAGTCCGACACTGTGGCGCAGGGCTTCGGTTCGCTTGGCCTGATGACCTCGGTGCTGATGACGCCGGACGGCAAGGTGGTGGAAGCAGAAGCCGCGCACGGCACCGTGACGCGCCACTATCGCGAACACCAGAAAGGCAATGAGACCTCGACCAACTCGATCGCGTCGATCTTCGCCTGGACCCGCGGTCTCGCCCATCGTGCCAAGCTCGACGACAATGCGGCGCTGGCGAAGTTCGCCGGAACGCTGGAAAAGGTCTGCGTCGATACCGTCGAAAGCGGCTTCATGACCAAGGACCTCGCCCTCCTCGTCGGCCCCGAGCAGAAGTGGCTGTCGACCACGGGTTTCCTGGACAAGATCGACGAAAACCTGAGAAAGGCGATGGCATAAGCCTTGTTCATCCCCAAAGGAAAAGGGCGCGGTGCGGACCGCGCCCTTTTTTTGTCGCGATCCGGAAAGATGTAGCGCGTGTATCGGTTCGAGAATTTCACATGCGCCGTCGCATTGTTTTTGTCGTCCTTCTTGTCATTGCTATCGCAATTTATCTTGTTAACGCGAGTTGGCTCGCGCCGGCGCAAACCGGCAATCCGGTCTTTCTCGCGCATCGCGGCGTACATCAGACCTACCACCGCGACGATCTGAAGACCGATACTTGCACCGCAACACGAATCGACGTCCCCGCTCACGCCTATCTGGAAAACACACTCTCTTCGATGGACGCGGCATTCCGGGCCGGGGCCGGCGTCGTCGAGTTCGACATCCACCCGACAAGCGACGGCCAATTCGCCGTATTCCATGACTGGACGCTGGATTGCCGCACCGACGGCAAAGGCGTCACGCGGGAGAAAAGTCTCGCTGAACTCAAGCAGCTCGACATCGGCTACGGATACACTGCGGACGGCGGCCAGACTTTCCCGTTTCGCGGCCAGGGCATCGGAATGATGCCATCGCTCGACGAGGTGCTGGAGCGGTTTCCCGACAAGCGCTTCATGATCAACGTCAAGAGCAATGATCCCAACGAGGGCACGGCGCTCGCCGCACGTCTGGCGCGCTTGCCGAACGATCAGTTGCAAAGATTGATGGTCTATGGCGGCGACAGACCGATCGCCAAAGTCAGGAAGCGGCTGCCAACGATGGCGGTCATGTCCAAACAATCGCTGTTGGCTTGCGGCCTTCGCTACATCGCACTCGGATGGTCGGGCTATGTGCCGCAAGCCTGTGCACACAACATTTTGCTAGTGCCCCTCAACATCGCACCTTGGCTCTGGGGCTGGCCGGACCGGCTGCTCGCGCGCATGGAGCGGGTCGGCACGCCGGTATTCGTGGTCGGAAACATGGACGGCACCGACGGCGCGACCGGCGTGGACACGCCGGAGCAAGCTGGACGCCTGCCCGAGCGCCGCAACCTCGGCATCTGGACCAACAGGATCGAAAGCATCGCACCGGCCTCGTATCCGCGCGATTGAATTACTCCGCCGCCTCCACTTTCCTACGCTTGCTTTCCTTGCGCACCTGCACGACCTCCATCGCACGGATATCGGCGATGCGACGGTCCGCCACCTCCTCCGGGAAATCGAGATTTTCCAGAAGCCGTGCGGCAAGTTGCAAGCTTGCTTCGATCGCTTCAGGGATAGCCCCAGTGGCGCCGAGACGCGTCAGCCGTGCGGCATGCGCGCCGTCCTTGGCACGCGCGATGATACAAGCCTTGGGCCGGATCTTCCGGATTTCCGCCACCATCCGCTCCGTCAAGTCCACACCATCAAGCGTCACGACGAAAGCGCGCGCTTTCTTGGCGCCAGCCCGTTCGATCAGCTCGTGGCGGGTGGCGTCACCGAAATAGACCATGCGTCCCTTTTCGCGATAGTGCGTCACCGTCTCGCCATTGGTGTCGAGCGCGACCCATGGCACGTTTTCGGTGTCCAGCACACGCGCAACGGTCTGCCCCATCCGTCCGAAACCACCGATGACGACATGGTCGCGCATATCGGCGACTTCTTCTTCCGGCGTATGGTGTTCGTGCTCCATCGGCTCGAGCCAATCGCCGACACGCCGCGCAAGATTGGCCAGAAGCGGCGTCACCATCATGCTGAGACCGGCAACCGCCACCGCCGACGTTGCGATCTCAACGTCGAGCAGACCTTTAGTGCGCGCGAGACCGATCACGATGAATGCGAATTCGCCACCCTGAGCGAGCAGAAGCGCGACCTCGGCCGCAACCGGTCGCTCCACCCGAAAAAGACGTGCCGCAAAGTACAACGCCGAAGCCTTGACCACGATCAGTCCGGTCAGTGCAAGCAGGATCCAGCCGATGTGATGCCACACGATCTTGAGATCGATCACCATACCGATGGTAACGAAGAAGATGCCGAGCAGCAGGCCCTTGAACGGATCGAGATCGACTTCGATCTGGTGGCGATATTCGCTGTCGCTGAGCAACAGTCCCGCAAGGAACGCGCCAAGCGCGACCGAAAGACCGGACGCCCCGGTCGCCGCCGAAATGCCGACCACAATGGTCAGCGAGATCGCCATGATCAGTTCGCGGCTGCCGGTGCGCGCGGCCGAGCGCATCAGCGGCGTGACCACATAGCGTCCCACCACCATGATGACGGCGACCGCAACAAAGGCCTGTGCGAACGGCAACAGGAGATCGACCAGCGATTTGTCGCCGGCGCTGCGCGCTTCGAGAATGCCGATGGTGAACAGCACCGGCACGACCATCAGATCCTGAAACAACAGGACGGAAAGTGACACGCGGCCGACCGGCGCCGCAGCGCGACGCTGATCGATCAGAAGCTGCATCACGATCGCCGTCGACGACAGCGCGAAACACATGCCGAGGATGAGGCCTGCGGGCGGCGTGATGCCGCTCCAGCGGATCGCAGTACCGATCACGACGATCGACAGCGCCACCTGCACGAGGCCGACACCAAGAACATAGCGTCGCAATTGCCACAGGCGTTGCAGCGACAATTCCATACCGAGCAGAAACAACAGGAACACGATGCCGAGCTCGGCCAGCGGCTCGGCCGCCTTCGGATCGTCGAGCGTGAGATAACTCAGAACCGGAAAATAGTCGTCGAGATAGCCGAGCCCGTATGGACCAAGCGCGAGGCCGATCAACAGGAAGCCCAGCACCGTTCCGAGTTTCACGCGATGCAACAGCGGCACGATGATGCCGGCTGCGACCAGAAAAATCAGAATGCTTTTGAGATGTTCGGCATGCAGCACGGTGCGGCCCCCCTAAGCCGTCGACACCACGGTGATCGTCCCCGAATGGAGACGACAGATCACTACGCAACGTCACGCCGACACGGCACGTAGACTTTTTTCCGCGCCACGCAATTGAACTTTCCGTCAGACCAAAGCCTCGGCTTTGATCGAATCAATGTCGGGGCTCTAGCCTTTATTTTGACGCGTTTTCTTCACGAGAACCGGTACCCACTTCGGTCGGAAACGCACTAAGCGGCACCCAGCGCTGTTTCAATCGCCTTCAACGCGGCATCGGCTTTCG
Organism: Pseudomonadota bacterium; assembly: GCA_023423415.1. Taxonomy (GTDB): domain Bacteria; phylum Pseudomonadota; class Alphaproteobacteria; order Rhizobiales; family Xanthobacteraceae; genus Pseudorhodoplanes. The sequence goes on along the minus strand of JAFAFP010000027.1, from coordinate 21,181 downwards.
AGCCGTCCGGTCCGCCGGCCTGAGCCATGTCCGGCCGGCCGCCGCCGCCCTTGCCGCCGAGTGCCTCGGCACCGGTGCGCACGAGCTCAACTGCGTTGAAACGCTTGGTCAGGTCGGCGGTGACGCCCACCACGATTCCGGCTTTGCCGTCATCGGTGCGTCCGACGATCGCAACGACCCCCGAACCGAGCTGTTTCTTGCCTTCATCCGCGAGGCTGCGCAGATCCTTCAGTTCGATGCCTTCAACCGCGCGGGCCAGGAGCTTGACATCGCCGACCGCACGCAGGCCGTCGGTGGCGTCACCCTTGCCGCCTGATCCGCCGCCCATCGCCAGCTTCTTGCGCGCATCGGCAAGCTCGCGCTCCAGCTTCTTGCGCTCATCGACCAGTTGCGTGACGCGAGACGGCATATCGGCGAGCGAGACGCGCAGAATATCGCTGGCGACGGATTGCGCCGCCTGCATGGTCGCGTTTGCGGCCTTGCGCGCGGCCTTGCCGGTCAAGGCCTCAAGACGGCGAACGCCTGCGGCCACGCCGCTGTCGGATACGACCGAAATCAGACCGATATCCCCGGTGCGTTTCACATGCGTACCCCCGCACAATTCCACGGACCAGCCGAGGGTATTGCCACTGCCCTCGCCCATGGCCACCACGCGCACTTCGTCACCGTACTTTTCGCCGAACAACGCCCGCGCGCCGGACGCCCGTGCATCATCGATCGCCATCAGGCGGGTGGTGACTTCGGAATTCTGCAGAACATAATCGTTGGCCATGTCCTCGATTTTCTCGATCTCCTCGGCCGTGATCGGCTTCGGATGCGAGAAATCGAAACGCAGGCGGTCGGGCGCGACCAGCGAGCCCTTCTGCGCGACGTGATCGCCAAGGATTTGGCGCAGCGCCTCATGCAGGAGATGGGTCGCCGAATGGTTGGCGCGGATCGCCGTGCGGCGACCATGATCGACGTCGAGCTGCAGAGCGAGACCCGGCTTCAGCGTGCCCTGCTCGACCACGCCCTGATGCACGAACAGATCGCCAGCCTTCTTCTGCGTCTCGGTGACGCGGAAGCGAACACCGTCTGCCGTCAGCACACCGGTGTCGCCGACCTGGCCGCCGGATTCGCCGTAGAACGGAGTCTGGTTGAGAACGACGAAGCCGCTGTCGCCAGTCTTGAGTTCAGAGGCTTCCTTGCCATCGCGCACGAGTGCAATGACCTCGCCTTCGGCGCTCTCGGTCTCGTAACCGAGGAAGTCGGTCGCACCCAGCTTCTCGCGCAGGCCGAACCACACGGTCTCGGCCGCAGCATCCCCGGAGCCCTTCCAGGATTCACGCGCCTTGGCCTTCTGCTGCTCCATCGCTGTATTGAAGCCGGCGACGTCCACCGCGATGCCGCGCGGGCGCAGAGCATCCTGGGTCAGGTCGAGCGGGAAGCCGTAGGTGTCGTAGAGCGTGAAGGCGGTGTCGCCCTTCAGAGCATCGCCCTGTTTCAACGCCCTTGTTTCGTCCTCGAGGATGGCGAGCCCGCGCTCCAGCGTCTTGCGGAAGCGGGTTTCTTCGAGCCTTAACGTCTCGGTGATCAGGGCCTCGGCGCGGCGCAATTCGGGATAGGCCTGACCCATCTCGCGCACCAAAACCGGCACCAATTTCCACATCAGTGGCTCGCGCGCCCCGAGCAGCTCGGCATGGCGCATCGCGCGGCGCATGATCCGGCGCAGCACATAGCCGCGGCCTTCGTTCGACGGCAGCACACCATCGGCGATCAGGAAGGAAGACGCACGCAGGTGGTCGGCAATAACGCGATGTGATGCCTTTTGCGGGCCATCCGGCGAGACGCGTGTGAGATCAGCGATGGTCTGAATGATCGCGCGGAACAGATCGATCGAATAGTTGTCGTGCGTGCCCTGCAGCACCGCAGCGATGCGCTCGAGACCCATGCCGGTATCGATCGATGGTCTCGGCAAATCGAGACGCGTACCGTCCGCCATCTGCTCGTATTGCATGAACACGAGATTCCAGATCTCGATGAAGCGATCGCCGTCCTGATCGGGCGAGCCGGGAGGGCCGCCGGGAATCTTGTCGCCGTGGTCGTAGAAAATTTCCGAGCACGGGCCGCATGGGCCGGTGTCGCCCATGGCCCAGAAGTTATCCGACCCGGCGATACGGATGATGCGGCTCTCAGGCAGGCCGGCGATCTTCTTCCATAGGTCGAAGGCAACATCGTCGTCGATATAGACGGTGGCGGTGAGCTTCTCCTTGGGCAGTCCGAATTCCTTGGTAATCAGGTTCCAGGCCAGTTCGATCGCGCGTTCCTTGAAGTAATCGCCGAACGAGAAGTTGCCGAGCATCTCGAAGAAGGTGTGATGCCGGGCGGTGTAGCCGACATTATCGAGGTCGTTGTGCTTGCCCCCGGCGCGCACGCATTTCTGCGCTGTCACCGCGCGCTGGTAAGGGCGCTTCTCGAGGCCCGTGAAAACGTTCTTGAACTGCACCATGCCGGCATTGGTGAACATCAGCGTCGGATCATTGCGAGGCACGAGCGGGGACGACGGCACGGCCTCATGGCCATTACGCGCGAAGTAATCGATGAAAGTGGACCGGATCTCGTTAACGCCGCTCATGACAATCTTGCCGCCGCGCAAGCCGGAACAGGCCCGCGGCCCCTCTGTGCCTAAGCCTAATGCCCGGGCGGGATTGATGTTTCGAGGGATATGTAGCGGCGGGGTCCAGCCAAGTCCAGAAAACCGGAGCGGATCAAAACGATTACAAGGGGCCCCAAAACCGGGCGAAACACACGCTCCTGAACATAAAATGACCCACTGCTCAGAAAAATGCCGGGCGACGGGCCGCCGCAGAGGCTCTGCGGCGGCCTCACCCGGCCCCGCGCGGCGACGCGGGTGGTCGGATCAGAAATTTAACGGAGGCCCGGAAGACGATCCGGCCACACCTCAATAGACATTCGTCCCTGTCAGACAGAGACGTTGAGTGTCATTCCTCGGCGCCTTCGTCCTCGTCGTCCTCTTCCTTCTCGCCCGCGAGAATCTTGTCAGCGATCAGGCCGGAATTCTGCCGCACAGCGACTTCGATCGAGGAGGCCATATCGGGATTGTTGCGCAGGAAGGTCTTGGCGTTTTCACGGCCCTGCCCGATCCGCTGGCTGTCATAAGAAAACCAAGCACCGGATTTCTCCACTACCCCGGCCTTGACGCCAAGGTCGATCAGTTCTCCGACCTTCGACACGCCCTCACCATACATGATGTCAAACTCGACCTGCTTGAAGGGCGGCGCCAGCTTGTTTTTCACCACCTTCACACGAGTCTGGTTGCCCACCACCTCGTCCCGGTCCTTGATCGCACCGATACGACGAATATCGAGCCGCACCGAGGCATAGAATTTCAGCGCATTACCACCGGTCGTGGTTTCCGGCGAGCCATACATCACCCCGATCTTCATGCGGATCTGGTTGATGAAAATCACCATGGTGTTGGACTTGTTGATCGAGGCGGTCAGCTTGCGAAGCGCCTGGCTCATCAGCCGTGCTTGCAGGCCGGGCAACGCATCGCCCATATCGCCTTCCAGTTCGGCCCGCGGCACGAGCGCCGCAACCGAGTCCACCACCACCACATCGACCGCACCGGAGCGCACCAACGTATCTGTGATTTCCAACGCCTGTTCGCCGGCGTCGGGTTGCGAGATCAGGAGGTCGTCAACATTGACGCCAAGCTTGCGAGCATAGACCGGGTCGAGCGCATGTTCGGCGTCGACGAAGGCGCAGATGCCACCCTTCTTTTGCGCCTCAGCGACGGTGTGCAACGCCAGAGTTGTCTTGCCGGACGATTCCGGGCCGTAGATTTCCACAATCCGCCCACGCGGGAGGCCGCCGACGCCAAGGGCGATGTCGAGACCGAGGGAGCCGGTCGAAACCGTGGCCACATCCATCGACTTGTCATTCTTGCCAAGCCGCATGATTGAGCCCTTACCGAAGGCGCGCTCGATCTGTGAGAGCGCGGCGTCGAGAGCTTTCGACTTATCCATGGAGGAACCTTCAACCAAACGCAGGGCCGACTGAGCCATCTTTCGCGCTCCTTATGACTGACGATTCGGGCGGCGTATATGCACCGTTGCGGAGCTGGCTTAGCCACCCCACAGCGGTTTTGCCGCCGTCCGGTCCCAGAGACCTGAAGTAGGGAAAATGTACCCTATTTGTTCCGTGTTCGCAATATGTTCTTTCAAAAAATCTGGCGACAGTCTTGACGCGATTTCTCCTGCGCTGTGGAAAACGGCATCCCGCCGTTTTCCTTTCGTTCGCAAATGTTGCCGTCGCTGCAATGCAATCTCCATAGTCGCATATGTTGATGCGTTGATGCCGTTGGTCCCCGGCCATGCCGGAGATGGAACGGCCAGCCCCAAGCACGACGGGGCCACTCAATCCCCTGGGAGCACGATGCCCAGCCCCCCAACGCTCCCTTCGCCGTTGAGATTGCTCAACTTCATTCAGAATAAACAGTCCAGGCTGCATCCACATGCGGCGATCTGAACAATCCCTCACAAGCGAACCGTCGATCGCTGACCGGATGCTCTATCCGTGGAGGAGTCTCCAGGAGGAGAGTGGCGTGGATCAGAGAACAGTCGCAATGATGGACGGCCATACGGCAATGTTGGCCGAACTGCTGAAGCTACTTGTGAACAAGGGCGTTCTCACCACCGATGAAATCCGGGAAACGATCACGGACCTGATTGCCAAGTCGATTGAACAACGTGCGGAACCGGGATTTGAGGCTGTTCCTGTCCATCTATTGAGGATCGTCGAGAACTGGAACGAAACCGGCAACAATCACGGAACCACAGCCAGCTAAATCAATCCGGCAATGACCTCGTTCGCTCTTCAATCCACACGCCCCACTAAAGCAAACTTGTTTTCGGCAAAGGCGGCGACGACGCGATGCTCGTCTCAAGACGTTCAGAATTTTTTTGCCGGACTGAAACGGCAGAACGGCTCCGGCGCGTCAGCGTGACCGCACGGCACGCCCGAGAGTGCCTCCGGTGACAATTAGGCATATCGCTGCCGATCCCATTGGCGCCCGAACGCGGCAAGAAATCTGCTTACGGCTTGTCACGCTCGATGCCGCAGGCATATAGGCGACCGAGCTCATCAAGCGCTTCGCCTTCAGCGGCGCGGTGAGCAGCCGTTCCGGAGCGCCTTTGCACATCGGAAATGAGCCTTGCCGCCCTACGCCGGCTGGCCACTTTAAGAAAATCCTGATCCCCCACGCGGATCACGTAGCTGTCGTCCGTCTTTACGATCGAGTATCGCAACCCGCCCTCCCCGATTGTTTCCGCGGCAACACCTCCCTATCGCTTTCGTTCCGCGACGCAAACATCGATTGCAACCGGTGATAGTAATGGTTTATGACCGCTTGTCCGCCGGACGGAATTCTCACCGGACCATGACACCGTATCATCGGTGATTGTTCGCATCATCGAAACGCAACACGTTGCCGAAGGGATCGGTCAGTGTTGGCGCATTGTCCGTTGCGCCGGGTCGCGCAAAGCGCGCGCCCTTTGCGTTCAGTTCCTGTGCAAGAGCGGCAATATTCTCTCCGCGAATATAAACGACCGAACCTGGCGTACCGTCCCCGTAGTGTTCGCTGAGATGCAGCGTCACGCCGGAGCGTGATACCTGGAAATATAGCGGCGCGTTGTCGTCGAAGCGATGCTCCCAGTCGATCCTGAAGCCCAGGAAGTCGACATAGAACTCCTTGGCCTTCGCGATGTCATAGATACGAAGGATCGGAATGGCGGGATCGAGTTTGATGTCAGACACAATCTCTTCGATTGTCGATCGCATATGGACCATCAGCGACACCTGCGTTTTGCAGGTGCCGCGTGATGTCGCGTCACGCACTCAGGCGGCTGCCTTGGCCTTACCCTTTTGCATGGCCTCCCAGACCCGCGCGGGGGTCGCCGGCATGTCGATTTTCTCGACACCGTAGGGTTTAAGCGCATCGAGGATGGCATTGATGACCGTCGGTGGCGCGCCGATGGTGCCTGACTCGCCAATGCCTTTGACGCCGAGCGGATTGGTCTTCGACGGCACCTCTTCCAGATGGGACTCGATCTCCGGGAACATATCGGCGCGCGGCATGCCGTAGTCCATGAAGGTCGCAGCCAGCATCTGCCCCGAGCCCTTGTCGTACACGGCGTGTTCGACCAACGCCTGACCGATGCCCTGCGCGACACCACCATGAATCTGTCCGCGCACGATCATCGGATTGAGCACAACACCGAGATCGTCCACCACGAAGTAGCGGTCAATCGTCACGACGCCGGTTTCCGGATCGATCTCCAGTTCGCAGACATGCGAACCGTTCGGATGGTTCGGCGGATTGGTCGAGTAAGTGCCATTGGCTTCGAGACCCACGCCCATCTTTTCCGTCAGCGGTCCCATCGGCGCGTAAAAAGCCTTGGCGACCTCGGGAAGCGGGATGGCTTTGTCCGTTCCAACGACGCGGAACGATCCGTCCTTGAATTCCAGATCGCCTTCGGCCGCTTCCATCAGCGCGGCCGCCATCGGCTTGGCCTTTTCGACGATGGCGTCGGCTGCGACCTTCAACGCATTGCCGCCGACGAGCGAGGAGCGCGCCGCATAAGTTCCGCGACCGAATGGCACCTGTCCGGTATCGCCCTGGATGTAGCGAATCGTTTCGAACGGCACGCCCAGCCATTCATGCACGAGTTGTGCGAACACTGTCGCATGTCCCTGCCCGTGCGAATGCGTACCGGCGATAATCGATACCGAACCACTCGGATCGAACCGCAGGTCCATGCGATCGTTAAAGATGCCGCCCTGCTCGATATAGAAAGTCACAGCACGGCCGCGCAATTTGCCTTCGCTTTCGGATTTCTTCTTGCGCGCCTCGTAACCATACCAGTCACTGACTGTCAGGCATTTTTCCATCACGCGATGGAATTCGCCGGAGTCGTAAACCCAGAAGGTCGGCGTCGTGTAAGGAAGTTTGCTTTCCGGGATCAGATTGCGACGGCGGATTTCATCCGACGGGATACCGATCTGGCGTGCCGCATGCTCGATCATGCGCTCGGTGAAATAGGCGGCTTCAGGACGTCCCGCACCCCGATAAGGGCCGACCGGCGATGTGTTCGTCAGCAATCCCTGCACCATCACATGCAGCGCCTGGATGTCATAAGCTTCCGGCATGAAACGAAGCGCAAAGGCCGCTGGCACGAGACCCGGGCCGACAAAGTAAGCGCCGACCTGATACAGCGCTTTGGCGCGCAGACCGAGAATCTTGCCGGTCTCGTCCAACGCCATCTCTCCGTACATGACCATTTCGCGGCCATGCCGGTCGGTCAGAAGACTTTCCGTCCGCGTGGCGACCCATTTCACCGGCCGGCCAAGGCGCTTGGACGCCCAGAGTACCACGCAGTCGTCGGGGAATGGGCTGCCTTTCAGCCCGAAGCCGCCGCCCACATCTGGCGAGATCACGCGGATCTGACTCTCGGCACAATGGAAAATGTGGGAAAGCTCCATTCGCACGCCATGCGGATTCTGCGAGCAGGTATAGAGCGTGTACTGATCGTCGGCTTCGTTGTAGTCGCCGATGGCAACCCGCGGCTCCATCGCATTGGGCGCAAGCCGGTTATGCTCGACGCGCAACGTGACATGGTGCTTCGCCTTGGCGAAGGCGGCGTTGGTTGTCGCTTCATCGCCGAACATCAGACCGAACGCCCAGTTACCCTTCTGGTTCTCGTCCCACACCTTGGGGGCGCCGTCCTTCACCGCATCCTCGAGATCGGCAACCGCCGGCAATTCCTCGTATTCGACTTCCACGAGATCCGCAGCGTCACGGGCCTGCATCAAGGTTTCCGCGATCACGAAAGCGACACGATCGCCCACAAAGCGAACGCGGTCGTGATTGATCAGCTGATGCCAGGTCCGGAAACCAGCCGGCGCCCCGACCTCCTCGGGCATTGGATGGGCGGTCAGCGCCCCGAGCTTGTCGGCCACCGCATCCGCACCCGTCAATACCGCGAGAACGCCGGGCGCAGCAGCGGCCTTCGATGTATCGATCCGGGTGATCTTCGCATGTGCGTGAGGCGAACCGATCGCAACGGCATAGGCCTGGTTCGGCAGATTGATGTCTTCGACGTAGCGTCCCTTCCCGGTCAGAAAGCGCTGATCCTCGACGCGCTTGACCGCCTGCCCGATGCCGAATTTGCCCATTTCATTCCCCCTAGAAATTCCGATTGTTGTGCAACGATACCGCCAAGCGTGCCAGTGGGACAATTGCTGAATTGGTGGGCCGAGATGGCCGGACTTCTTCAGTCAATTTCCTAAATTCCTATGCGTATACCCACACAGAAAATCTGTATTTGCTCGAAACCTATTGCAACGCAAAACGTTAACCGCGCGCACAGAGGGCTCACTTGACATGCGAATTGCTCAGATTGCGCCGCTTATGGAAGGCGTTCCCCCGAAAACCTATGGCGGCACTGAACGAATTGTTCATTTCCTCACGGAAGAGCTTGTCAAGCTTGGGCACGATGTGACGCTTTTCGCAAGCGGCGACTCGGTTACCGCAGCGGAACTGGTCCCCTGCGTTCCGCGCGCTCTTCGGCTGGAGCCGAAAATCCGCGACGTTATTCCCTATTACATGCTGATGCTCGATCGGGTGTTCCAGCGCGCCGATGAGTTCGATGTTTTCCACTTTCACATCGATCAGTTTCACTTCCCGCTATTCCGCAACCTGAGCGGACGCACCATCACCACCCTGCATGGCCGACAAGACTTGTCCGATCTTCTCGCGCTGTATGTCGGCTTTACGGAAATGCCTCTGGCGTCGATTTCTCTGGCGCAGCGCAAACCCATTGCGAAAGCGAACTTCGTTGCCAATGTTCCGCACGGCTTGCCACTCGACATGCATCAATTGATTGCACATCCCCGTGGCGGATACCTGGCGTTCCTTGGTCGCATCGCCCCGGAGAAACGACCGGATCGTGCGATCGAAATCGCCCGTGCGCTGGGCATGCCGCTGAAAATCGCCGCGAAAGTGGACCGTGTCGATGAAGCGTATTTCCGCGCGGAAATCGCGCCGATGCTTGCAGACAGCCCGAATGTCGAATTCATCGGCGAGATCAATGAGCGTCAGAAGGGCCAATTTCTTGGTGAAGCGAATGCCGTTCTGTTTCCCATCGACTGGCCGGAACCGTTCGGCCTCGTCATGATCGAGGCGATGGCATGCGGCACACCCGTGGTGGCGTTTCGCTGCGGATCGGTCCCAGAAGTGTTGGAGGACGGCGTAACAGGCGCGATCGTCGACACTGTCGACGAAGCCATTGCTGCGCTGCCCCGTGTCATGTCGCTTGACCGCAGAAAAATCCGCCGGCGCTTCGAGCAACGCTTTTCTGCCACACGAATGGCTAAAGATTATGTCGATGTCTATCAGAGTCTGCTGGCTCACGCGGGCCGCGGCGAAAAGCGGCTGAAGACGGCTTCGGGCTCTGAATTCCATATCGCTGCAGGACCGTAACCATTGCATCGACCGAAAGAACAGCCTTCAACTGTCAGTCTGGTCGAACAGGTCGCCGAGGTTCCATTCTATATCCCCGCGACCGGGCCTTCGACCCGCCCTCGCCGCAATCTCAAACACGACGATTGCTTCGCGATCTTGGACAGTCACGGCGACATCGGAGCCACCCCTGGTGGTCCTGATGGGATCTATTGCCGCGACACAAGATATCTCGGACAGCTCGAGTTTTTGCTCAATGGAAGCCAGCTTCTGCTGCTTGGTTCCAACGTCCGCGACGACAACGCCCTGCTCACGGTCGATCTGACCAATCCGGACATCTACTTCGAACGCAAGCTGGTTCTGCCGAAAGACACGCTGCACATCGTCCGCACCATCTTCCTCTGGAACAATACGGCTTATCAGCGCCTGCGCATTCATAACCACGGCGACTCTACGGTTCATTGCGTTCTGGGACTGACGTTTTCGAGCGACTTCGCCGACCTGTTCGAGGTTCGCGGCATGCGTCGCGACAAACGCGGCAGCGCAAGCAAGAAAGTTCTCAAAGATAACCAGGCCCGGCTGCAATATCTTGGATTGGACGACGAGCTGAGATCCACCGTTCTAAGCTTCGATCCGGCACCAAGCCGCCTTACAAGAACCATTGCAACCTACACACTGGCTCTGGAGCCGGCTGAAACGAAAGCCATCGATCTAACGATCGAATGCCGGACCGACGATCGTCATCCGGAGCATCACCCATTCCGCCGCGGCATGCGCGCATCGCTTCAGGAACGCCAGCTTGGCACCCGCGGTGTTACCGCGATCACGACATCCCACGACATCTTCAATGAGATGATGTGCCGGTCCATGTCGGATCTGACGATGCTCATCACTCACACCGAACAGGGCCCTTATCCTTACGCCGGCATTCCCTGGTATTCGACCACGTTCGGCCGGGATGGGCTCATCACCGCGCTTCAAACATTGTGGTGCTCCCCGGATGTTTCGCGCGGAGTTTTGCGGCGGCTTGCCGCTTTGCAGGCAAATTCATTTGATCCACTTGCCGACGCAGAGCCCGGAAAGATCCTGCATGAGATGCGCAGCGGCGAGATGGCCAATCTGCGTGAAGTGCCGTTCAAGCTGTATTACGGCAGCGTTGATTCAACGCCACTCTTCGTTCTCCTTGCCGGCCTCTATCACGATCGCACCGGCGATACCGCATTGCTGCGCGAGCTATGGCCAAATATCGAGCGCGCGCTAGAATGGATCGATGGTCCGGGCGACCCTGACGGCGACGGCTTCGTCGAATATCATCGCCGCAATGAAGACGGTTTGGTGAATCAGGGATGGAAGGATTCACACGACGCCGTCTACCATGCAGATGGTTCGATGGCCCAAGGCCCGATCGCTCTCTGTGAAGTGCAAGGCTATGTTTATGCCGCAAAACGGCATGCTGCGCAGATTGCGCGCCACCTCGGCAATCATGCGAAGGCCGACGAGCTGGAAAAGGCCGCCGATGAGCTGCAGAGGAGATTCGAACCGGCATTCTGGTGTGACGATATCGGCATGTATGCAATCGCGCTCGACGGTCAAAAGCGCCCGTGTCGTGTTCGCAGCTCCAATGCCGGCCAAGTGCTGTTCAGCGGCATTGCTTCGCCGGAACACGCCGATCTGATTGCGATGCAGATGATACAGCCATCATTCTTTACAGGATGGGGCATCCGCACGATCGCGCGTGAAGAAGCGCGCTACAATCCGATGTCTTACCACAACGGTTCGGTCTGGCCGCACGACAACTCGCTGATCGCTGCCGGGCTTGCCCGTTATGGTCACAAGACCGCCGTCTCACGAATATTCCGCGGCCTGTTCGAGGCCGCGACCTACATGGATATGCGGCGGCTGCCCGAACTCTATTGCGGTTTCCGGCGCGCCCGCGGCCGCGGCCCGACTCTCTACCCCGTCGCATGCTCCCCGCAAGCCTGGGCGGCCGGCGCGCCGTTCCTTCTCATTCAGTCATCGCTTGGGCTTGAATTCGCCCCGGAGCGGCATGAAATCCTGCTGCGCAATCCGGAGTTGCCGTCGTTTATTGACCAAATCACATTGCGCGATCTTCGCGTCGGCCAAAAGAGTGTCGACATTGCCGTCTGTCGTCAGGACAACAGCGTTGCGCTTCGGATCCTGCGAAACGACAGCCATGTGAAAGTTGGCATATCCTTTACCTGAGCGATCCTGCCAAAATTGGAACACGTTCTCCGGCGGTCTGAGGGCCACCTGAGAGCTCGACTATTGAAACCTCGACAGGCCGCAGATCCGCCGCTAAATAGCGCCGTTCTAAAGTTGTCCAGGGCTAAAGCCGCAAGGCCCGGCGGCCAGGACCCAAGCCACCACGATCTCGATAGATTTTGTCCCTTCAGATCACCTCATGACAAGCAAGCTATCCCGCCATCTCTCCAATCTCGAGACGGAAGCCATCGTCATCCTGCGTGAAGCGGCGATGGCCTTCGAGCGCCCTGTGCTGATGTATTCCATCGGGAAGGACTCGAGCGTCCTCCTGCACCTTTGCCGGAAGGCATTCCATCCGGCAAAAATCCCCTTTGCGGCGCTCCATATCGATACCACGTGGAAATTCCGCGACATGATCACCTTTCGCGACCGGATGGCCGCGGAACTCGATCTCAACCTGATCGTCCACACTAACAGGAGGGCGATCGAGGATGGGGTCCATCCCATCAAGTCGGGATCGGCGGTCTATACGCGTGAAATGAAGACCCGCGCCCTGCGCGACGCGCTCGATATCCATCGGTTCGATGCGGCTATTGGCGGCGCGCGCCGCGACGAAGAGCCCAGCCGCTCGAAGGAACGCATTTTCTCGGTGCGCGGCCCGAACCACTCCTGGGACCCGCGGCGCCAACGCCCCGAACTATGGCATCTCTACAACACGCAGATCACGGCCGATGAGACGATGCGCGTGTTTCCGCTGTCCAACTGGACCGAACTCGACGTGTGGGAATATATCCTTGCCGAGGACATTCCGGTCGTGCCGCTTTATTTCGCCAAGGAGCGCCCGGTCGTTGAGCGCGGCGGCAGCCTCATCATGATCGACGACGAACGGCTCGAACTCGCACCGGAAGAAAAGCAGCAAGACGTTCTCATCCGCTTCCGCTCGCTTGGCTGCTATCCGCTGTCCGCGGCCGTGCAGTCGAACGCGGCAAGCGTTGCCGACATTGTCGAGGAATTACGAACGACGCGCATGTCCGAGCGCGCCGGCCGCCTGATCGATGTCGACGAAACCTCGTCGATGGAACGCAAGAAGCGCGAGGGCTATTTCTGATGCACGCCCCTACCCATCGCGAACGGGATCATCTCCGTTTTCTTGCCTGCGGCGCTGTCGATGACGGCAAATCCACTCTGATCGGTCGCCTGATGGCCGAAACCGGCTCGATCCCGGACGACCAGATGGCCAATCTGGTCAACTTGTCGAAGAAGTTCGGAACCACGGGCGATAACCTCGACTACGCGCTGCTCCTCGACGGTCTCGAAGCTGAACGCGAGCAAGGCATCACCATCGATGTCGCGTATCGCTATTTCGGTACGCCGAAGCGCGCTTTCATCGTCGCCGATACGCCGGGACATGAACAGTATACCCGCAACATGGTGACCGGCGCCTCGAATGCCGAATTCGCCATGCTGCTGGTTGACGCCAAAGCCGGCCTCACCAAACAGACATTACGACATAGCCGCATCCTGTCGCTGCTCGGCATTCGCCGGATCCTGCTCGCGGTGAACAAGATGGATCTGATCGATTGCGCGGAAGCGCATTTCGCGGCGATCGTCGAGGATTTCCGAAAGTTCGTATCGCAGCTTTCCTTCGATCATGTGGAAGCCATTCCGATCGTCGCGCGGGATGGCGACAATATCGTCCGGCCAAGCGAACGGATGCCCTGGTACAAGGGGCCAACGGTGCTTCAGCACCTGGAAACCGTGCCGATCTCAACGCATCAGCGCGCGGAATCCGCTCGCTTCCATGTGCAATCTGTGATGCGGACCGATACCGGCGGTCGCGGCTATGCAGGGTATGCGTCCTCTGGCGCGTTTAAGACGGGCGATGAGATCGTCGTGGCGCGCTCCGGTCGCAAATCCATCATCAGCCGTATCTATGCCTATCCGTCCGAAATCGACAGCATCGAGGCCGGTCAGGCCGCAACGATCGAACTGGCCGATCAGGTCGATGTCAGCCGTGGTGATATTTTCGCGCCGGCTGACGCCGTACCGGAAGTGGCGGACCAGTTTGCTGCACATGTGGTGTGGCTGAACGACAATCCGATGCTGCCGGGGCGCACCTATTCCTTGCGGATCGGTACGCATTCTGTTGCGGCCACCATCACCGCGCTGAAATATGGAACCGACATCGAAACCGGCGAGCATGCCGCTGTATCGACGCTTGCGATCAACGACATCGGGTTTTGCAATCTCGCCACCACCGAGGCGATCGCGTTCGATCCCTATGCGAAGAACCGCGAAACCGGAGCCTTCATTCTGATCGATCGGCAGACCGGCGCGACCGCCGGTGCCGGCATGGTCGATTTCCCGCTCTATCGCGCGAGCAATCTCGTCAGGCAGAGCTACGAGATCGACAAGACCTATCGCGCCAAGATGAAGGGACAGCGCGCGGCGATGGTGTGGTTCACCGGCCTTCCAAGCGCAGGCAAATCCACCGTCCTCAATCTTGTCGAGCAGAAGCTGAGCCGGCGCGGCATTCACACCTACGCGTTGGATGGCGACAATCTCCGTCTCGGCCTCAATCGCGATCTCGGCTTCACCGAAGCAGACCGCGTCGAGAACGTACGGCGCGCTGGCGAGGTCGGCCGTCTCATGGTCGATGCCGGATTGGTGGTGCTCTGCGCCTTCGTCTCACCGTTCCGCAATGAGCGTCGCTCGGTGCGCGAGCGTCAGGATGACGGCGAGTTCATCGAGGTGTTCGTTGATACACCACTGGCGATCTGCGAGGCGCGCGATCCGAAAGGATTGTATGCGAAAGCGCGCGCCGGCAAGGCTTTCCATGTGACTGGCATCGATTCACCCTACGAGCCGCCGGAGCATCCGGAAGTCCATCTGCGCACGGAAACCGGCACGCCCGACGACATGGCCGAACAGGTGATCGCCGAACTGGCGAAGATAGGTGTTATCGCGCGGTGAGCAATTGGTGCTCCAACCGCCAGGTCCGAAGACAGCAAAAGGCCGGGGCATTCCTCGGCCTTTTGACTGCATGTCATGACAATCAGTCGATGACTTGAATAATGCGCCGCGAGGACGGCTCGATCAGATACACACGATCGTCGGTGTAAATGTATCGGTAGTTACTCATTCCCGGTCCCCATCGTTGTGGTACGACCGATAACTCGACCTCCTCCGGAACCGACTGCCCAACTGTGAGATCCCGGTCTATCTCAACAACGGGAACGCTTTCGCGCTCCACATACTCACGAATGACCGTCCGCTGCTCCGGCTCAAGCGTGATCACCTGAGCAAAGCTCTGGCCGGAAACCAGCATCGATGCTGTCACGATTGTGGCAAGATATCGCCGCTGCATAGGCACTCTCCTTTTGTGTCTACGCTCGACAATCGATGAACCAGCGAGGCGTTCCATGCTTTTGCAGGACGAGAGTTCACGCTTTAATTCATGATCTCTTCAATGATTTTATCGATTTTCAGAAAATGATTGTTCCAGACCGTTGGTTCGTAACCCTGCACAATTTCTCGCTGCCTCTGTCCTCGCTCGGAGCCTGACGAGCAATAATCGTCAAACGCCTGCATCCATGCGGGACCATCAAGCGGGTCGAGGTATTCCGCGAACGCTCCGCCAGCCTCGCGATGCGCATCGGTATCTGAAGCTATGACAGGTGTTCCGAGCGCCAACGCTTCGGCGATCGGTAATCCATAGCCCTCCACAAATGACGGAGCGAGCAGAGCGACCGCGCCTTTCAAAAGAGCCACCATACCGGCATCGCCAAGCGATGCCGCCTCAATGACGCTCGGCGCAAGCCCGCGGCTGCGATCGAGAATCTCAAGGATGTTTTCATTCTCCCACCCGCGTCTGCCAACGATCACAAGTCGTGCGCGGGGATGCGCTCCCTCCTGCGTCCATCGATGCCAGACAGTGAGCAGGTGGAGCAAATTCTTGCGCGGCTCGATCGTGCCGACCACGACGAAATAGGGAATGTCAGTCTGCAATGGCTGAATGTCGAGATGGTCGATGAAGGCGGGAGCCAATCCCAACGGCACGACGTCACAGGGCGGAACAGGATTTTTCCGGGTGGCCAGGTAGCTCTCAAGCGACAGACGGGTGGCCTCCGAAACCGTAACGATGGCGCTCGCATGCTGGATCATTGTATCAACACGCGCGCGATGACGGATCGCTTCGCCCGGCCGGCAATATTCCGGATGACTGATCGGAATCAGATCATGCAGCATGAAGATGCTTGATATCGCCGGGTCCGTGAGCCACGCAAAACGCTCTGGACGATTGAGCCGGAATTGCGAGACGTGGATATAGCAACTGCGCTTGTTACGCAGCTCGGCAACGGAGCGCGTGTTCAAGGGGCGCGCCGCGCTGCGCATCCAGATCGAAGCCATGCGGCTCCAATCCGAAACCCGCCGTTTGTCGTCAGGTTTGCCGATCCGCTGCGGCCGCTCGCGCGCGGTATCGATTGGCTGCTTCAGCGCCGCTTGCAGGGCATCGAAACTGCCGTCCTTGCGCGCCGCTTCACCGGCGGCCCAACGCGTGGCGGCTTCCTCGATCAGCGGCTTGATGTCTGCCGCGGTCAGCACCCCGGAAAAGTGCGGCCAGGTGACAACAAAGCGCACATCGTCATTTTCGGCGCGCGCAAGGAAATGCCGCGCATAGGCCATCTCGACCCGGTCGATTCCGGTCGGCGTTTCAAGATGCAGGTTTTCGACCAGCCGAGAGATATCGACGAATAGCACCACGGACGAAAATGCCTGATCTAGATCTGCGGCGGAGCGTCGAGGCGCAGACGGCCGACCGACTTCCATGGCATCGGCGCGATGCCGGTCCGGTCCAGCATTGTCAGGAGCGAGCCCATGCGGTTTTTCACCACCGGCAATCCGAGCGGATCAAGACCCGTCCAGGGCAGGAACGGATTGCGGCGGAGCGTCGAATAGAGCTCGACCCGTTGGGTCGCGCGTGTGCTCGGCGTACGACCATGAAAGCCGAATGTATCGGCGACGACGAGCGTGTTGGCTTTCACGGTGACAGGTCGCGGCGGCGGCAGGCCGAAGGCCTTCAGGTCATCCCGTGTGATCCGGAACGAGCCTTCCGCATGATCGCGCATGTCGTGGCGACTGGCGGCGATGCTCTGTTCCCGCTCCCAGGCGAGGCGTTGCGGCGTCAGCTTGTGCGAGCCCGGTACATAGAAGAAAGGCCCGTCGTCCGGCCCAACGTCATGCAGGAAGAACCACGCCTTCGATGTCGAATGAAACGTATCGGAATGGATCGCGCATTGCGGATCGTCAGCGCCGACACCCTGATTGGCCAGGATGCTCTGGATCGACATCACCGGCGCGCCGCCCGTACCGCCGACATAGCGAATAAGCGAAGCAAGATCGGAGCTTTCCATGAAAGCTGCCAGAGCCGGCTTAGTGTTGTGCATCACGGCTTGGTCGAGAAAAACGCGCCGGGTGACAGTATGCCCCTGCCGCATCTCGCGCGTATCCCAATCATGATCCAGGATTTCCGCACGCAGGCGCTCGAAGTCGGCAGATGGGAGAAAGTCGCTCTTCACAACGAAGCCGTCGCGGTCGAATGCCCGACGATCGTCTTCACTCACGGCGCGCGCCAATGTTCGCCGCCGGCGTCGCGCCATCCGCTCGGCCATCCGCATCCGCGCTTCGTGCAGGCCCAAGCGATTAAGACGTTCGCTGCCAATCACCGGATTGCCGACAAAGGATTTGGCGCCCGTAAACACTGACAGGCCCCAGAGCGGAGCCTTCACGGCCGTTACAAGACCGGCGCGAAGCGGCATGCCAATAGTCCCCCAAGCGCAAGGTGGCGCGCGGCTATCAACACTCGGTCCGGCGTACGGTGTCAACGACAGATTGTTTCCGCCTGGAGACGCGGAATTGATTGAGCGATACAGCCCGGCTGCGGATCGCATCCGGCAAAATGCCGAGCAGCCTCAGGAAGGTGGCAAATAACCAGGGAAACGCGATGACGGCGCGATTGCGCGCAACGCCCTCGTAAATCCGTTCGGCCGCATGGCTGGCGGTTATGAGAAAAGGTGTCGCGCCCCGAATCTGATCCGTCATCGGCCCCGCTACATAGCCCGGGCACACCACACTCACCCGCACGCCCTGCGCCCGCAATCCCGCCCGGAGCGCAAGCCCGTAGCTCAGCACGGCCGACTTGCTGGCGCTGTAGCTCGGCATCGGCGGCAGCGGGAGAAATCCGGCCACCGAACTGAGAATGACGATGTGGCCTGCTCGCCGCTGCACCATTGCGGACTGCAGTGGATGCACCGTGTTCAGCACGCCGAGGAGATTGGTTTCAATCAGATGCCGGCTGGTCTCGGCATCCTCGATGCTCTGGCCTGGCTCAAGACCTCCTGAGACACCGGCGCTGGCGATGAGGACATCGACCGGATGGGCCCGATCAAAGTCCTGCAACCAGGCCGCCATCTCCTCGCGATCAACGACATCGATTCCGGCGGCATGAACCTCCGCGCCGAGAACGCGACATTTCTCGGCCACGGCCGCAAGCCGATCCGCGTTCCGTCCCAATAGTCCGAGCCGTGCGCCATCACGCGCATAGCGCAGCGCCAGCGCTTCACCGATGCCGCTCGAGGCGCCGGTCATGACAACTGTCTTCCTCATGCGTGATGAGCCTGCGAGACTTCCTCAAGACCCCGCCCCTCCGGAATGTCCCGGATTCCGGCGGCCAACATCGCGGTCATCACAGCGCCAAGCGCACTGACCACAGCCATAAGGGCGAGCACGCCGGCTACACCCGTCAATTCTTTTATCTGCGGTAACATGAAGATGCCAAGGGTTGCACCGATCTTTGCCGTGGCTGCAGCAAAGCCGCTGGCCGAGGCACGGACGCCGGTTGGAAATAACTCGGGCGCAAGGGTGAAGGTGGTCGCATTCGGGCCTGCGTTCATGGCGAGATTGAACAGGATGAAGCCGGCAAAGACGAGCGCAATATGCGCGGCTTCGCCGCCGCCCAGCACGGCGAACAGCAAAATCAGCATGCCAACCGACATGCCGGCAAAGCCCGCGATCTGCATGTGGATTCGGCCAAAACGCGGCACGGCCCAGAGCCCGATCAAAAATCCTATGAGAAGAAACAGGTCGATCGCAGCACTGCCCTCGGCGGCCACGAAATTGGCTGCAAGTGGCCCGCTCGCATGCGACGGCAGATGAATGGCGGCCAGAATGACCGGCGTGAAAAGACCGACACCATACGTGGCGATATCCATCAGGAACCACGGCACCGATACCAGCAAGCTTCTCTTGCGGTAGGCGCTCGAAAACAACACCGCATATCCGCCTGACTGTCGCTGAACCAGGTTTATATGGGCCGGAGACGCAACCGGCACTGAGGTAAGCTTCGACACAACGCGCGCCGTCGCTTGCACCTTCCCGTGCTCCAGCAGCCAGCGCGGGCTTTCCGGCAACCAAAGACGCAAGAGCAGGAACACGACGGCGCCTGCGCCGGTTGCGCCGACAATCCATCGCCAGTCCATCAAGCTGCCGCTGAGCCGCAGCGTTGTCAGCGCGACCGCCGCGCCAGCCAGCATCCCGACGGATTGCAGCGCGATGGTGGCCACCATCATACGACTGCGCTCGCGCTTGGGCATCGTCTCCGAAACGTAGGAAGCGCTGACCGGGAAGTCGATGCCAATCCCAATGCCAACAAGAAACTGACCGGCCAGCACCAGCAATGGATCACTCGCAAGAGCGCTGAGCAGAGCACCACCCGCAAGGATCACCATATCGACGAGAAGCGCAGGCCTGCGACCAAAACGATCTGCCGCAGGGCCGCCAAATGCCGCACCGAACACCGCGCCGAGAACCAGCGCCGACCCGATCAGCCCCACCATCAGTGGTCCGAGGTCGAAACTGCTGGTGATCAGCGGCATCGCAACGCCGAGCGAGAAAATCGAAAAGCCGTCCAGCAACGTACCACCGCTGGCCAACAGCCAGACGAAGTATTGCCAGCGCCCCATCGGCGCCGCATCGAGCTTGTCGAGATGAGCCTGTGCCGGATGCTGGGGCGCTAAGGGGGCCGGCATGGACTATGCCTCGGCTGCCTTCTTCGACGTGCCCTTGTTCTGCTCGTGATACAGCTTTCTGATCTTGTCGAGATCGACCGTCGGCTCGGGCAGCTTTAGCTTCATGTCTTCCATCGTATCGGCAATGATCTGCGAGACCGCCAGATTGCGGAACCATTTATGGTTCGCTGGAATGGCATACCAGGGCGCGTGTTTCGTCGAGCAACGCGTGAGCGCATCCTGAAACGCGTCGATATAGCTGTCCCAATAGTCCCGCTCGGTATAGTCGGACTCGCTGATCTTCCATTGCCGCTGCGGATCGTCGAGGCGCTCCTTGAATCGCGCCAATTGCTCATCCTTCGAGATATAGAGGAAGAATTTTATGACCGCGGTGTTGTTCTCTTCGCTCAGCAGCTTTTCCCAGTCGTTGATGAAGTCATAGCGCGCCTTCCACACGTGCTTCGGCACGAGCTTATGAACGCGGGCGACCAGAACGTCCTCATAATGGGAGCGGTTAAAGACAGCGACCTCGCCCTTTCCCGGCGCATGGGGATGCACCCGCCACAGAAAATCGTGGTCCTTTTCCTCCGGCGTCGGCTGCTTGAAGCCTTGGACCTTGACCCCTTGCGGATCCATCGCGCTGATGACGTGCCAGCAGGTCCCGTCCTTTCCGGCTCCGTCAATACCCTGCAGCACGATCAGGAGCGCGCGGCTGCGATCGCCATAGAACAGCCGCTGCATCGCGGTGAGTTTGTCCTTGTAGTGATCGAGCATTTTTGCCGCGTCGTCGGCGGACGAAATGGAACCATGAAAATCGGGATCGATATCGGACAACCTGAATTTCTTGCCCGGGCGGACCAGAAGCTTCTTCCTGAAATCCATAGGTATCTCCAATCGATTGCAGTCAGCTTGCGATCGGCTTTGCAAGGCCGCGCAGATGCGCCTCATCGCTTTCCGTCGCACGAATGTAGAGCAACTTGATCAGGTCGATGATGACCATCCAGGCAAGACAATAAATCCAGACGCCAGCCACAGCGGCCCATGGGAGCTTCGGCACCAGAATGCCGAATCCACAGATCAGGATCGCGACGATCTGGGTCGCAACGATGGCTAGAAAAAGCGGCGCGCTTGGATATGGCGGCGAGAACACCGAATGGCGGCCACGGACAACGAACAACAACAGATGTCCGCCGACGGCAAGCTGCAGGAACATCATGGTCTTGAGACTGTCGGCAGTCAGCGGAATGACGGACATGAGCGCGGGGTTGCTGAGCCATTCCAATCCGATCAGCAGCAATCCGAGGCTTTCGGCAAACGACAGCAGTCCCATCAGCCCGGAGAAAACCAGAACGCGATGCATATCCCAGCGTTG
>JAFAFP010000278.1 GCA_023423415.1 Pseudomonadota bacterium | reverse complement strand
GGCCCGGCCCTTGTCTTGTCATCCGAATTCGGGGCCGACGACGGCGTACGTTCGTTGAGGATCGTCGAAACGCTGGTGACTTCCCAACGCCATGCGGGTCAGCGGGCGAACATCGAAAAACCCGACCGTTTCGAGCCAGCCGCGCACACGCGTCTTGGCGTCGGCAAAGTCGAGATAGATCGGCGCCTCGATTGCGGACATCGCACGCTGGAGCAACGCCAGGGCCGTTTCGTCATCGTCCGCAATCAGCGGGCCGAGTTGATTAGCGGAACGGCCGTCACGGCCCAGCAAAAGGCCGGTAATCCTTCCGCCGAGCGTTGCGTAGAGTTCCGCCTGCGGCAGGCGTCCACGCAGGCGCGAAAGCATCGCATCGCGTCGCGCGCCGAATGCCGCGGCGTCATAATCGCAGAGCGCGAGCCATACGGCATCGGTGATGGGGTGCACCTCGATCCGTTCGTTCATATCGCTTGAGAGTCTTGGCGGTGTGCGCAGTGCCACGCGGTGATAGCCCCACATGTCTTCAAAACCGAGCGCACGATAGACTTCGCGTCCGGCCGGCGTTGCATCGAGCACAGGGATGAGACCACCTGCAGTCAGATCGTCGATACAGCGGCGCAGCAAACGGGTCGCAAGTCCCTGGCGCTGGTAGTCGGCGCTGACCAGCACCATGCTGATCCACGCGAATTTGCCATTATGTGGCAATGTCGCCGCGGTTGCGACGACGCGGCCGTTGCTGTTGCGTACAGCATAGACTTGGCCAAGGTCGAGAAAGATGCGCCAGTCAGCGTCGATCTGATTCCAGCCGGCTTCGCGAACGAGTGCATCCGCGTCCCTGAATTCGTTCACGGCGAGCGGCGATTCCGTCGCCAGCGCAGGATCAGAGTAAGCCATCATGATGGTTGAAGCTGTTGTCGCCAAGACTGCTCCAAACGCGGGACGTCGCCCATCGGATTGGAAGGATGAATTGTCGCTCTCTCTTTTCGAGACCATGAGGCCGGTTCAGCATCGTGTCGTCATCGATTTTTTCTGGCGACAGCGATTGTCGAGTGCTAAGAAGTTAACCAGTTGGATACCAAAGATGCTCTCGCCTGTCCATTCATTGGAACGCGGTACTCGGAGATAGCCATGTCACAACAACCACAAATCAAAACGACGGTCGTGGGCTCCTATCCGGTGCCGGATTGGTTGTCGGCGCTGCCATCCGAGCAGGCGCTGGTCGATGCCACACGCGTTGTGATTCATACGCAGGAACAAGCTGGCATCGACGTCGTGTGTGATGGTGAATTGTCGCGCTTTGACATCAATCATCCCGAAACGAACGGTATGATCGAATACTTTCTAAAGCCGATGTCGGGCATCCGTTCGGACGTCGCGTTCAGCGAATTGGTCAGCTATCGCGGTCTTACGGCGATGAAGTTTCGGACGCGTCCGCCTGGCGTTGTGTATGGACCAATCGATTCAGGAACGCTCGATTTGCCGCAGGCCTGTGCCCGCGCCAAGGCGCTCACCACGAAGGGTTTTAAATTCACGCTGACCGGCCCGCATATGCTGGCCAAGACGTTGCTCGACCTGCATTACAAGAATCTTCCTGATCTTGCGATGGCCATTGCCGATGCTCTGGCTGAGCAGGTTCGCTATCTCGATGCCGAGATTGTTCAAATCGACGAAGCGAACCTACCGGGAAGCCCGGATGAATGGACATGGGCTGCCGCGGCGATGAATCGCGTTCTCGATGCCGTCAAAACCACGCCAGCGGTTCATCTCTGCTTCGGAAATTACGGTGGCCAATCGATCCAGAAGGGCAACTGGGGCAAACTGATCGATTATCTCAATGCGCTGCATGTCGATCATATCGTCATGGAAAATGCGCATCGGCCGGCGGAGGAGTTGACCGCGTTCCGCGGGTTACGTCCGGAGATTGGGCTTGGTCTTGGCGTCGTCGACATTAAGTCGACCGAGATTGAGACCGCCGATCAGATCGCAAAATCGATCGAGCGAGCGGAGAGGATTCTGGGAGCCGGGCGGATCAAATATATCCATCCCGACTGTGGCTTCTGGATGCTGAAACGCGGCATTGCGGATGGAAAGATCCGGGCGCTCGTTGAGGGGCGGGATCTTTATGAGGGCCGCAAGCCGGAAGCCGTAAAAACGGCTTGATGGCAGATGGCAACGTCTTCGATAGCGGCGAGCCACTTGGTCACACTGTGGCACTGATTGGCAGCATCAGCGACGACGTGATGGTCGGTCACGTCGTCGCTGATCGGGTGCCGATTGCTAAACCGTTGACGCTGAATGTCTGGACGGACGATCCTGCTGCGCAGGCCTGCGCAACCGGATTTTCTCTTGATTCACTGGTTGGTGCTTATAGCCGACGAAAGCGCGCGGAGGCCGTGGCCGGGTTCCGCTTGGTTGTCATCTTTTCTTCCTGTTCAGAGAAAGTTTCGCGTTGCGGCCGTCGGCATAATCGCGGGCCGCAGTTTCGGCTTCTCTTGGGCTCGCAAATCGTCGTCCCTCCAGACCGAAGAATTGGGAATCCGAAGCGCAAAACAGAAAGCGCGTGCCATCCCGAACAACGATGCCGGCGGTCGTGTCCTGTACCTCAATCACATAAGCATTAAACATGGTCTCGTCTCTCGCATACGTGGAGCAATGAACGGGAAGGAGGCTGCATTCAAAAGCAGCCGGGACATTGCCGGGCGAGCATCGACCAGGGATGTTGATCTGGATTCGCGATTCTGGGAATGGCGTAAAACACCATCGTGATTCTCCATCATTCAGAGCCCACGAAGCGTTTCGTGGCGCTTTAGCGTTTTGAAGTCGCGGCGCAAGCTGCTCAGTCAAATCCCGCGGCCCGAAGTGCTTCAGGCACGATGAGTTCGCCAGATGTTAGCGAAAAGGTCAATGGTGCTGCAAAAATAAGAAGGGAATTTCTATTTGTTGACTGTGCAAAGGCGATCTCACTCCTGATGACGGAGTGAGGGTGGAGACCGTTCTCCAGATCGCACGCTCAAATGTGAGCGCGAACTTAGACCTGCCGATATTGTCCGCGATAGAACAGCAAGGCGTCGCTGCTTTCGTTCATATGGAATGCGACGACGCGGCCGACAGCAATCGTCGTATTATGGAAGCGGAACGTTTCGTCGAGCGTGCAATCGATCGTGCCGGCCGCGTCAACGAGAGCGGGTGCGCCGGTCGCCAGCGTGTGCCATCGGCCGGCTTCGAACCGGTCGGTGCCCTTGAGTGGCCCCCTGCCGCCAAATAAATCCGCGAGCCCCTGATCGGCTGTAGACAAATAGTTGATCGCAAAGTGACGGCTCCGGAGCACCGCCTGAAGCGCGTTGGTGCGGTCGTCAATGGAAACAAGCATCGATGGTGGATCGGCCGTCACATGGGTTGCCGACAGGGCCAGGAAACCGGCCGGACCATCGTCGCCTTGCGCTGTCACCACGGTCACGCCGACAGCGCGCATCCCAAGCATCCGCCAGAAGGTTTTGGGATCGATCGGTGTTGCCGTCGCGGGATTGGATGTGTCGGTCATCGGCTCACTCTTTAGATTTGAAATGCGGTCTGGCCGGACTCACTGGGTGGGCTCGAGAAATCGCACTTGGGCACCGCGCCACCCGATTGGAGGATTTAGATTTTCAGGAGCCTGTTTACTTGTAATAATCGGGAGAATCAAAAGTAGGATGTGGGGGCGTCCATGACCAAGATCAGAGTCTTGCGCGGCGGGCTCTATCTCTCAGCGACAATCGGCTTGTTGGGAGCAACGACATTGTTGTCCACGCCGGCTTCAGCGGATCAGGGGGGCGTTAGCTTTTGGGTGCCGGGTCTGTTCGGTAGTCTCGCCGCGGCTCCCCAGCAGCCAGGTGCTGGGCTTGCAATGATTTATTATCATACGTCAGTCGAAGCCAGTGGTGCAGTAGCGGCGTCAAAGCAGTTTCAGATCGGCCGTTTGCGTCCCAATGCGAGTGCTGATCTGAATGTTAATTTGGATGGCCGCGCCAATCTTGGGTTCTTTGTGCCGAGCTATGTATTTGAGACGCCGATTTTGGGCGGTCAGTTCGCAGTCAGTATGGCAACGATTATCGGGCGCAATTCTGCGGCGTTGGACGGCACCTTGAGCGCATCGCTGGGGCCACTGACCGTGACGCGGGAGGGATCGATTGCTGATTCCATAACTGGGTTCGCGGATTTGTTCCCGCAGGCAAGCCTGCGCTGGAATAGCGGTGTTCACAATCTCATGGTCTATGCCATGACGAATATTCAGGTCGGGGCCTACGATTCAAGGCGCTTGGCTAATCTCGGTCTCGGTCACGGCGCAATCGATGGAGGGCTAGGGTATACGTACTTCGACCCTACCAAGGGACATGAGTTCTCTGTCGTTGCGGGTCTGACGCACAATTTTAGGAACAAAGATACCGGCCAGACCAATGGGCTCGATTTCCACGTCGATCTTGCTGCGGCACAGTTTCTGTCTAAGCAGTTTTTTGTCGGCGCCGTTGGATATATCTATCAGCAGTTGACGCCGGATAAAGGACAGCCTGCTTTTCTGGGGCCGTTCGAATCGCGCGTCTTCGGCGTCGGTCCGCAAGTCGGCTACCTCTTCCCGGCTGGAAACATGCAGGGTTATTTGAATTTGAAGGGCTATTATGAGTTCGAGGCGCAAAACCGCCCCGAGGGCTGGAACGTCTGGTTGACGCTGGCTCTCACGCCTCCCGAAAAAAGCAAGACGCCGTCGACGATGGTGACGAAGGGACCATCTTTGAAATAGTCCGCAAGCGTCGTTGTGAGTACATCATCGAGGCGCAATGCTGTGCAATGCGCCTCGATGTATTTTAAGTGCGAACTATTGTTGGTTGCAGCCGGTCATTTCTCGATCTTATAGCGGGCCTGGCCCGATTTGCCCGCGGACGTCTTCAGCATCAATGTTACGTTGGTATTGGGTGCAACGGCCTTCTTGACGTCGCCTTTGAAGATGCCGTCGCTCGCCTCGGTCAGCTTCACCGTTTCCCGATCGCCGCCGTTTACGACCAATGCAGACGCCGTCATTCCCTTGGTGCTGGTCGGTTTGTTGTTCTCGTCGAGAATATTGATTGTGATAGAGGTGCCGGACGCCACGAGCTCGGCATGAACACCAGCAACGTCTTCCAAGATCCCGCCATTCGGACCTTTGGAGCCATGCGAGTGCTGGGCAAAGGCGCCACTGGTCACCATCAATGTTGTTGCGACGGCAATCAGAAATTTCATGAGAGTGCTCCCTGCTGGGTTTGGGTGGAAACGGTTTCCTCCTCCCTCGGTCTTTCACGTCGGAAGAGAACGTAGAGCGCCGGAAGGACGAGCAAGGTGAGAATTGTCGAAGAGATGATGCCGCCGATGACAACAGTGGCGAGTGGTCGCTGAACTTCCGCACCTGCGCCCGTGGCGATGGCCATCGGCACGAAGCCGAGCGAGGCCACCAAAGCTGTCATCAGCACCGGCCGCAATCGCGTCAACGCGCCCTCGCGCACCGCCTCAAGGATCGGTTTACCTTCCTCGCGCAGCCGCTCGATGAAGGCGATGATGACAAGGCCGTTGAGCACAGCGACCCCGGAAAGGGCGATGAAGCCGATGCCGGCGCTGATCGATAGCGGAATGCCGCGGAGCAAGAGCGCCACCAGGCCGCCGGTCAGCGCCAGGGGAACGCCGCTGAAGACGAGTGCGGCATTGGCGGCCGACCCAAGGCTCATGAACAGCAGCAGGAAGATGAGGAGAAGGGCAATCGGCACCACGATGGCCAGCCGCTTGGTGGCGGAGACGAGTTGCTCGAATTGTCCACCCCAGCCGATCCAATAGCCTGGCGGCAGCTTGACCTTCTCCGTGACGGCGCGTTGAGCTTTGGTAACGAAGGATCCGAGATCCCGCTCGCGGACATTGGCCGATACAACGATCCGTCTTTTGCCGTCCTCGCGACTGATCTGATTGGGGCCGGGTGCGATCTCGATACTGGCGATGGCGGACAACGGGATATAGCGGATCTTCGCAAGCAGCGAATTGCCGAACACTGCTTTCACCGATGCTGCCTGACTTTCAACCGCCGCCGGCAGTGGAATAGGCAGCGAACGAATGGCGTCGACATCGACCCTTAATTGCTCAGGAAGCCGGACAACGATATCAAATCGTCGATCGCCCTCGAATACGAGGCCGACATCCTTCCCGCCGACGGCGATCTCCACGAGGCTTTGTACCTCGCTTGTGCTGAGGCCATATCGTGCCAGAGCCGCCCGATCGAGTTTGACGGTCATTACTGGCAGGCCGGAAACCTGCTCCGTCCTCACATCGGCGGCTCCAGGAATCGCCTGGACGACCGACTGAACCTGCGATGCCAGCCGAAGCAGCGTGTCGAGATCGTCGCCAAAGATTTTGACGCCGACGTCACTGCGCACGCCCGAGATCAGCTCATTGAAACGCATCTGGATCGGCTGGGTAAATTCATAGTTGTTGCCGGGCACGTCAGCGACACGCTTTTCGATGGCGGCGAGAAGGTCGGCCTTGCTGCGCGAGGGATCGGGCCATTCGCGCTTTGGTTTGAGCATGATGTACGTATCCGCAACGTTCGGCGGCATCGGGTCCGTCGCAACCTCCGCAGTGCCGATCTTGGAGAAGACCTCCTTGACCTCGGGAAATTCAGCCAGAACCTTTTCAAGCGTCAGCTGCATGTCGACGGCTTGACTGAGACTGGTCCCTGGAATGCGCATTGCGTGCGTGGCGATATCACCTTCATCGAGGCTCGGAATGAACTCGCCACCCATGCGCGAGGCGACGACGCCAGTCATCATGGCAAGAAAGACGGCACTTGCCGCCACGACACCTCGATTGCGTATCGAGGCGTCCAGCAGCGGCGTGTAGATCCGCCGGGCACCGCGCATGAACCAATTCTCATGCTCCTTGACCTTCCCCGTAACGAACAACGCCACGGCTGCCGGTACGAAGGTGATGGAGAGCAGGGCAGCGCCCGCCAGCGCCATCAGCACGGTGATGGCCATTGGCGTGAACATCTTTCCTTCCACGCCGGTCAGCGTCAGAACCGGCAGATATACGACCGCGATGATAGTCATGCCGAACAGGCTGGGGCGCACAACCTCACGGGAACCAGCGAGGATGGTTTCGAACCGCTCGGCGCGCGTCAGCAGGCGCCCCCGCTTGTGTTGCTCGGCCGCGAGGAGCCGGAGACAGTTTTCGACGATAATGACGGCACCGTCGATGATGATACCGAAATCGATGGCGCCAAGGCTCATCAGATTGGCGCTGACCTTGTTCTCCACCATGCCAGTGACGGCGATCAGCATCGACAGGGGGATGACGCAGGCTGTAACGATGGCGGCGCGGATATTCCCGAGCAGCAGAAAGAGAATGGCAATGACCAGCAGTGCGCCTTCGATCAGGTTCTTTTCGACGGTGGCGATGGTTGCTTCCACCAGCGTCGTTCGATCGTAGATACCGCGGGCAACGACACCCGCCGGCAGCGAACGACTGACTTCCTCCAGCTTGTTTGCGACACGCTGTGCGGCATCGCGCGAGTTCTCGCCGATCAGAAGCATGGCAGTGCCGATCACGGACTCCTCGCCGTTGAGGGTGCCCGCGCCGGTCCGCAATTCCTTGCCTTCCGTGACTTCGGCGACGTCGCCGATGCGGAGTGGTACGCCCAGATGCGATCCGATGACGATGTCTCGGATTTCAGCAATGTTCGACACCTGTCCCGGCGTCCTGACTAGATATTGTTCGCCATTGCGCTCGATATAGCCGGCGCCGACATTCGCATTGTTTGCCGCTAGCGCGGTCATAACGTCGCGAAAGGATAGCTTGTAGGCCATCAGCCGGGTTGGATCGGGAAGGACGTGAAACTGCTTCTCGTAGCCGCCGATCGTATTGACTTCGACGATGCCGGGAACCGTGCGGAGCTGCGGTTTGATAATCCAGTCCTGAATGGTTCGCAGTTCTGTCGGAGTGTAAGGCTTGCCCTCTGCGTTACGTGCATCCGGCTTGGCGGCAACGGCATACATGTATATTTCGCCGAGGCCGGTGGAAATCGGCCCCATCGCCGTTTGTGTGCCCGGCGGGAGTTGATCCTTAACCTGCTGGATGCGTTCGTTCACGAGTTGGCGGGCAAAGTAGATGTCGGTGCCGTCACGAAACACCACGGTCACCTGGCTCAGTCCGTACCGTGAAAGCGAGCGCGTATATTGCAGATGCGGCAAGCCGCTCATCCCAGTCTCGATCGGGAATGTAATGCGCTGCTCGACTTCCAGCGGCGAATAGCCCGGCGCAGAGGTGTTGATCTGCACCTGCACATTCGTGATGTCAGGAACGGCGTCGATCGGGAGCCGTGTGAAATTCCACGCGCCGAAGGCGGCAACGCCAAGCGTCACAAACAGCACCAACCAGCGTTGGCGGATCGAGAATTCGAGGATGTGGTCGATCATGAACGTGATGATCCTAGTGCTCGTGCGCCGCTGTCGACTTGGCGATTTCCGCCTTGATGACGAAGCTGTTTTTCGCCGCGTAAACGTCACCAGCTTCGAGACCGAACACGATTTCGGCGTGGTCGCCATCACGCTGGCCGAGCTCAACATCGCGTGGTTCGAATTTGTCGCCAATGCGAACGAACACAACGGTCCGGTTCTCGAACGCCTGCAAGGCGCTCAGTTTGATAGCGAGTTCCACCGACTTCTCCGCCATGATGATGCGGCCAGTCACAAACAGCCCGGGCCGCAGCCGTCCGTCCGGATTGGGCACGACTGCGCGGGCCAATGCACTTTGTGTTTCGGTTGCGCCAACAGGGGAGAGGTAACTGATCTTGGCTTCGACTGGCTGACCGCCATCTTCAACGTCGATGACGACGGCACTGCCAACGTTGACGCGATTGAGCTCGCGTCGCGGAATAGAAAAGTCAGCCCACACGGTCGAAAGGTCGGCGATGACGAATGCCGGTTTCTGCTCGGACACATGCTCACCGAGAGTAACCTGTCGATCGATGATCGTTCCCGTGAACGGTGCCCGCAGTTCGTAGGATGTCAGGCTCTGGTTGCTCTCTACCGTGGCGAGAACATCGCTCTTGGCGACACGGTCACCGATGCGCTTGTTAACGCTCCGCACCACACCCGGAAACCGTGGCGTCACCTGAACAAGCGCTTCCTGGTTGGGCTGCAGAATTCCGTGAACCTTGAGTGCATCACGGAGGACGTAGGGCGCTGCTTTTTCAAGCCCAATACCTGCGGCGGCGATTTTCGCATCGCTCATCACGACATTCTCTTCACCATGGGCGTGATCGCCGTCGCCATGCCCATGGCTGCTCATCGGGGCTTTGCCTAGTGAAGATGGGAGCATCTTCACGGTTGCATATCCGAGCCCCAGGAACACGGTGCTGAGAAGGAGAAATCGTAGAAGTGCTTTCATTTCGGCCTCGCGGCGGTCAGCATGAATGGGCGGCCGACGAGCCCTTCGATCGTGGTTACGGCCGTGTGGAAACTTTGAAGCGCCTCTTGTTCGCGGAGCGCGGCTTCCGTGGCGGCGGATTGCGCATCGAGGACTTCGAGCAGCGAGTATCGTCCTTGCGCGTAACCATCTTCGATGCCTTCGATGGCCTTGCGCGAATTCGGGATGATCGATGACCGGAGCAGATTGAGTTCGGCAAGCGCGCCGTTGATGGCGTCGTAGGAGCGACCGGCGATCGCGATCAGCGCCGCTCGATTGATGTCGCGTTCGGCCTGTGTCTTTTGTAGAGACTCTTCGGCCGCGATCACGTTGCCTCGGTTCTGATCCCAAACCGGCAGTGGAATCGATACACCGAGGCGGACCGCGTTGTCGCCTGAATCGCGATAGTGTCGCCAACCAGCAGAAACTGTGACGTCAGGTACCGGCTTCAATCTCGCGGTGAGCAGTTCCGCCTCACGCTGCGCCCGCACGGCCGTCCAGCGCATGAGTTGCGGATTTGCATCGATCGCGGCCAAGACCGTCTGGAAGATCGGTGGACGACCAGTATTGTCAAATTGACCCGTCACGCTTGAAAAGCGTGGAACGCGATCTCCCATTAAAATTGCGAGATCGCGGCGAGCGGTTGCAAGCGTTGTCTTTGCGCGCTCCCTTTCGACGCGCACGAGATCCACAGCGACCTGCGCCCGGGCGATCTCGGCTGGTGACGATGCGCCGGCTTCGACACGGCGCTGAAGCTGCGGCGTTAAACGGTCCAGCGCGGTGACGTGTGCGTCCAAAATCTGTACCCGACGCTGGGCACTGAGAATGGTGACAAAGGCTGTTGCCGTTTCGGATAGTATCTCCAGGCGCGTCGCCTGTCGTTGCCAGTAGGCACTATCGACCTCCGCTGCCCCGGCGGCGATTCTCGCCTGCCGCTTCCCGCCAAGCTCTATCAACTGGCTGAGCTGGAGCGTTGTCTCAGCTGATCTCGTTCCACGATATTTCCCGGAACCAAAGGCATCGTCGAGTTCGAATCCGATCTCCGGATTCGGTACGGTGCCGGCCTGGATGCGTCGACCCGAGGCGATTCCCACCTCGCGCTCCGCGGCCGTCAGCCGTGGATTGAGGGACAGCGCGCGTTGCAGTGCTTGCTTTAGCGTCAGCGCCCGCGAACTCTGATCTTGCGCAAGGGCAGGTGTGGGGAATTGCGCAACTAGCGCGCAACCAAGCACCAGCCACACGCATGGAATGCGTAGGGGAAACCAACTGAACGGCATCTCTGAAGTCCTGACATGGCTCACTCCGCAGCACGTTGGGATGCGCTACGTTGATGCGGCTTGTGAAGCCGCATGGTCACGCCATTCCGCGGGAAGCGGCTGGCGATTGCTCAGGTCAGGTTTTTGGGAGGGGGAGGGTCGGTGCGGTGACGCTGAAACACAGCGCTGTAGACGGGTCGAGCGCGAAGCTTTTCCACGATTGCAGCCGGAGCGTCTGCGCTAGACACGACCGGTATGGATGCGATGGCGCAGCCCAGACAATGATAGGATTCCAAGTCTATCTTGGATTGATTGTCACTGTGGAGTCGATTGTCACTTGACGTGTCGCCCAGTGTAGCTGTGACCTTGCCGGCTCCGTCCGGAATTGGCTGCAACGCATGCCCGGTTGTGTGGACGATCCCCGATAGAGTCAAAAAGACCGCACAAAATACCGCCACCCAACCCCGGAGGCTGCTGAGTTTAAGCCAAGTTTGCGGCGGATGGCGGAACATAGGGCCTATTAACAACTCATTTTCTGCAACGCAACCTAGCATGCGTCGAAAGGATGGTCGAGCCGACGTCGAGCACGTCGCCGGGGAAAACGTGGCGCCGTGTCAGGGGGTGCACCCCCGCAGAAAGACCTTTACCGCTACACGCACGGTCTCATCGACTCCACCGCGACGCGTTGCTTGCGGCATGCTGGTCAGCCAGCCAAGCTGATGTTCTCCAATCACCATGTCGAGAAAGAGCACGGCCAGGCGATAGGGGTCTTCTTTGATGATTAGTCCGGCCTTCTGCTGCCTCTCGATCCAGGAGGCGACGATGCTGTATGCTGAGACCGGTCCGCTATTGAAGAACAACCTGCCGGCATTCGGAAACGTGCGTCCGATTGACACCATCAGCCGGTGAAATTCGAGGATCGGCGGGCCGAGAACGTTGGCGAGGAAGGATTGGCCGATCCTGGTCAGCTGCTGTTCGAGAGTGCCGCTCGTGTCGATATCGATCGCCAGGGTCACATCGTCGCATTTTTGCCTGACGACGGCTTCGAACAAGCCCTCTTTGCCTCCAAACCAAGCGTAGATCGTTGCCTTCGAGCCGCCGGCTACGCCGATAACTTCGTCAATCGAGACGTTGTCATAGCCCTTCTTCAGGAAGAGCGGTGCTGCCAGCCGCACAATGCGCTCGCGGCGTGGATCGGTTGCCTTACCCTTGAGGTTCACAGCATTCTGTTTTCGTGCGCTCGGCTTTGAGCGAAGCGATTTTGATTTGGTCCGCGTCGAGCCTTTTGCCTGACCTGTTTTAGCTTCCAGAAGAGACATTAGATTTACCAATCCGGACGGTTCACCGGAGGGATAGCGAGACTTTTCGATTGCATCAATACGCAAAACAACTGTAACGTACAGTACAGTACGATAAAACAAAAAAAATGATTGTTACGGGAGGGTTCGCCATGCGCCCCGGCTTTGGGCTGGTAGATGATGCTCGTGCGCTTGTGGTGCGAGATGTCGTTCGTCCGGGCGCCCCAGCCGACAATCCCAGTGCTGAATAGATTTGGTGCAAAGACGTCGACCGGATGCTCGTCGCTCTTTCAAGGCGTCTGAAGTGTAGGAGTTGCGTGATGCCGTCCGCCACAGAACTGAAGATTGCAGAGCTCACAAAGGGCATGCTGAAGCTCAAGCTGTTCGTGATTTTCTCCCAAGGCAAGGGCCTGGATCTGAAGCTCTATCTCGCCGAGCATCTGCAATACATGATTGATCTTGAACGGCAGGGAAAGCTTTTTGCATCCGGTCCGCTCGGTGACGGAACAAAGGGCGATGGCATTACGATCGTGCGCGCTGCAAGCGAGGCCGAGGCACGCGAGCTAGCGACGCGCGATCCGTTTGTCGTCAACGGTATCCGCACCTTCACGCTGCAGGCCTGGACCATCATGGAAGGTTCGCTGAGCGTGACGTTGAATTTCTCGGACCAGACCGCGAGAATTGGCTGATCGATCGGACATCGGCGCTCAAGACGAGATCTCAATCAAAATATGAGACGTGCTATGGGGAGGAGTGTCAAATGCAGAGCTTATCAAGGCGGTGGTGATCGGCAGTGGCGGGTCGCTTCAATTCAGCATTCGTGCTCCATGGATGGCGGAACGTCGTTTCATGCCGCAGCAGGGCTCGGCCGCCGGCCTCGCGCACTATCTTGATACAGCGAAGGAGCTCGCCATTGACGCGGACATTGCGACCGATCTCATCGATTGTCTGATTGGCGATCTTCGATCGCGCTGTGCCCAATATCGGCGAGCGCGATATCTCAGCCATTCTCGAATATTTCGAAACAACTCTTAAGATCTGAAAAGGAGCCATCCATGATTGGAGTGAAGAAGATTTCGCATGCCAGTTACGAGACGCCCGATATGGAGCGGCAGATCGAATACTACACCAACATTCTCGGGCTCTCGCTGATCGCGCGGGAGCGAGACGCCGTTTATCTTGCAAGCACGATCGAACACCATTCGGTAATCTTGCGGCACGGCTCGCATCCACGCTGCACGCGCATCGGCTTCCAACTCGGTATGGGTGATGATCTTGACGCGTTCGAGAAACAGACCGCTGCACACGGTATCCGCGTGACGCGCAAGAAGGACCCGGAGCCGACCATCGACGACATGGTGACCTTCGAAGATCTGAAGGGCACAGTGATGGAGGTGTTCAAGCGGTCTGAACCGCTGCACCAGCCATTCAGCAGCCAGGGTGTCGTGCCACACAAACTCGGACACATTGCCTTTCATGTTGCTGACGTGAAAGCGATCACGCGCTTCTACTGCGACGTGCTCGGCTTCCGCGTGTCAGACTGGATGGGCGATTATTTCTCATTTTTGCGCTGCGGCAAAGATCACCACACCATCAATCTCGTTGAGACCGGCACCAACAAGCATTTTCACACCGCGTTCGAATTGCGCGATTGGGCGCACATGCAGACTGCGCTCGATTGGCTGAGCAAGAATGGTTACCGCACGTTGTGGGGTCCTGGCCGTCATGGCATCGGCCATAATCTTTTTTCCTATCATCGTGCCCCCAATGGCATGATCACGGAACTCTTCGCCGAGCTTGATCAGATGAACGAGGAGTTCGACTATTTCGAACCGCGCCCGTGGCATCGCGACAATCCGCAGCGGCCGAAGACATGGCCGAAGACACCAGAGGCAGCCAACCTGTGGGGGCCGATGCCGCCGGACGAAATGATGGAGTAGGCATCCGCGCTGGGATGAAGCGCATCGTGAGAATAAGCAAAAAAAGTACAAAAAGTACAAAAAGTCCAAACAAGAGAAGAAGCGAAATGTTCAGGCTGCAGAAGGTGGTGATGCGATGCATCGCATCACTTGCCGTTGTGTTGTCAAGCGATGAAAAGCGATAGGTTGCCAGGGTGGGTATTGAGCGCGGCTGAATCAGCTACGCCCGTCCCCTGTCGTTGTTGCGAATGCGCAATCGTTGTATTGAAAATATGATCTGAGCTGCCGGATAGCAGCCCGCAATAGACTCTGAAAGAGGGGCCATGAAAGGCAAGATCGCGCTCGAGGAACATTTTGCGATTCTAGACACGTTGCAGGATTCAGCGGGATTCGTTCCTGATAGTTACTGGACCGAATTGAGTGCGCGCCTGCTCGATATCCACGAGAAGCGCCTGAGGCTGATGGACGAGAACGGCATCGAGATGATGTTGCTGTCGCTGAATGCTCCGGCGGTGCAGGCCATCCCAGATCCGAAGAAGGCCAACGAAGTTTCGGTGAAGGCCAATAACTGGTTGGCCGAACAAGTGTCAAAGCGGCCGGATCGCTTCCAGGGTCTCGCAGCATTGCCGATGCAGGATCCAGATATGGCCACTCGCGAACTGCAGCGCTGCGTGAAGGAGCTTGGCTTTGTCGGCTCGTTGGTGAATGGCTTTTCGCAGGTCAATGATCCAAATGTCGCGGTCTATTACGACCTCAAGCGATATTGGTCATTCTGGGCCGAATGCGAGAGGCTCGATGTGCCTTTCTATCTGCACCCGCGCAATCCGCTACCGTCAGACGCGAAGATCTATGACGGTCATCCATGGCTGCTTGGTCCCACCTGGGCCTTTGGCCAAGAGACGGCGGTTCATGCGTTGCGTCTGATGGCGTCCGGCCTGTTTGACCAACATCCGAGCCTCAAGATCGTGCTCGGTCACATGGGCGAGGGCTTGCCTTACAGCATGTGGCGCGTCGATAACCGTAATGCCTGGGTCAAGGCGCCGCCGCGCTATCCGGCAAAGAAGAAGCTTGGTGAATATTTTCAGAATAACTTCTGGCTCACCACGTCAGGCAATTTTCGCACTCAGACGCTGATTGATGCGATTCTCGAAATTGGTGCCGACCGGATCCTGTTCTCGACCGATTGGCCGTTCGAGAATATCGATCATGCTGCCAACTGGTTCGATGTGGCGACCATCAGCGAGCATGACCGGATCAAGATCGGGCGGACCAATACAGAAAAATTGTTCAAGCTCAAACTTTAACACGGCGTCTTGCTGGTATTCTCTGCCTCACGCGGTTCCGCGTGAGGCCGCTTTAGCAGCTTGTTGTCGTGCGTCATCGTCGTGAATTCATAATGGATCGCGTGGTCGCGATTGTTTCGACTCATTTTTGAATATTCTGTGTGAGCGTAGGCTGTGCCGCGCTGATATCGCGCCTGCCGAGCAGAAGCGCTTACTGTTGTACCGATGGTCTGGCGCACCAGTAGCCTAGCGGGAACCGAATTCTCTCCATTAATGAAACTGAGCTTCGCGTGCGAGCGTGAGGTAACGAGCGAAGACGGATGTCCGAACGTCCGTCGGAAATCAATCTGATGTGGTCGCCTTTATCGTGACAAGTAGGTGTCTGCATGGAACCTTGTTTTTGATGTTGCGGTGTCACCGTGTTGCGAATGCGATTTTAATCGCGAGAGAGAAAAACAATTCGCTCTTCTGTTCCGATGTTACCGCGCATACATGTGAATCGTGATCTAGGATCGTTTCAGTCGTCATTCGTATGCTGTGAACGTCGGCGAACGTATGCGAATAAGGCGCGACCAGCGCATGTTACGAATTTAGTAGAGTGTTACTTCTATCTGCGACCAAGTTCTGTTCATGTCGGATAATGAGCACGCCGACGTCAAACCTTCGACAAAAAAGAATCGAAACTTATCGTCGGTCAGAGAGTTATTCGCGTCCAAACATTCGGAATCATTCGTGCACCAAACGGCATCGTCAAAAATCTGGTTCGCTTTGATAGAAGTGTTCCGGCGGAAACATTGAATGCGGCAATGAAGCGAGGACAGTTTTTGAGCGTTATCGGGTTGGCGAGTTTGGCGCTTGCAGGATGTGATGGTCCAAGAGGTGCCATTGTGGGTGCGGACGCCATGGCTAGTACCAGCTTGGCCTCGGAATACCGCCTGACACCCGGTGACAAAATCAAAGTGACGGTATTCAACGAAGCTGACCTGACTGGCGAGTTTCAGGTCAACGAGTCGGGGAGTGTTGCATTTCCCCTGACCGGCGAAGTTGCTGCGGCCGGTAAGTCAGTGCCGGAATTCAAAGCTGAATTGGTGCGAACGTTGCGGGGAAGATTCGTGAAGAATCCGAAGGTGTCAGTGGAGGTCGCAAATTACCGACCATTCAACGTTGTGGGCGAAGTGAAGAATTCGGGACAGTTCCAGTATCGACCCGGCCTGAGCATGCAAGACGCTGTGGCGATGGCAGGCGGTTACACATATCGCGCCAACACGCGCCTTCTGTACGTGCGTCGGGCTGATGCTGGTGGGGAGAGCAGCATCAATCCGGACGAGCGCCAGGTTCCCGTACTACCTGGCGACAATATTCGCATTCCTGAACGCTACTTCTGAAATGGGGTGAAGATGAGTAGTACGCGGAAATTCGCGGACGAAGCAACCTAATCGCTACGTCGCATCGGCAAGCGGTTGCGGCTTGATGTATCGCACTGCGCCGGAATCCAAAAAGCGACACGATGCTAGAACGCGGTTCTGCCGCGAACGACGGCGTGTGCCTGCCGGGATAACAGGCAGGCGAGTATAACAACGCAATAGCGACATCACGACCGGGGAAGCGCAGGGGTGAGTGTTGGCCGCCGCCGCAGGAATGCGTCGGCGCGAATTGTTGATGTGGAGTTCCTGTTTGCGGATCGGGTGGATGTTGCTCGTTGGAATCGTAACCAGTAGCACGACCGTCTTTGCCGACGAGGCATTGCCGGACTACGAGCTGTCGCGAATCCCTGTTGGCGAACGGGTCCACCCCGGATACGAGCCGATCGGCTATCGCGTCGGGGGTGTGTTCTTCTATCCACGCTTCCTAGCCGGGATGAAGTTTGATTCGAACGTCTATGCCACTCCGACTGATGCAAAATCGGATATTGTGTTTGTCTTGTCGCCGCAGTTGACCGTGAAGTACGGCAAAGGCACGCCGAGTGCGCAACTCAATCCGTCGCGTTTCTCTTATCAGGTGGATCTCAATGCGGATATTTACAGGTTCCGCAAATTCGACAGCGAAAGCCGTGTGGATGCACGAGGCCGGATCGCGACCAACTGGGATATAGCGCCAGACCTGCAATTCGATACGACGTTCGAGGCGGCGCGGCGTCATGAGGAGCGCGGCAGCTCCTCGCAACCGCGCAATGCGGCAGAACCCGTCCCATTCAATGACATACGTGGTGAAGCGACGCTGACCAAGACGTGGGGGCGCTTTGGCGTTGCCCTGAATGCCGGGGGTAGGGACCTCACCTATGAGAATGTCGATTCCTTCGACGGGACGGTGATCGATCAGACGCAGCGCGACGGGACCATTTTCTCGACCTACATCAAACCGTTCTATGAGTTCTCTCCTGGGTACCGTGCTTTTGCACGTCTCAGGGGTAACTGGCGTGAATACGCCGCCACAGGCGACGCAAATAGGAACTCTGATGGCTACGACCTCCACGGCGGTCTCGAATTTGCAGTGACACCGCTGATCTCAGGAAGCGTAGAGGCGGGGTATATGTCACAGAGCTATGACAACCCGCTGATCGAGCCGATCGACGGCTTCTCGATGAAGGGCGAACTGATCTGGCTGGCCACCGCTCTCATCACGGTGCGGACCAATGCTGAAAGGACGGTTGCCGAGACAATCACTCCGGGCTTTGGACCACGTGTGGACACTCTGTTTGGCGGACAGATCGAGTATGAGCTGCTGCGCAACGTGATCGTCAAGGGTGGCGGTTCTTTCAAGCAAGAAGACTTCCAGGACAGCCCACGCAAGGACGACGTCACCCGCTGGTCGGCCGGCGTGGACTACGCGCTCAACAGACACCTGCGAGTTGGCGCGCGGTACGACTTTATCAGTCGCGATTCAACGGTTCCAATTTACAGCTTCGACAAACATGTGGTGATGTTCAATGTTACAGCGCAACATTGAGCTGCGGGATACCTCTCGGGGGCTTGCGCGTGTCGATGTTCGCGATCGCCGCGAGGTCGAAACGGACGCAATCATCGATATTTTGCGTTGCCTGAAACGCAATGCGAGAATGATCGCCGTTATCGCACTAGCGGGAACGACGATATCAGTGGCTGCCGTTCTCAGTATCACGCCGCAGTATCAGGCCACGACGTCGGTCCTGATCGATCCTCGACAAACAAAAATTCTTCAGGATGCCGAAGTAGTCGGTCGACCAGGAACGGACAACGGTGCGATCGAGAGCGAAGTCGAGCTGATTCAGTCTGATGCGCTTGTCCGACAGGTCGCAACGAAGCTGGATCTACGAAACGACGATGAGTTCGGTACATCAGGCGGTCTGTTTTCATCCATTAAATCGCTGATCATGTTGCCTTTTCGTCTGTTGTCGAGCGGGGTGACGGAAAGCGACCCATTGTCAGGCGTCGTAGATCGATTGCAGAAGGCGACGAGCGCAAAGAGGCGAGGACTAACGTACGTCATCGAACTGAACGCCTGGTCACAGGAGGCGCAAAAAGCCGCTGATATCGCCAATACCTTTGCCGAACTTTATCTGGCCGATCAAATCGCGGCGAAATCGGAAGTGACATCGCGGGCGAGCCGCTGGCTGAATGAGCGAGTCGAGGAAATGCGTGGTCGCGTGGCTGCTTCGGAGAAAGCGTTCGAGGCTTACAGGGCGGAAGCCGGACTGTTCGATGCGGGTGGTGAAAACTTGTCCACCCGACAGGTGGGGCAGCTTAATGATCAGTTGATCGATGCGCGGGCCAAAGCGGCCTCGGCTCATGCCAAGTATGAGCAGCTCAAGCAGATCACGCCGGAAAGGTTGCGGTCCGCGGCGGCTTCGCCGGATGTCCTGCAATCGAGTGTTGTTTCCAATTTACGCGGACAATACGCGGACGCGGCGCGGCAGCAGGCAGAGCGGGA
The DNA here is from genome assembly GCA_023423415.1 of Pseudomonadota bacterium. Lineage (GTDB taxonomy): Bacteria > Pseudomonadota > Alphaproteobacteria > Rhizobiales > Xanthobacteraceae > Pseudorhodoplanes. Next base: position 8,696 of record JAFAFP010000278.1, on the reverse strand, counting down.
AGCGCGATACGGCCCGCAGCATCCGATCGTTGTCACGGGGCGAGCGCAGGTGGTCGATCTCGAGCGGCAAATCACATCTGAAATCAATCGTATCGTGACGAGCGCCAAAACCGAATTCGAGATGGCAAGAGCACGTCAGGATTCGCTTGAGGCCAGTCTCGACGAACTGAAGGAAAAGGCGGCACAGTTCAATCAGGCCAGTGTACGCTTGCGGGAATTGGAGCGCGATGTGCAGGCCAATCGTGATCTGTTCCAGTCATTCCTCGCCCGCGCCAAGCAGACATCCGAGCTGAGTCTGCAGGTTGCAGACTCGCGCGTCGTATCGCCAGCGCGCGTTCCGTCGGCGACCAGCTATCCCCGCAAAGGGCTCATCATCGGCCTTGGATTGTTCGGCAGCCTGGGCCTCGGGATGGCATTGGCGCTGGGTCGCGATGCGTTCGGCCGCGGCTTTCGGCGGTCGGCGGATCTGGAGCGGGAAATCGGCGTGCAGCCGCTTGCGTCGATTCCGCGTGTGGAGTTGCGGTCCGGCTCGCGCAGCTTGTCATTGCCAGGGCTGAAGTCGCGACCAACTGAGTTTGGCGGGCAGACAATTTCCAGCGGTGGAAACAGCAGCGACGCCTTCGATCGGTTGTTCGCAGACTTTGGACTGAACCAGCCCGACTCTGCGTTCTCGGAAAGCATTCGGACGCTCTATCTCAGCCTTAAACAACAAGGGCTTCAGCGGCGGATGGGCGTGGTTTTGGTCACGTCCGCACTTCCCGGAGAAGGCAAGTCCACGGTAGCGCTAAATCTCGCTAGGACGGCGGCGCAGACCGGCGAAGACGTGCTGTTGATCGATGGTGACCTGCGCCGGCCGACGCTGGCCAACGCGATGAATTTGTCCGGGGAAGGCGGATTGACCGAATTTCTTTCGGGGCACAGCGACCTAGCATCAGCGGTTAAACACGAAGCGCGAACAAATCTCTACGCCATTGCCGGTCGGCGGGGAGGGCCGGGTACGCAGTCGCTGGCATTGCTCTCATCGCGCCGCATGTCGCAACTGCTTGAACATGCACGCGATGTGTTCGACCTCGTAATCATCGACTCTTCGCCTCTCTTGCCGGTGGCGGACGCGCGGATCCTGCTGGAGCGAACGGATGCCGCAGTCATGGTTGTGGCGTCTGAGCGGACGAGCCGTGATGCGGTCTCCGCGGTGTTCCGCGAGATCCCGGAAATCGCCGACAAAGTTGCGGGCGTGGTCCTGAACGGAGTCGTCGATGAATTCCAACGCTACTACGGCGACCCCAAACGGGGGGGGGCCGATGCTGGTGATCAGATGGAGCGTCAATCGCATGAATAGCCATTCGAATATCCAGGCGACCAAGGCCGCTCGCTATTCGGATGATTGCGAGGTCGTCAGCTTTCCCGGCTCGCGTGATAGACAACGTCGCTATTCCGCCCGCGATCTATGGCAGGCGGCTGCGACCAGCAGCCGGACGTCGGCCAATCGCAGTCAGTATCGCCGGCCGGCGCTGAATGCACGCACCTTTCCCGTAATTGCTGCGATATCGGAATTCATGGCGCTGACGGCCGTTACATTCGGGGCTGGCGCGGCATATCACTACACCGTCTTCAATGCCTTGCCGTCTCCACTATTCTACCTCGCAGCCACGGTGGGAATGGTAACTCTGTTCGTTGTCAAATGTGGATTGTCTCGGGACTACTCCACAAAGAGTCTCCGGGACCCCAAGGAGCAGGTCCGTCTGGTTCTATGGAGGTGGAATGTCGCCTTCTCCGTCTTTGTCGTGGCGCTGTTTATGATTCAGGCGACCGATTTCTATTCGCGGGGAGCGATCATCTCGCAATATGCTTTGGGCATCATGGCAGCCCTGGCTATTCGCCTTGTATTATCGCGGTTCGTCGAAAAGGGACTTGAGAAAGGGATCATTGGGGGCCGGAGGATCGTCATGGTTGGCCGCAAAGAGATCCTTGACGAACTGGCGTCAGGCCTTCGGCGCGATGGGGTGGGCACCGAAATCGTCGATGTCATCGTGCTCGATCCGAATGATGCTCAAAGCAAGAAGGCGGCGATTCAACGCGTTCAGGCACTCCATCGTCGGATGCCGGTCGAGGATATCGTCATTGCGCTGCCGTGGCAGGAGCACCCGCATATCCGGGATTTTGTCGAGGGGCTTTCGATCGTTACGGCAACAATCCATCTGGCGCCGGACCAAAGCTGGGACTGGATCCGTGATCTTGTTCTCGCCCGCGTCGGTCGCACACATACCCTGCGCCTTGCACGTGCACCGCTAACACTCAAGGATCGCGGTCTGAAGCGCGCGTTCGATATTGTCGTGGCTGGCAGCCTCCTCGTGGCCGCAACGCCCATGCTGCTGTTGATTGCAGCTTGCATCAAGCTCGATTCTTCCGGGCCGGTTCTGTTCCGTCAGCGGCGCAATGGGTTCAATCATCGCGAATTCCGTGTCTTCAAATTTCGGACAATGACCACGATGGATGATGGGGAGGTCATTCGTCAGGCAGAGCGCAACGACAGTCGCATCACGCGGGTTGGACGTCTCTTGCGGCGGACCAATCTCGACGAGGTCCCACAGTTGTTAAATGTGATCTTAGGCGACATGTCGCTCGTTGGGCCAAGGCCGCACGCGGTCGCCCACGATAATGAGTACGAGGAACGCATCCGGCTGTATGCCAACCGGCATAAGGTCAAGCCAGGTATTACCGGTTGGGCGCAGGTGAACGGTCTGCGCGGCGAAACCGACACCGTGGAAAAGATGATTGCCCGCGTCGAGTACGATCTTTTCTACATCGATCATTGGTCAGTGATGTTCGACGTCAAGATCATGCTGGCCACACTGTTCTCACCGAGGTCTTACCGCAATGCGTACTGAACCGGCTCACCTTATGCGGGAGGTAGAACCCGCCACGACCGGCAAGGAAGAACGAGATTGGTCCGTTCACGTGCCGATCGCTGCGCGGGAACCGAAGCGCGGAATTTTGCGTGCAGTTCTGCTCAGCGTCCGCCGTCGTTTGATGGACGTGCGCAGGTTCTACTTCGTTAAAATTTGGCGGATGAGTATCGATCCAACTGCCCATTTTTCGCTTCGGGTCGAGTTTGATCGCACGCACCCCTCGGGCATTCATATCGGACGGGAAAGTTATGTCGCGTTCGGTGCGGTCATCCTGACGCACGACATGACGCGCGGAATCTATGCCGATACGAAAATTGGCTCGCGATGCTTCATCGGTGCCCACAGCATTCTACTTCCGGGTGTCACGATCGGCGATGGATCGATCGTCGGAGCCGGAAGCGTTGTCACACGCGATGTTCCCGCCGGAACGATCGTTGCTGGAAACCCTGCGCGGGTCGTTCGAAGCGGCATCAAGACCTATCGATTCGGATGTCTTTGGGATTGGGAGACGATGTCTCGCACCGGCATGCGCGATCCATAGCGATTTAGTTTTTCACGGCGGAACTGTTTGAGCGGCTGACGATCATGCGTCAGCCGCGACTGCGAAGCTTTGTCTGGACGGCGATCAAGAGGCGACACGATGAGAGCGGATTTTCTGGGAATTCCTATCGATCTACTGACATTCGATGAGACCGTATCGGCGGCGGTCGATGCGATGCTCATGGGCAAGCCGACCCAGCATGTTGCAATTAACGTCGCAAAGCTGGTTAAAGCGCGCCACGATCCGGAATTGAAGCGCGATGTGGTGGAAAGCCACATCATCGGCATCGACGGTATGGGCATCGTATGGGGTGCTCGTGCCTTGGGCTTGTCCGTGCCGCACCGAGTGCCTGGCGTCGATCTGATGGAACGGTTGCTGCAGATCTGCGCGGCGCATGACTTCCGACCTTATCTCCTCGGTGCACGAAAGAACGTACTCGAGCGGGCGGTTGTAAATTCCTTGTATCGATGGCCCGGTCTGTCCTTCGCTGGGTATCGCGACGGATACTTCTCACCGGAGGAGGAGGCCGCGGTCATCGAGGACATACGATTTGCCGCGCCGCACTGCCTATTCATTGGCATGCCCACTCCGCAGAAGGAGCGCTTCTTGCACAAGTATCGTGATGTCCTTGGGGTGCCTTTCATCATGGGCATCGGGGGCGGGATCGATGTGCTCGCTGGCCACGTCAAGCGTGCTCCGGATTTTGTGCAAAAGGCCGGGCTCGAATGGCTCTATCGAACCTACCAGGAGCCACGGCGAATGTGGTGGCGGTATGCCAGCACAAATGCCAAGTTTGCCGGCTTGCTTGGCAAAGAAATAGTGGCTCGGGCCTTGGGCCGTCGTCCTGGAATGGAACAGCACCAGGGAGGCGAAGCGTGAATATTCTGGTGACCTTTGGCACACGGCCGGAAGCCATCAAGCTATTCCCGGTCATCCATGCGTTGAAGAAAGGGACCGACTTCAACGTTACGGTCTGCGTCACGGCACAGCATCGGGAGATGCTCGATCAGGTGCTCGATATTGCAAATATCGAACCCGATCTGGATCTCGACATCATGCGGCCGAACCAGACCTTGCCGGAAATGACGTCGCGCATCATGCGGGGCTTCGATGATGTTCTGAACGAAGTAAAGCCCGATCGCGTGATGGTTCAGGGTGATACGACAACAGCGATGGCCGCCGCGCTGTCAGCCTTCTATAAAAAAATCCCCGTTGACCATGTGGAAGCCGGCTTGCGATCAGGCGATATCTATTCGCCATGGCCGGAGGAGGTGAACCGCAAGGTCGTAGGGTCTATCGCATCACTGCATTTTGCCCCGACAGCACGGGCTGCCGAAGCTTTGGTTCGTGAGAATGTTCCTTCCGACCGGATTTTTGTCACGGGAAATACCGTGATCGATGCGCTCCTGCAAACAAAGCAGAGAATTGATCAGGGTGCGACCGATCTGGGGAGCGCTGAACGCGAGTTTGTGTCGGAGAGCGAAGGCCGACATATTGTTCTCGTCACGGCCCACCGCCGGGAGAATTTCGACGGCGGCATGGAGCGCATCGCGTCCGCTCTCTTGAAGATCGTTGAGCGGGAGGATGTGTTCGCCATATTTCCTGTTCACCCCAATCCCAATGTGGTTGGGCCGATGCGGGCCATGCTCGGAGATCATCCACGGATACGGTTACTGCCACCGCAGGACTATGTGCCGTTCGTCAATCTACTGTCGCGTAGCTACGTGGTGCTCACCGATTCTGGTGGCGTGCAGGAGGAGGCGCCGGCGCTTGGCAAGCCGGTTCTCGTCATGCGCACTACGACCGAGCGTCCCGAAGGCGTCGAGGCTGGCACAGCGTTGCTGGTCGGCACAGACCCTGCGTTGATTGCAAGTGAAGCGCATAGATTGCTGCAGGATCGGCAGCACTACTTGCGCATGAGCCGTGCTCACAACCCATTCGGAGACGGCCGCGCGAGTGAGCGCATTATCGACGTGCTTTCAAATGAAATCGCGCCAAACCGCAAGGAGTTGAAGTATGCGATCTGAGGTGCCATTCGTCTGTGTACTGGGACTTGGATATATTGGACTGCCAACGGCGGCGTTGATTGCGAGCCGGGGCATCCAGGTCCTTGGCGTCGATACAAATCCCTCAGTTGTAGCGACTGTCGGCGCAGGCAATATCCATATCGCCGAGGCTGATCTCGATGGTCTTGTGCAAAAATGCGTTATGTCCGGTCGGCTCCGTACTCGCAGCGAGCCAGAGCGTGCGGATGTTTATCTTATCGCTGTGCCGACGCCATTATCCGGAAACAAGAAGCCGGTTGTGGATTACGTCCACAATGCAGTGCGATCGATCGCGAGCCATCTCTCGCGAGGCAGTCTGGTCATTCTGGAGTCGACCTGCCCGGTAGGGACGACCGAGCAGGTATGCAACATTCTGGCGTCGTTGCGGCCGGATTTGACGTTCCCGGATCCGAACGACCCGGATGCGGAAGCGGACGTTTGCATTGCCTATTGTCCAGAGCGCGTGCTGCCGGGGCGCATCCTGATCGAACTCGTGCAGAATGATCGTTGCGTTGGTGGTCTCACGCCGCGTTGCGCGAGCAGGGCGCGGCAGTTTTATGAACTGTTTGTTCGCGGCACTTGCGTTGAGACGCAGGCGCGTACGGCGGAAATGGTGAAGCTGACAGAAAATGCCTACCGAGATACCAATATCGCTTTCGCAAATGAACTCTCGTTGATCTGCGATGAGGTCGAAGTGGATGTCTGGGATGTGATCCAGATCGCCAATCGTCATCCGCGCGTGAACATTCTCAATCCTGGCCCAGGCGTTGGTGGTCATTGCATCGCGGTTGATCCCTGGTTCATCGTCGATGCGGCACCACGTGAGGCTCGCTTAATCCGGGTCTCGCGCGAGGTGAACGACGGCAAGGCCCATTACGTCAGCCAGCAGGCGGCGCATGTGATCGAGACTTATCCCGACCGCCCGGTCGCGTGCCTTGGTCTGACATTCAAGGCCAACGTCGATGACCTTCGGGAAAGCCCTGCGCTGGAGATCGTCGAGAGCCTTGCCGAGATGTACGGTGGCAAGATTTCAGTCGTCGAACCGTATGTCGAAGAGTTGCCGAAGACCCTGACGCAGCATGGTGTGAAGAAGATCGACCTGGATGATGCTTTGGCGGAGTCCGGGATTCTGATCGTTCTCGTGGATCATGAGGAGTTCCGGCGTGTATCGTCGGGACAGCGCGATGGCGCGGTCATTTACGACACGCGCGGCATCTGGCGGCAGCCTCAATAGCCCTGATGCTGTTTATCCGGCCATCTGGTGTCGCGGCGCCAGGTGGTCGGATCGAACGCTTTCCCGGCTGAGAATGCCGGAGTAGGTCGCCGCGATACTTTGACGCCGGACATGCTCGAAGGCATTGCTCCGTTGTAGACGTGCAATATTGATTTTGATCGCCTGCTCACATTCCACCAGATGGCGGATGCCGCGAGCGATATCCTCCACGGATGTGGGATCGGCGCGGTACCCCACATCATGGTCTGCGAACAGACCATCGACGCCGCGATCTCTCGACCAAAGGATCGGTAAGCCGCCGAGCAAAGCCTCGACATGAACCATGCCGTATGTTTCCCGGTGCGGTGCCATGACGAATGCCGTGTAGCCGTTCATGGCGCCTTGAACATTACCGTGCGGAAGCGCTCCCATGAGCCGGACAACTTGCGCGGCTTCATTTTTCTGCACAATTGCATTCGCCGCTTTGATCGAGCTTTCTGTCCCTGTTCCGTAGATATCGAGCGTCAAGTCGGGGATATCGCGCGTCGCTCGCGTTGCAGCTCTCACCAACTGATCGAGGCCCTTTCGCTTCCATGAATCGAGATGGAACAGACTGATGAGTTGGGGGTGTTGACTGACAACAGGAGAACGGATGTCGTCTGCAGCGGTCATGACAGGCAAGAGTTCGATCTTGCCATCTGCTATCCCCAGGGCACGGCGAAAATAGTCACCTGTCCATGGGGCCGCTGGCAGCAAGGTCTGTGCCCGCTCGGCAATGCCGCGATAGCGCTGCCGCAATCCGCGCTTGAACTCGAAGATCTTGATGTCGGTATCGCCCCACAGACTGCAGACGAACGGGGAGTCTTGAGCTGCTGCCAATTCCGACGCCACTAGCCCTTCGACCGAGAACTTGTGCGCGTGAACAAGGTCCGGCTGAATGGCGCGATCGACAAGGTCGCGCGAAATCGCTGCTGCGACCGGCCGCAAGAATCTCTCCAGCCCGATGCCATAGGGAGGGGCGCCATAGGCGATCGTCGTGTGCTCGTCCCCAAACCGTCTCATGAAGACGCCCGGTTTGTGAGTCCGGTTCAGCGAGTAGACGACATGCCGGAAGCCAGCAGTGGCATTGAGCAGGTTGGCCACCGCTTTGGTCTTTCCTGGGGCGATCGGATCAGGAAAATCGGCGCTGATATGAATAATGGTCTTCATAGATCCTCGCCGGTACCGGCAGCGAAAGTGCGATGCCAAAAGCCAGTGAACAGACATTGGCCAGCGTGGTGAATCCGCTAGATTCGGTGATGCCGTTCAGCAGCACAAAGGACATCATGCCAAAGGCAACGCGGTCGCGGTAAACCACGGCACGCAAGGTTACGCCTGCGATCGACAAAATGAACAAGATGATGCCAATCCAACCTGTGGTCAGCAGGAGCTGTAGCACGACATTATGCGCATGCGACGTCGCGAAGCCGACCTCGTTGGTATGCTGTGGCAAGACAAAGACCGAACTGGCGTAGCCGTAGCCCATCAGCGGCTGCGCCTCGACGAGTTTCAGGACAGCGTACCAAATTTCGGTGCGGCCGGTGAACGATGTGACTTCGCCCACATTGCCGCTGCGCGAAACAGCCTTCAGCAGGAATTCCTGCCCGAACGGGATGAGGACGGCGAATGCCAGCATGCCCGCAGATATGAGGAACAGTACTGCATAGAGCCGCTTCCAGTTGAAGGCGTAAGCGGCTAGCAGGATCAGCAGAGTCATGACCAGCGGCGAACGGGAATTCGTCATCAGCAGCGCCGCGCCGCAAAGCAGTATGGACACCGGTACAAACAGCTTGTTCATACGATGGAATTCGCGGGCATAGAGTCCGGTCGCTACCAGGCCGAAGGCCGCAATGAGAGCCATATTGTTGGCACTCCCGGCGATGCCGGCGAGGCGTGAACTGACGAACCGCTCCTCGTTGAGCCAATAGACGTAACGGCCGAATTCAGGG
>JAFAFP010000245.1 GCA_023423415.1 Pseudomonadota bacterium | reverse complement strand
AGACGGACATGATCGTCGCTGCCGGTGGCGGCGAACGCGACGTGACGGTCGATACCGCAATCCTGACCGATATCCGCGACGTCGAAAAGCGCGACGCCTTCATCAACGAACGGCTGATGAGCGATCTGCGCCCGACGCTCTTTCTTGCTCAGCTTCCCAATCTGCTCGCTGGCAACATTTCGCTCGTGCACGGCGTCGTTGGCTCGTCCCGCACATTCATGGGCGAGGAAGCATCCGGTGCCGATGCGCTGCACGTCGCACATGCACGGATCGCGGCGGGACAAAGCGACATCTCGCTGGTCGGCGGCGCCTATAACGGTACGCGTTGGGATCTTGTGCTTCTCTTTCGCCTGGGCACTCCCCTACTCGAAGCGCCGTTCCGCCCGGTCTGGGACCGCGGGCCGGATGGAGCGCTGACGTTGGCCGCCATGGGCGCTTTCGTCGTGCTGGAAAGCCGCGAGCATGCGGAGAAACGCGGCGCGAAGCCCATCGCCAAGCTGTCGCATGTGCTGTCCAACCGCAATCCACGCAAGCCGGGCGACACCGCCTCCACCCTGCAAACCGAGTGGACCAGCATCGAAAAGTCCGTGAAGCGCGACAGTGCGGTCGTCATTTCCGGTGCTTCCGGAGCGGAACCCGCCACCTCTGAAGAGCGCAAGGTTTTGGCTGATATCGGCCTCCCGGTCCGCGCCACCACGACCTATATCGGCAATGGGATGGAGGCGCAGTTCCTCGCCAATATCGCGATTGGCTGCCAGGCGGTCCGCAAGGGCACGCTGTTTCCAGCATCCGGCAGCGGCGATAGCGGCGATGCGCCTGCAAGCGGTATCTCCCAGGCTGTTGTGACCTCGGTCGGTCACTGGCGCGGTGAGGGACTGGCGCTGATCGAACGCGTAGGGTGAAGCATGGCGAAGCAGGGATTGCGCGACAAGAAAGGCCGTCCGGTCGTTGTCATCACCGGAATGGGCATCATCTCCCCACTTGGCTCCGGTAAGGCTGATAACTGGGCACGTCTCACCGCCGGTGAATCCGGCATTCGCTCCATCACACGTTTTTCGACCGAGGGCCTGCGCACGACCATCGCCGGTGCAGTCGATCATGTTTACGAATCCGGCATGGTGTCGTCCGAGCTTTCGGAAAAGCTTGCGCGCCTCGCCGGCAACGAAGCGATCGAAGAATCAGGTCTTGCCAAGGGCAATTTCCCCGGCCCCTTTTTCCTCGCCTTCCCGCCGCTCGAAATCGAGTGGTCTCAGCGCTATGCGCTCGCAGGCGCATCGGGCGCGAACGAGAAGATCGAATATTCCGATCTGGTGCGTGTCGCGACCAAACCGGAATTCAGTTCGTTCTACGAGGCGTCAAAATATGGCGTCGTACCGGAACGGTTGGCTGAGCATTTTGGAACCAAGGGCTCGCCGATCTCGCTGACCACAGCCTGCGCCTCCGGTGCAACGGCGATTCAGCTCGGGGTCGAGGCGATTCAGCGCGGCGAATGCGATGCGGCGCTTGCGGTCGGCGCTGACGGTTCAATCACCGCAGAATCGGTCGTGCGCTTCTCGCTGTTGTCGGCGCTTTCGACCAATAATGCGGCGCCGCAGGGCGCATCACGTCCCTTCTCCAAGAATCGCGATGGCTTTGTGCTGGCGGAAGGCGCGGGTGCGGTCGTACTGGAAAGCTACGATCACGCTGTTGCCCGTGGCGCGCAGATCCTCGCTGTGGTCGAAGGCTGTGGCGAAAAGGCCGACAATTTCCATCGCACGCGATCGAGCCCCGATGGCAAGCCCGTCATCTCCTGTATGCGCAATGCACTCGCCGACGCCAGCGTAACGCCCGACGATGTCGATTACATCAACGCGCATGGCACATCGACACCCGAGAATGACAAGATGGAGTATCTCGGCGTTTCGACCGTGTTCGGTGAGCGCCTCAAGGACATTCCAATCTCGTCGAACAAATCGATGGTTGGTCACACGCTGACGGCAGCAGGCGCGATCGAAGCCGTGGTGTCGGCACTCACCATCATCAATCAGCGCATTCCGCCGACCATCAACTATCAGGTGCCCGATCCCGCGATCCCGCTGGACGTCGTGCCGAATGTCGCACGTGACGCCAAAGTTCGACGGATCATCTCGAATTCATTCGGCTTTGGTGGACAGAATACGTGTCTCGTCATCACCGGCGAGCCGGCGTGACAATCTGACGCCATTTTCAGTTTTTCGCTGATGTCATCCGGTGCCGTCACGTTTAGTGACGGCACGATGCGCCTTTTCTGGAAGTTTCGATTCGCTCACCACGATATTGATACAGTTGCAGAGTTACTGGCATGCGCAGCCAAGCCGACAGAATCCATCGGCTGCGCGGTCAGGTGACGGAATGCAGGGCAAGTCGGTTAAAGCAAAAGCGCAGATTGGCACGCTCATCCTTGCGACCAGCGGAGTTCAACTCGCGGTCGGATTTTTTGGAACTTTTTTCGCCCTGCGCGTAGCTCTTGCCGACTTCGAGGGGATCATCGCGGGCCTCGTCCTGAGTAGCTATTTCGCCGGCTTTACCCTCGGCGCGATGTTCTCCAAAAACATCATCGAAAGATTCGGCCATATTCGGGTCTATGCGGCCTTCGGTGGTATTGTCATCGCCGCAACTGCGGCCATGACGCTGATGGAAGAGGCCGCTCCCTGGGCCATTCTACGAGCGATCATTGGTTTTGGCTGCGCCGGTCTGTTCGTCACGACCGAGAGCTGGCTGAACGCAAAGGCTGATGCAACGGATCGCGGGCGCGTCTTTTCGATTTACATGATCGGTTGCTTCGCGGCGCTGGCTCTGGGTCAGTTGCTGATTGCCCGCATCGAAATCGAGGCGGCCACACCATTCAATATTGTCGTTGTATTGTTCGCCGTCGCGCTGGTGCTGGTCAGCATGACGCGCGCTGAGCAGCCGCAGATCGTCACGGCCGGATCTCTCCCCTATGGACAATTGTCGCGTGAGGCTCCGGCGGCAGTTGCCGGTGCGATGCTGAGCGGATTCATCACGGGTGCCTTCTACGCCCTCGTGCCGGCCTGGATGCAGGATCAGAATGTCGACCGGGAAACCATTGGACTGTTCATGCTGACGGCCGTTCTCGGTGGGCTCGCCTTCCAGGTTCCGATCGGCCGGCTGTCGGACCGTTTCGACCGGCGTATCGTACTGGCCTGCCTTGGCGCTAGTTTCATGATCACGGCGGTCGTCATTCTGTGGCTACCGCCCAATCTTGCCGTGATCCTACCCGTCGCAGCAGTTTTCGGCGGCCTGATGTCGACCATGTATCCGGTCAGCGTGGCTCATGCACACGACCGGATGCCGGCGGACAACATCGTTGCTGTGAGCGGCCGCCTTCTCCTCGCGAGTGGTCTCGGTTCCGTGCTTGGTCCCCTAGTCGGATCAATCCTGATTCCAAGTCACGGCATCGACGGCGTCCTGTACATGATGGCCGGCGCGGCATTTCTGCTGGCCGTTGTTGCCATGCGTCGAATCTATACAACCGCACCACCGGAACGTCAGGAACGCACCTTCGATATCCTGGCCCCGCAAGCCGCCCCGCTGGCTCACGAGGCGGCGGTTTCCTCGGAAGGGCCGGACTAGAAGCGGGTTGACGCCGCCTGCGTGCGGGCGATAGGCAAAGCCCCCGAAACCCTTCCCTCCCATTACCGGAGACCAGCGCTGATGCGTGCGCTTGCCCTGATTGCTGACCGCAAGCTCGACCTGGTCGACCTGCCTGCTCCCCCGCCGCCCGGCGCGGGCGAGGTGCAGGTCCGCATCAAGGCGGTGGGACTCAACCATCTCGATCTCTGGGGCTTTCGCGGCATGGCTTTCGCCAAACGCGCCTTCCCGGTGGTGGTCGGCGTCGAGGCTGCCGGCGAAGTGATGTCGGTCGGCGAAGGCGTGACCCGCTTCAAGGCTGGCGACCCGGTCGTGATGTATGGCGCGCTCACCTGCGGCGTCTGCAAGGCCTGCAAGGAAGGACGAGACAATCTCTGCGAGAGCGTCAATGGCGTGATGGGATTCCATGTCGACGGCTTCGCGCGCGAGATCGTGACGATGCAAGAGCGGCTGGTCATTCCGGTGCCGAAAGGCGTATCGATGCGCGATGCCGCCTGTGCGCCGGTCGCCTATTCGACCGTGCAACACATGCTGTTCGACAATGCGAAGCTGCAGCCGGGCGAAACCATACTCGTGCATGCGGCCGGCTCCGGTATCGGCACCGCGGCGATCCTGATGGCGAAGGCGATCGGCTGCACCATCATCACCACGGTGGGCGACGACAACAAGATCGAGAAGGCCAAGGCGCTCGGCGCCGACCACGTCATCAACTATCGCAAGGACCGCTTCGAAAGCGTGACGCGCAAGCTGACGGCAAAGAAGGGCGTCGATGTCGTGTTCGAGCATGTCGGCGGCGAAGGTTTCAACGGCTCGTTGCTGGTGCTGAAGCGCGGCGGCCGGCTCGTCACCTGCGGCTCGACCGCAGGCCCCACGGTGCAGATGAACCTGATGCAACTGTTCCAGCAGCAATACAAAATCTTCGGCTCGTTCGGCGCCACGATGCGCAACATTTCCGAGGGGCTCGACAAGATGGCGACAGGATTGAATCCGGTCATCGACATGGAAGTGCCGCTGGAGCAATTTGAACGCGGCCTTGAACGCCTCGAGACACGGCAGGTGTTCGGAAAAGTCATCGTCACACTCTGATCGCCGGATCGATCGATGCGCATCCGCGTTCCGAATGCCGTCCGCGATGTGGTCGTCGGCAATGCCGCCGTCGGCCTCATCAAGATGCTGCGCTGGACCGACCCGCACCGTATGTCGGATTTTGCGGCAAAGGTGATGCGCAAGATCGGCCCGAAACTGCGCGAGCACAAGATTGGCCGCAATAATCTGCGGATGGCGTTTCCGGAAAAGTCGGACGCCGAGATCGAGCAGATCCTTGGCGGCGTGTGGGACAATCTCGGACGCCTTGCGATCGAATTCGCGCATCTCGACCGCATCTGGGATCACGATCCCGAGAACCGCGGCAACAGCCATATCGATTTCGATCCGGCATCGGAGGAGCGTTTCATCCAGCTTCGCGATGACGGCAAACCGGCGCTGGTGTTCGCGGCGCATCTGGCGAACTGGGAGATGCCAGCCCTCCCCGGCCCCGCGCATAATCTTCCAAGTGCTGCCGTGTACCGTGCTCCGAATATCGGTGCGATCGCCGACATGGTGATGGCGACGCGCGGCGTGAACATGGGCCGTCTGATCAAGACGGGTCTCGATGGCGCCCTGAAAGCCGGCGAAGCGCTGCAGGAGGGCCTGCATGTCGGCATGCTGGTCGATCAGTATTACGTGCGCGGCGTGCCGGTGACGTTCTTCGGCAAGGAAACCAATGCCAATCCGCTGATCGCACGGCTGGCACGGCAGGTGGATTGTCCGATCCATGGTGTGCGCGTGGTACGCAAGCCCAACCATCGCTTCTTCGTCGAACTGACGCCGGAAGTGCCGCCGGTGCGCGACGCCGATGGCAAGATCGACGTGCAGGGCACGATGCAGACGATCACCACAATCGTCGAAGGCTGGGTCCGCGAAAATCCCGATCAGTGGCTGTGGCTACACCGAAGGTGGCGGTGAAGCCTTTTCGCTTGTGCCAACGGTAAACGCTACTTCCCGGTTTTCACCTTGGTCCACAGCCGGTTCATGATTCGCTGTGTCTTCGCATCGCGCGCGGTGACGGTGTAGAGGCTCTTCATCGTCGCGTCATCAGGATAGATTGTCGTATCCTTGATGATCGCAGGATCGATCAGCTTCTGGCTGGCGATATTGCCGTTCGGGTAAGCAACGAAGTTCGAATTCTTCGCCGCAACCTCCGGCCGCAGCATGTAGTCGATAAAGGCATGCGCCTCGTCGACGTTCTTTGCATCCTTCGGAATCGCGAAATTGTCGAACCACATCTGCGCACCGGTCTTCGGGATCGCATAGCCGACTTCAACGCCACCTTTCGCCTCAGCGGCGCGTTTCCGTGACTGCATAATATCGCCGGACCAGCCGACCACGAGGCAGATTTCGCCCGTCGCCAAGGCCGTGAGATACTCGGACGAATGGAATTTTCGGATTGAAGGGCGCACCTTGCTCAATAAATCGGCGGCCTTTTCGAGATCGGCCTGGCTGGTGCTGTTCGGATTGAGGCCGAGATACTGCAACGCGGCCGGCAGAATGTCGTCGGCCGAATCCAGCATCATCACGCCGCAATCCTTGAACTTCGCAAGGTTTTCCGGCTTAAACACGATGTCCCATGAATCCGGAACATTGCCGGCAAGGATCTCTTTGGCTTTCTTGACGTTGTAGCCGATGCCGGTCGTGCCCCACATGTAGTTGACCGCGAAATTGTTATCCGGGTCATAGGTCGCAAGACGTTCTGC
>JAFAFP010000125.1 GCA_023423415.1 Pseudomonadota bacterium | reverse complement strand
AATCATAAACGGCGAATGAGTCGTGTAAATAATCTGGTTTTTATAATCTTGGCGGAAGTGATCGAGGAGATCTTCCTGTGATCGGGCATGTAAGTATAGGCCTGGCTCATCGAGAAGAAGGATTGCGTTGGTAGCCGCCCCGCCTTGTGTGTCCGCAGAAAAGCTAATGTAGAAGGAAAAGAACCAGCGAAACCCTCGGCTTCTTTCGTCGAGATTCACTTCAACAGGATAATCCGCATTCTCGTCGTAAACGAGTGTATCTAGGTGAGGTCCATCTGCTGCCAAGCGTACTGTGAGTTTTCTATCTTTCCAAAGCCGCCGCATTTCTTGGGTGACAAGAGCGCTGGCCCGGCTAAGAAGAGTCTGTCGTTTCTCATGCTGACTCTGAAGGTCATTAATCTCTTTTGGGTCGAAGCCAGCGACTTTCGCCAACTTGCCAAAGTTTTTCTCGACCTCAGAATATTCCGTTCGGCTCACATACTCGGCTATATTCTGGTGTCCTGATAATTCTGGGAAGTCCGCTATGTAGATGAATGTCGGGACCCAGCCCAGTGCGAGAGCGCGGGCCTTGCCGTGTGCTTCGTCAAAACTGGATAATTTTTGGGCTACGTTTTCAAGTTCGGCGAGAAGTGCGTCGGCCTTTTCGTCAAGCACAGCGCCGCCAGAACCAATGGCAGTTCGAAGGGTTTTGCATGTTTCGCCGACTATCAAGCCCCAAGCACGCGGCTCCGCCTGTTTGCCCGCGGCATCCTTTAGAGCCGCTAAAGCTGCCTTTGCTTGGTCAAGATGCGGTTGGGAAAATTTATTGACTACGGCTTCGACGACTGGTGAAAGTCTGCGGATTGTGGCTGTAGTTTTGGGGATATCTAGCGTCGGCAATTTTAGCCCAATAAGCCCGACCGATGTTTCCTTTGCGGAATAATATCTGACAATCGTTACCTCCTTAATCGGCTCATGTCCGTTGAGCGCTTGGGATAGAGATTGAGACTCTTGGGGGTCTAATGTCCAAATAGTTGTGACGACCGGAGTTTTTTCGGTGCATTCATTTAGATGACGTCCACGCGGGAAATTTTTAACAGGGTCAATATCTTTGCGGCCACCCGCAGGATTCAGTGTTTCCAGCGCGAGCAATAGATTTGATTTTCCGCTTTCATTTCTGCCAACAAGGGCGGTCAGATCTTCCGCCGCTATCTCTCCACTCGAATTGATTGAACGAAAATTCTCAACACTAAAGCTCTTGAGCTTCAAAGCGTCCCCCTAGAATGATCAAACTGAGCCCATCCTAGGTTACCGGCTTCTCACGGAAGTTGCACCACGATCTTTTGTGTCTTTTTAAGATGTTCTTTGTGGATGCTGTACTTGGCTTTCCAAGATTTCACACCGTGTTGGTGATATTCATAGGAGGTCGCGGCTTTGTAGTGGTCTTACCGTTTCGTTTGCCGAGGACCAGCCGCCATATCAGCCAACTCCCCGTGCCGATGGCACGTTACGAGATGATCGTTCACCATCCCCACGGCCTGCATGAAGGCGTAGACGATTGTGGGGCCGACGAACTTGAAGCCACGGCTTGAGAGGTCCTTGGAGATCGCGCGTGACAGCGGCGTTTCCGCCGGGACCGATTTCGTTGTCTTGAATTGATTGACCTGTGGTCGGCCGCCCATGTGGTTCCACAACAGATCGGAGAAGCCGTCGGACTTTTCCATGATCTCGAGATAGGCGCGCGCCGACACAATCGTGCCTTCGATCTTCAGCCGGTTGCGGACGATGCCGGCATCCTGCATCAGCGTCTCGACCTTGCGCGGCGTGTAGCGCGCGATTTTCTGCGCGTCGAAGTTATCGAAGGCTTTGCGGAAATTGTCGCGCTTGCGCAGGATGGTGATCCAAGACAGGCCGGCCTGGAAACCGTCGAGGATCAGTTTCTCGAACAGCGCGCGGTCATCATATTCCGGCACGCCCCAGTCGGTGTCGTGATAGGCGACATAGAGCGGGTCTTCCTTCGGCCACGGGCAGCGATGCAGACCGTCGGGATGAGCGATCGATTTCATCCGGCGGTCTTCGCTCTGGCTTGTGCAAGGAAATCCGCCACGGCGCTATCGCGCAGTGTCAATGTTATGCCGCCGGCGATCAGCGGAGTGCCGGCATCGATCGCCTCAGTCACGCGATCGACGCGCAACATCGCAAGACCTTGCTTGCCTGCGGACGATCCCATCGTGCCGACCGTCTTGTCGCCGGCCATCACCGCAACGCCGTCCTGAGCCGGGTGTTCGTCGAACGCGACCGGCACGATGCGATTGCGCGCGGTGCCGCGATGCTCGACGCGCGACACCACTTCCTGGCCGACGAAGCAGCCTTTCCTGAAATCGACGCCGTTCAGCTTGTCGAGATCGGCGTCGTGCGGGAACGTGTCGCCATAGATGAAATCGATGCCGCCGCGCGGCACGCCAAGCGCGATGCGATGCGCATCGTATTCGGATGCATCGACCAGCGTTGCGCCGAGATCGGACGCTGCGTCATTTGCAGCATCGGTCGGAACGATCGCGCGCAGGCCAAGCGCCGGCAGGCGCGGATCGCGATAGACAAGCCCTCGTTCGGTCATGGCTTGTGGCGCAGTCGTTTGGCCATCCCAGGCGGCCAGCACACACAGCGTGTCGATTGTCTCGATCGTCACCTTGGCGCGCAGCTTGTAGAAGGTCAGCTTCTGGGCCAGGTCGGCCGCCAGGGCCTTCGGGCAGTCGATGAGGAAACCGCCGCCCTCGTTCGCCGAGGCATCGACCACAATGAAATCGGCGATGATCTTGCCCTGCGGTGTGAGCAGGGCGGTATAGCGCGCATCGCCCGGTGTCAGCGTTTCGATATCGCCTGTCACCAGATTGTTGAGGAATCCGCGTGCGGGTTCGCCTGTGACGCGCAACACGCTGCGATCGGTGAGCAAAGCGGCTTTCATGATGGTCTGAAACGGTTCCAAATGCGGCGGTCGCGGCAAACGCGCCGAAGGACTGCAAAGCAGGGTTTTCCAAACGGGTCTTGCCAGAATTCGCGGTGAAACGTAAGGCGCTGGCGTGACGCCCTCAAGGGCCACATACCGGACATGACTTCGCGGCGGTAATTCCAGGATTTTGACGATCATGGCACAGACCTACGACACGATTTTCAAGGGCGGCATCGTCGTCAATCAGGACGGGGAGGGTGCCCGCGACATCGGCGTCGTGAATGGCCGCATCGCCGAAATCGGCGATCTGTCGCAGGCGTCGGCCGGCGAGACCGTCGATTGCAAAGGCCTGCATATCCTGCCGGGCGTGATCGACACCCAGGTCCATTTCCGCGAGCCGGGCGGCACCCACAAGGAAGACCTCGAATCGGGATCGCGCAGCGCGGTGATGGGCGGCGTGACGGCGGTGTTCGAGATGCCGAATACCGATCCGCTCACCATCACCCCCGAGGCGCTGGCCGACAAGGTGAAGCGCGGGCATCATCGCATGCATTGCGACTATGCCTTCTTCATCGGTGGCACCTACGACAACTACAGGGACCTGCCGGAATGGGAGCGCCTGCCGGGCTGCGCCGGGGTGAAGGTGTTCATGGGCTCGTCCACCGGCTCGCTGCTGGTCGAGAACGAGGAGGGACTGCGGAACATCCTCAAGGTGATCCGCCGCCGGGCCTCCTTCCATGCCGAGGACGAGGCGCGGCTGAACGAGCGCAAGAGCCTCCGCGTCGAGGGTGACCCGACCACGCACCCGATCTGGCGCGATCCGGTCGCGGCAATGATCGCGACCGAGCGTCTGGTTCGTCTAGCGCGCGAAACAGGGGCGAGGGTGCATGTTCTCCACATCTCCACCGCTGAGGAAATGGAGTTCTTGAAGGATTACAAGGACGTCGCTTCGGTCGAGGTGACGCCGCACCATCTCACAATGGCGGCGCCGGAATGCTACCAAGTGCTTGGAACCAAAGCACAAATGAACCCGCCGGTGCGCGATGCGTCTCATCGGGCCGGAATTTGGCGCGGGCTGGAGCAGGGCGTTGTGGATATCCTCGGCTCCGACCATGCGCCGCATACTTTGGAAGAGAAATCAAAGACTTATCCGGCAACGCCGTCGGGCATGACCGGCGTGCAGACGCTGGTTCCGCTGATGCTGGACCACGTCAATGCCGGCCGTCTATCCTTGGCCCGCTTCGTCGATCTGTCGAGCGCCGGCCCCGCCCGTTTGTTCAATATCGCCCGCAAAGGCCGCATCGCCGTGGGCTATGATGCCGACCTGACCGTGGTCGATCTGAAGCGGCGAGAAACCATTACCAATCAATGGGTTGCATCCAAGGCTGGCTGGACGCCCTATGACGGCAAGACCGTCACTGGCTGGCCGGTTGGCACTGTTGTGCGGGGCCACCGGGTGATGTGGGAAAACGAACTCGTCACCCCGTCGCAGGGCGAGCGGGTGCGCTTCCTGGAGACGCTGTCGGCCTGATTACTGGCGGGAGAGGTCCAGCGAGAACTCGCCGTTGCGGATGCGGGCCGGCAGGCCCTCCGCGAACACCGCAGCGGCGTCCTCGCCATAGGTTGAGACGAACTCGATCAGGGCCGCGAACAGGCAGGCCTGCGCCATGCAGTCGCCATCGATGCCGTCGAGGCGCGCTTCCGCCCAAGCCTCATGCACATAGCCAAGCGCGACCTTCTTCTGCTCGTGATCCGCAATCGGCTCACGGGCCGAACTGATGCGCGACAAATTGCTCATGCTGAAAATTCCCGCGCGATTCCGCGCCAAGGCGAAAGGAGATCGAACGTTAGCATGGGGAGCGCGAGGTCAAACCCCTCTCTTTAGGAACGGTTAACGCGACCGAAGAGAAACCACTACTAGTTCGTATAACGCGCGGTGATTTCGCGGGAAATCTTTGCACCTTCATCGAGATAGCGGCGGATCGCGAGATCGGCGGCCTCGGTGCAGGTGCGGTAGGATTGTTGAAAACCGCTATAGCCGCGATTGAAGCTGGCCAGCAGCTTGACCTTGCGCTCCTGGGCCGGCGCCTCGGCCTCGATCAGCGCTTTCATTTCGTTGCGCCACTTTTGACCATCCTTGGCGCCGCACAGCCCGCGCAGATAGTGCAGGGCCCCCAGGATCTCCGACAGCCGCTGCAATTCAGCCTCGAACGCCGCCCCGCTATCCACAGCCCTGGCGGGCGCGGCGAGGGTGGTTGCCATCAACAGGACAAGGAGGAACCGGCGCATCATGACGGTCAAGATATGCGCCGGCCTTTGGGCGCCCGCAAGGCAGAGCCTCAGTCGATCCAGCGCAAATGGCGATAACGGGCTCAAAACTGCAACATCGCCTTGTCGATGATTTCCCGAAGCCCGTCGGTGGTTTTGAGGTCCTCGAGCTCGTCCGGGTGCCGCCAGGCGGCCTCCGCAATCTCCGTCAGATCCGGGACAGGCTCACCGGCGATCCAGCGTGCCGCAAAGCACAGAATCACGAAATGGCCCTTCACCCGGTTGTCCTTGTCGCGGGCGATCATTTCCCGGTAGCCGGCGGGCGCGAGCGGCTCGATGGTCATGCCGACTTCTTCCCGGATTTCACGGACCACAGCCTCCGTCACTGTTTCCCCGACTTCGACCACTCCGCCGGGAAGCGTATAGACGCCGGTCGCGACGCCCGCGCCGCGCCGCACGATCAGCACCTTGCCATCGCGAATGATGGCGGCGCTGACCGCGAGAAACGGTCGTGTCGGATAGCTGCGTGACTCACTCACGGAGATATCGGCGTCAATCGAAGGTCAGCTTGCGCAAACGCGCGGCAAGCGGAGTCACCGTCGCGACAAACGGTTTGCCGCGCGCGCGCATGGCGTTGATTTCCTTGTACTGCTCTTCCCACATTTCGCTCAGCGCTTCTTTCTGTGCCGCCGTCATGCCGGTGGCGGCCTCGACGCGTTTGCGCGCAGCATCAAAGGTCGACTTGATTTCAGCTTCCGGGATAGAGGCGAAAAATCCCGTTATGGTTTCGTCGACGGCGACTTTCCATGTCTTCTGGCTGAAGCCGGCCTTGGTGATGAATTTCTTCTCTCCGGCGTCCCGCTCGAACCACTCTTCGGCCGCCTCGTTGTCGTAGGCGATTTGAACACCATCGGCCTTCAGCTTCTCCAGAACGCTCACAACCGATTCCGCGTCGCGCGCGGTGAGTGCGAGGGCTGCGCGATCGAAATGCGCAAGGCTGAACATAGCAAGACAGGCGAAGGCCAGACTTCCGGCGACCAGCGCCTTGCGGGTGAGAGCGAGCATCCAATCCAACTCCTCTGATATTCCGGGCGTGGCGTTAGTACATGGCGGAGTTCCAGTAAATCCCGGGACTGCATGCAAGCTGTGGGCTGCGGGCCGCGCAACCGCTGAAATGCACGCGAATCGGACATATTCTGTCGCTTTCAAGGTCTGACGTTTTCGTGAACGTTCGGGAGTTTGGCGGCAGAGAATGTGTGGACGCTATTTCATCGTCATGACGCCCGCGACAATGCGCGGAATGCTGAGCTATCCCGAAATGCCGAATTTCCCGTCGCGCTACAATGTGGCGCCGACCCAGCCCATTCCGTTGGTGCGGATGTGGGAAGGGCAGCGGCAGTTCGCTTTGATGCGATGGGGGCTCCTGCCGTCGTGGGTGAAGGATCCGAAGAGTTTCACGTTGCTGATCAATGCGCGCGCCGATACCGTCAACGAAAAGCCGGCGTTTCGGAACGCGATGAAACGGCGACGCTGTTTGATCCCCGCCGATGGCTTCTATGAATGGAAGCGCGATGGCGCGGTGAAGCGCCCATACCTGATCCGCATGACAGGCAGCGCGCCATTCGCCATTGCCGGTTTGTGGGAAACATGGGTCGGACCGAACGGCGAAGAACTGGACACGGTGGCGATGATCACCACGGATGCCAATGCGGTGCTGGCGCCGATCCATCACCGCATGCCGGTGATCCTGCCATCCGACAGATTCGAGACGTGGCTTGATTGTGCCAACGTGAATGCGAAGGACGCAGCGGCGTTGCTCGTACCCGCGTCCGACGATGCGATGGAGGCGTTCGAGATTTCGTCCGCAGTGAATCGCGTCGCCAACGATGGTCCGGAAATCCAGCAGCCTTACACCGCGCCCGAGGTGATCGAACCTGCACCAAAGCCGAAAGCCGCGCGTGCGCCGAAAATCGATGAGCGGCAGACGTCGCTGTTTTGAGGTTGATTGTTGTGTAGCCCGCATGGAGCATCGCACAATGCGGGAGACTGCGCACCTAGACCCCGGATTTCGCTGCGCTTCATCCGGGCTACACGTTGTCATCGGACAAAGCTCCGCTGGCCCTGTTTTTTAGCCGGCGCGGGCGCGCCCGTCGTCCAAACCGCCGCTTGATGCCCTTGCAAGACAAGGGCGCGCGGAACGCCGGGCTCTCAGCCTGCCCGCGGCCCCATGCGCAATGAGTGAAAGCGCATGAGATTGGCAGTACCACGGAAAAGCCGATCGACTCGGCGTTCCGCGCGCGGTGTGTGACGGTCTGCTCCATCGTCCCCGGTGGACGTTCCTCCACCGAAACACCGAGGCGGCTAGCCTGGCGGGACGCGGCTTGAACCGACCGTGCTGCGGGTTACGTCTGCCCGCCGCCCGGCCACCGCTCCCCGCCCCGCGTCTCACGACGCTCATGAAACGCCCCTTGCAGCGGGGACGGGATAACAGGAAATAAATCCTAGATTTGCCAGAATGTCAAGCGTTCTCTCACCATCGTCATGGCTGGGCTTGACCCGACCATCCATGTTGTCATTCCGGGGCGCGGGCCAAAGCCCGCGAACCCGGAATCCAGGACAATCGACAGAGGATTTTTCTGGATTCCGGGTCCGCGCGTTTTCACGCGCGTCCCGGAATGACGAGTCCGCCTTCGCGGGAATGAGCGGACCGCGCAAGCGCGGCCCGAAAAGCAGCGGCGTGTGCGCGCCGCCTTACCCCTCACCTTCCATGATGCGGATTTCGCGATCGCAGCCATCGCCGAGCGCGCGCAGCGCTTCGGCATAGGCCGGGCTATCATGAGCGGCCTTGGCAGCTTCGACCGAGTCGAACTCGATCAGCACGGTGCGCTGCTTGATGCCGTGCTCGTAAACCTGCGACGGCACGCCGCGCGCCAGCGTGCGCCCCCCGGCCGCTGTCAACGCCGGACCCGCGAGCTTCGCATAAGCGGCAAGCTTCTCCTCGTCGTTGATCTTGCTGTAGATCGATATCCAATACGCCTTTGGCATTTTGTCTCCTGAAGTCCCGGTTACAGATCGCTTGTCTAGCTACAATTGCGAGCGTCCGCGAGAGCCGCATGTTATCGAAAAACACGTAATGCAGATAGGAATATATCCTATTCGCACATACAGTGATTGTTCTGGATTGCTTTCAGGTCGAATTCTTGATTCGAAGGGTGCTGGCGAATCGCTCAACAGAGATCAACGCTCATGGCGCATGGCAAATCGCTTTTAAGCACGATTGGTTATGAAGGTGCGTCGCTCGAGGACTTCGTCGCCACTCTATTAGCAGCAAAGATTCGATGCTTAGTTGACGTTCGAGAACTCCCCATCTCTCGGCGAAAAGGATTTGCGAAGACAGCTTTATCCGAAGCTCTGAGAGAAGTCGGAATTGAGTACGTGCATTTGAAAGGGCTGGGCGATCCTAAAGCCGGTCGGGAGGCTGCCCGCCGGAAGGACTACAGAGCATTTCGCAAAGTCTTCACGACCCATATGAAGTCTGAAGCCGCGCTTAACGATCTCAAGCTGGCATCTAAATTTGCAATTTCAGGCGGTGCTTGCCTGATGTGCTTTGAACGAGACCCCCATTTATGCCATCGCGCAATAGTGGCGGATGCTGTATGCAACAACCATGCGGTTGAGGTCCGGCATCTGGGGGTACAACTTGGATTTGCAAAGCGGGGACAAGAAACACGGACGCGAAAAGTACTGGTATTAGTAAAAGCACTGCCTCACGCCGGTAAGAGGCATGGTGAGACAGTTTGCTGTGCTGGAGTGACGGCGGACGGAGAGTGGCGCCGTCAATACCCGATTCACTTTCGACAGCTTAAGAGCGGCTTCTCACGCTGGGACTGGATTGAATACGAGTGGGTCGCGCCCAAGGGAGACGAACGACGCAAAGAGAGCCGCCGAGTTCAAGAGTCCACAATCGAAATTTGCGGACAAATGCCGGAGCGCGAAAGAGCTGGCTTTTTGAATCCGCTGCTCGTTCCTTCGACCTCAGTTGCTGCAGAAAGAGGTATGAGCCTCGCGATCATACGGCCAAAGAAATCCAAGTTTTATTGGAAACCTAAGAAAGAAAAAGAAATCGAGCAAGAACGCGAGGCTTACAGAATTGCCAGCCAACAGCTATCGTTCTTGGATAAAGAGCTAGCAGCGCTATCGCCCTGCCCTTTCAAATTTAAGTTCGATTATCAGACCGAAGATGGCGCAACGCATGAAGCCACATGCGATGATTGGGAAACCACGGCCATGTTTTACGGATTTAAGAATCGGTATGGGGTCAATAGTGCATTGGCCGAGATGGATCGGGTTTTTAATCAAACATATCCTACGCGTGGAATGGTTTTCGCTATGGGTACGCACTCGCGCTTTCCAGAGACATGGCTTCTGGTCGGCGTCCTACGACTCGACCACATGACCCAACTCTCGTTGGCCCTGTGATTAACTCATCTTACTCAAATCACCGCGTCCTCTCTATGGCCTCACTTCCAAACACGGAGCAAACGCGCGCCCCATGCGCGTAATGCTGCTCTACGTTATTGGCGCACAAAGCCCGGGGCCATGTAGCCTGGAGCCATGTAACCCGGAGCCATGAATCCTGGCCCCATGTAACCCGGACCCGCGTAACCTGGAGCGACGCGCGTGTTGAGCCGCGTGGCTGTCCAGATGCCGGCGCAGGTGCCGGACGGACCCCGCCCGGCCCAGCGGCCGCTGCCCTGACGCTGCCCGAGCCGCCCGGTGCCGGTCGCAAAGCGCGGGCCCGCCACCGCATTGATGGTGATCCGGCCGGAACGCGACACCTGGCCGTTCAGCGTTGCGGGCCAGCCGCCGACAAAGACCGGGGCATGATAGATGCGGCCGCCGAAGATCATCACGCGCCACTGGGTGGTGCCGCAATGGTCACGCGTTTGCGCAACGACGCTCCAGTCTCCGTCGAACGACGCGGCCATGGCCGAGGGAGTTGCGGAGAGGCTTGCGATGATGCAGGCGGCGATGAGAGCAATGGCGCGCATGTGACTGCCGATCATGGACTGCTCCTTTTTTGCGCCGTCCCGTTCAGGCCATCCCCTGTGCCGATTCCATAAAACGTCCAGGCCTTCGCCGGTTCCAGGCGAGCCATCAGCCGGCGATGCACGAAGTGTTGTTTTGAAAAACGCTCCAGCGGTCCGTCAGCGCCCGCTTGGCACCCAGCGCGACAAAGGCGGCGGCAAACGTCCGCCGCATCCGGCGTTCATTGAATCTGTGACCGCAACGTGGAAGCTTCGCTCAAGAGAGCTTGCTTCCACGCCGCTTGATATCGATCCGTGACAATCGCTTTTCCTACTCCCGGATCTTCTCCGCGAAATACACGAGCGTGCGGCGGTAGACCTCCGAGCGATTCCACTCGCGCATCACTTCGAAATTCTGCGTGCCCATCTGGAATGGCGCACCGGCCTGCCAGCCATTGGTCTTCAACAGATTGGCGGTGGAGGCAAGCACGTCCGGCACCGAGTGACGCAGATCGACATGGCCGTTGCCGTCGAAATCGACGCCGTACTTGATGTAGGACGAGGGCAGGAATTGCGTCTGGCCGATCTCGCCGGCATAGGCGCCAACCATATCCTTCACCGGCAGATCCTGGCGCTGCACGATCTGCAGCGCCGCCATCAGCTCCTTCTGGAACAGGTCGGTGCGGCGGCAATCATGCGCCAGCGTCGCCAGCGTGCGGATCACCGGCAGCTTGCCCATGTCGGCGCCGTTGTCGGTTTCCATGGTCCAGATCGCCATGATCAGTTCGCGCGGCACGCCGAAGCGCTGCTCGACGCGGCCGAGCAACTGCGCATGGCGCTGCGCCAGCGTCTTGGCGCGCTTGATGCGGGCGGCGCCGACGCGGGTCGCGGCATATTGCTCGAACGTCTTGTTGAAGGTGCCGCGCTGGCGGCGGTCGAACGCCATCACCGCGGGATCGTGCGTGACGCCGGCGAGCCCGGCATTCAGCGTCGCCTGGGAGATGCCCCGGCCCTGCGCCTCGCGCGAGAATTCGGCAATGAAGGCGTTGAAATCGCCGCCGCAGCGCGCCGCATAAGCGGGGGCGGCAAAAGACAACAGGACAGACAGGATCGTGAATGATCGGAGAAACATGCGAATCCTCGGATGGGGGCCCCGCCCCTCTTATCGCATGCAGAATGTGGCGAGAGAAGTATCGCCGGGATGGCGAGAGCCTTTCCGGCTTGGTTGGAAGCAAAACCGGGCTCTCGCATTTTTTGTTTTGACGCATTTTCTTCACGCGAACCGGTGCCCACTTCGCTCGAAAACGCTCTAGGGACGCTGTCCTATCGGCGTGCAGCGGCGGCCCTGTCGCGGACCGGGAGGTCCGGCGGCACGACGGAGGGGGCGCCGGCCTCCATAATCAGCCGCTTGGCGGCATCGGCGGCGGCGCGGAAATAACGGCGGTCGGCGTGGATCAGCGTCAATGTCAGCGCGCCTTCCCAGAGCAGCATGATCTCGCGGGCGCGATCGTGCGGCGACGCGACGCCCGCGCGTTCGAGCAATGCGGCGAGATGACTTTCGACCGTGCGCTTGTGACGCTGCGCCACAGCCCGCGCGGGATGGCCCGGCAGATCGGCGAGTTCGATTGCAACGCGGGTGAAGCCGGCGCCCATCCATCGCGGCTTTGCGGCCCATTGCGCCATGTCGTCGAAGATCGCATCGAGGAATGCAACCGGTGTGTCGTAAGACTGTTCGAAATAACGGCGCAACCGCTCGACCGACAATTCGCTCGCCTGCAGCAGCACCGCCGCCATCAGATCGTCCTTGCTGCGGAAGTGCTGATACAGCGTCCGCTTGGTGATGCCTGCTTGCGCGGCGATGTCATCGAGCGAAGCGCGAACGAAACCTTGACGCCAGAACATGACATGAGCGGCTTCGACAATCCGTGCCTGTGTGCGTTCCGACGACCGTCGCATGGCGAGAGATCCCGAAAGTATACGCAAGAGTGACTTTACGCTGCTCCGAGGCAAGCCTACAGAACACTTCAGAATTTGCCAGCATCGTTTGTCCGCATGCCTGACGGCGACAGACACGAGGAGATTTTTATGGATCCTCTGCTTGCAATGATCGCGCTCTGGCTCTCGTTCAACTTCAGTTTGCCAGCGATATCCGAACCACCAAAGGTGGAAATCGTGTCGGCGCAGGACATCCTGTTCAAACGCTACGGCGCTTTCACCTCACAAGCGCAACAAGCGTTGCTGTCAGCGGCGCGCCGCAATTCGACGACAGAAAAGCGCCGCGAAGCCGTCGCCGTCTACGACGACAACAACGACACGATTTTTCTTCCCGAAGGCTGGACCGGCCATTCCGCGGCTGACATGTCGGTTCTGGTCCACGAAATGGTCCATCACATCCAACGCAAAGGCGGCTTGCGCTATGCCTGTCCTGCGGCGCGCGAGGAACTCGCCTATGCCGCACAGGACAAATGGTTGCGCATGTTCGGCCACAATCTGTTCGACGAATTCAATCTCGATGAGTTCACGCTGAAGGTCAGCACGAGCTGCGGATTATAAATATTCGCTTCGCTCGAGGCCTCGCTCGATCGCGCCGTCAACTTCCGCCGATCAGGATGCCGGCCGCCAGCACCAACGAACCGCCGAGCACCACCTGGAACACCGATCGCAGGAACGGCGTCTCCATGAAGCGGTTCTGAATGAACGCAATCGCCCATAATTCGACGAACACGATAATGCCGGCGATCGAGGTCGCGACCCAGAATTGCGGGATCAGATAAGGCAGCGCATGACCAAGCCCACCGGCCGTCGTCATGACGCCGGAAGCAAGCCCGCGCTTCCATGGCGAACCGCGTCCGGAAATCACGCCGTCGTCATGCGCCGCTTCGGTGAAGCCCATCGAAATGCCGGCGCCGACAGACGCCGCAAGACCGACCAGAAATGTGGTCCACGTGTTCTGCGTCGCAAATGCGGTGGCGAAGATCGGCGCCAGCGTCGATACCGATCCATCCATCAGGCCGGCAAGGCCCGGCTGCACCCACGTCAATACGAACTGGCGGTGCGCCTTCTCGTCTTCTTCCTTGCGGGCGCTGCCATCGAATGCATCGGCATTGAGTTGTTCGGCGCGATGCTCGTGCTTGCGCTCGGCGGCCGCGAGATCGCCCAGCAGCTTGCGCGTGTCGGGATCGCTGCTCTCCTGCGCGGCGCGCGTATAGAAATTCGCCGCATCCTCCTCCATGCGCGCGGCTTCGGCACGGATGCGATCAAGGCCGAGATTTTGAATGAGCCACACCGGACGCCGCGAATAGAAGCCAGCGACATGCTCGCGGCGGATCAACGGAATGACGCGACCGAAACGGCGCTCGAACGTATCGATCAGCAGACGACGATGGCCGTCCTCCTCCGCCGCCATGGCATCGAACATCTCTGCCGTCGCCGGATAGTCGTGGCGCAACTGCTCGGCATAGGTCGCATAGATGCGCGCGTCGTCTTCCTCCGACGAAATGGCGAGGGCCAGAATTTCGGCTTCCGACAAATCGCTGAAGCGGCGACGGGAGGCAAAACTGGAGAACATTCAATTAGTTTAGATTGATTCCAAACTGAGAACAAGTCTCCTCGGCAACCATTGAACGGGAGTCACGCGCCCGCCTGGTCGTAACTGCGCGCAGCCAGCCGTGCGACCGCGTCATCGAGCATCGCTTGTGCCGTTGCGCCGTTCGAATTCCTATTGGCATCGGAGTGGCGGTCATTGGCTGATACCTTCGCTATTTGCGGACGAACGATTTCCGCCACGCCGAGTGCGGACAACGCGCTGTCCAGCAGCGGATCGTTGGGCCGCGCGGACAGGCGCAACGCCAGCCGCATCACGCTGTGATAAAGACGCAGGCGCAGCCGCTGCAGCGATGCGCCGGCCTGCGGAACAAGAAAGCGATCGAGATCGCGCACGATCTGCAACGTCAGTGCATCGATGCGCTGCGCCGGCTTCAGCGGCATCAGATAATAGGCGAGCCACGGCACCGACATGCCCACGAGCAATGCCCCGCCGCCCTCCAGCGTGTGCCAGACATCGCCAAGCGGCGGCCAGGACAACTGCAGCGCGATCAGAAACACGGCGTTGGTGTCGGTCGCCGGCCGCGCCGTCACCGGGTGCGCGAAACCGAACGACCCGGCAACGATGAACGGTGCGATCGCCAGCAGCATCTGCCACTGGCTGTGGACGTGCGGCAGCACGAATGCGGAGACGACGAGCGCCGCGATCAGCCCAACCGCTGAACCTTTGAGGACAGTTTCGACCATCTGCCGTGCGGTATCGAGATTGGAGAACACCGACACGAAGATCGACGTGCCGATCAGCGCCATCGCGCCGTTGGACCAGCCGGTAAACACCCAGACGAGACCAACCGCCAGCACGGTGACGAATGTCCGCAACGCCGCGATGCGGACGAGGTGCCAATCGCGGTGATAGACCAACGGTTGATCGGGCGCGTCCGCCGCCTCGGTTGCGGCGAGCCGCTGCAGATCCGCCGTCACGGCGTTGATGGCAGCAGCGACATCTGCGAGCGCAGGCGGAGCATCGAAGGCCTGCAATTTTTCGTCAACGATGCGCGCTTCTTTCTCCGAGCCGACACGCTCGTCGAGCAGCGTCGCAAGCGCCTGCGCCTTCCCGCTCACTTCATCCGACGTAGAGCCTTTTTGTTGTACAATGCGCGCCCCGCTGCAATCAGCGCGACCAGAGCAATGGCGAGATGGCGGATCTGTCGGACGGTGCGATAGCCGTTAAGCGAGGGTGTCACCGCCGTATCGGCCGTATCTTCGACCTTGGCGAGTTCGATGAGAAGCTTGCGCGCATGCGCGGGATCGCCCGCGGCCGCATCGCCACGCAGCACGCCGGCGATCCATGTCAGCACATTGGCGGCGGTCTGATTGATCTGCGTGACGGACGCGTCCTGCAACGACGGCCGCAACGCCAGCACCACCGCGATGACGCAGAACACGCCGATGAAATTGCTGATCACCCGCGCCTCGGCGAAATGGTGCAGATGCGCGGTGTCGAAATAGCTTGGCAGCACCACGATCGCGGCGGTGTAGCCGGACAGAAACCAGGCATAGGCGCGAAACTGCCGGAACAGATTGCCGACCGCCGTGCAGAATGTCAGCCACGCCACCAGCATGGCGACGACCAGAATCGGCTGATGCGCGACATAGACGATGAACAGCCCGACGGCTGACCCGAGCGCCGTGCCCAGCAGGCGAAACAGCACCCGGTGCAGCAGCAATCCACGGCTCGGCTGGCCGGCCGTGACCCACACCGCAACGCCCGCCCAGTACGGGTTGTCGAGACCGATCGCCATCGCGATCGACAAGGCGAGCAAAGCCGCGACCGAAAAGCCGATCGCGAGCCGGATCCCGTTCCGGTCCAGCCCGATTATGGACAGCTTCGTCATCCGACCACCGGTCCCTGCACTACACCGCGCATCGAAGCCCGTTGGCATCCATCAACAATCGCCCGGACCGATCCGTCAACGCACAAGAACGGCAATCGGGAAAAAACACTGCCGGCCTGCAGATTGCATCAAATCCGGCGCAAAACGCCATTACGCTTGCAGCCCTCGTCAACGCGGAACCGCTCCACGGAGTCCTTGCAGATGTGGTCCCTCCAGATCGACCCGCTGATCGCGCTCGGCGTTCTCATCGCCACCGCCACCACCGACGCCGCCTATGTGATGTTCACCGCCTCGGTGGTCGCGCGCAAGCGCGTGCCCGCCGCAACATGGAGCAGCATCTGGTATCTGCTCTCCTCGTTCGCGGTGATCAGCTACACGCAGAACTGGGTCTATGTGGCGTTCGCCGCCATCGGCTCATGGATCGGCGCCTACATCACGCTCACCGTCGTGCATCGCACGCCGGAGCCGCCCGCCCCGCCCGGCAGCGCGCCGGGGTGATGACGACGCACATCCCTCGCGCTAACCTTTGCGCATGGACATGCCCGCACCGGTCTCGAAACGCTACGAGCTGTACATCCTCGTCAACGACAAGCACTTCTTCTGGCGCAATCCGAATCGCGGCGTGGCCATCACCGATGCAGGGCTCGACTCCAGCCTGGACTGGCACGACGAAGACGTCGCCATGCGCCAGCTCTGGACCGGCATCATCGCGGTGAGCATGGCATCGGCCAGCGACGGCAAGAGCGAAGTGAACCGGTGCCGCATCGCCTTTCGCGACGGCACCACACTGACCGTGACCGACGCCGGCGCCGCCGGCACGGTCGATCACGATCAGACGCCGCTCTACCGCGACTTCGTGACCGCGCTGCATCGAAGGCTTGCGCTCGCGCCTGCGGGCACCATCAGCTTCACCGCCGGCATGTCGGAAGGCCGACACACGGGCCTGGCGATCATGTTCGTGATCGCCGTGCTGTTCTTCATCGGCACGCCGTTCGTACTGCTGTTCATCGTGCGCGACTGGCGCGTGCTGGGCTCGCTGTTCGCCGGCGCCGCTTTCGTGTGGCCGATCTGGAAGATTCTCGAGAACAACCGCCCGCGCAGCTACGACCCGCGCCACCCGCCGACCGAATTGATGGAGTGAAGGAGCGGAATTGTTCTGCATGGTCGTGTTTGCGGATGCGCGTCATCGCCCCTGTTGTTTGAACGGCGCGGGGTACGCCGGAGTCCTGACCGCATGTTGCCCTTTTTCGGGTTGCGCATTGGGACCACCCAATGCGCAAGGGCGCGCGGAACGCCGGGCTTCAGCTAAGCCCGCAGCCCCGTGTGGGATGTGAGTTTTATATCCACACGAGCGTAGTCACCACGAACCGCCGATCGCTCGGCGTTCCGCGCGCGGTGTTTGACGGTCTGCTCCATCGTCCCCGATGGACGTTCCTCCACCGAAACGCCGGCAGCTAGCACGGCGGGACGCGACTTGAACCGACCGCACCACGGGTTACGTCCGCCCGCCGCACGGCCACCGCTTCCCGCCCCGCGTCATGTGACGCTGATCAGACGCCCCTTGCAGTGGGACGGGATGAAGGGGTTTATAGTCCTAGATAGGAATTTTGTCAATGAGCTAGATTGAGGACGTTTACAGCCTCAGCCAAAGCTCCACCCACGAAGAGTATTCGACGTCGAAATAAACTTGCTATCCGGGCGGTCTCTCTTGTCGGGCGGAAGGATCAAAATCGGACGCAATGCATTTCTGAAGACATCAAGGCCACCGTCGTGACCGGTTCTTCGAAATTCTTCAGCTTGAGCTTCGTCGACGTGGATACGATGGTCGTTGTCAAATGTAACTAACGACCGATCAAACGCTCTGTGGTGCAGGGCGCACAAGGCAACGCCATTCGATGTCTGATCAGTACTATCAGGGTGAGCGGCCGGTAAAATGTGGGCCGCATCAAGAAGCTTCAGCTGAACTCCGCACATTGCACATTGATGACTGTACGCTGTTAAAACACGACTTCTAAAATTGATATCTCTCAGAGCCTTGCGTGTTGAAATAACTGCATACTGTCGTTCTGCCGGAACCTCCTCTAGAATCTCCGCCTCATCGACATCTTCTGGATCCTCTGCAATTTCCTCCAGCAACTGCACCTCTTCTGGTTGCCTACCGACTGCATGCAGGTCTTCCAAATTGCGGAGGTAAGTACCCATAAAATCGGGGCGAAACGCTATAGCTAACTCGCCATTTCCCCGGTTGTGAGCGGCAAATCCATTTGCATGGGCAGATCGAAGAGCCGCTTCGCGTATTTGAATAGATGGGGAATTCCCAAGCTCACCTGCATGAAAATTGTAGTCAAACCCGGCAAAAACCTCGACTTCATCCCACCATCCAAGAATAACCGTCTTGCCGCCAATTTCCGGCTGAAATTGCTGTGAACCAGAAGCGCCTGGAATTCCAGTAATTTGAATTCGGTACTCATCCGCCGCGCGCGCACTTCCTCCGCCGTGAGTTAGATTCCAGATGTAAACTCGAACTCGAATGCTATCGTCATCTCGATACACTTGATACCGCGCCGGATGATCGCCAGCGTCTGATAAATGCAGAAAATTCCAGCCACTATCCAAAATTGAGCGCTCTACGACCCTAAATAGGTCCGGCTTCCGTAACCTCGCCACTTGAATGCCCCTACTCAGCCGCCCGCAACGGTAATTGATCTGTTACAAGACGCTGGCTCTTCTGATCAATTTTACTGGCCCGCTTTCTTCCGCCATCTGCAGGAAGCGGAGTCGCATCCGGTCCATTCCATAGCATACCCGGTCGAGGGACTCGGTACCATGCATCATCATCGTCCGGGGAAGGTCTCGCGACTGCGGACGGCCTAATGAAGCGCCCAACAGCTCCCTTCAAATATTCTTCTACCATTTCTACACATACCCATCTCCGTCCGAGCCGTTCTGCGACCTCTCCTGTAATACAACTCCCGCCGAACGGATCGAATACGAAATCCCCCTCGTCTGTCAGCATCCGAATAAAGTATTCGGGAAGATCAGCTGGAAACCGTGCCGGGTGAGGTTTCAAACCTTTTTCTTGGCAATATCTCATATACGCGCTGTTGCTTTCGGTATTTGGTATCGCAATTAAATTTGGAGGAATTGCCGCGCCATTATCAATCGCGAACTTTTCGCTGATGTCATGACCGGAAGGCCGAAGCTTGGCTTTATAGCCCTTCGTCAAAAGATTCTGCATGCTCTCGCTGTACGGCTGCAAAACACGCCGATTACTGGCACGCGGCCACGGTGTAGGAGAAAGCCACCAAACCGTATTTATTGCATCCTTTACTCTTATGCGACGAATGTTTACCCACTCGGCTGGACTAGGAAGCTTTGAAGGATTCCACCAATAAAACTCTTGCGCGAGATGAAAACCAAACTCCTCGCAAAGCATAATGAGCAGCTTAAAATGATAAAGGCTTCGAGTTGGAGCGCCAGGCTTCCAGGCGCCTCCGAGATCGATCACCAAGCTACCGTTTGATTTCAGAATGTTTTTGAATGCCTTAGCAAATTGGCGGAACCACTTGAGGTATTCATCTTCTTGTTTATTACCGTACTCCTTCTTGCGAGTCAGCGCAAAGGGCGGACTCGTCATTATCAAATCCACGCTCTGCGCTTTCATTGTGGTCATCACGTCGAGGCTGTCGCCCAACAAGATACGACCATGCTTCGCAACGCGATAAGCCGTTGGAACTTTCTTTTTTTCGTTTTTCACCGATTGATCCCACAATGAATCGAAATCGCTTCCCATTCAGCGATTTGCACATGAGCGGACTAGTCTATGTGCGGGATACGATTCGTCACCCCCAGCAATAGTACTGGAGGTTAACCAACAGAGCGAAGGAAAACTTAGGGTGACAAGCTCTATGCAAGTAGCGGTTTGACGCGATTTTCGCATTTGGTGCCCAATAACGAGACGCAAAAGCGCCGCGCTCATTTCTGAGCGCGGCGTTTGTATTCTGGGTCCCCGCTTCTGCGTTAAGACGCGCTTTTGCGCGGGGACGAGCGGAGGATAGAGATCAGTTATCGAGGAAGCTCCGCAGCTTCCGCGACCGTGACGGATGCTTCAGCTTGCGCAAAGCCTTCGCCTCGATCTGGCGGATACGTTCGCGCGTCACCGAGAATTGCTGGCCGACTTCTTCCAGCGTGTGGTCGGTGTTCATGCCGATGCCGAAGCGCATGCGCAGCACGCGCTCCTCGCGCGGGGTGAGCGAGGCGAGCACGCGCGTCGTGGTTTCGCGCAGGTTCGACTGGATCGCCGCATCGATCGGCAGCACCGCGTTCTTGTCCTCGATGAAATCGCCGAGATGCGAGTCTTCCTCGTCACCGATCGGGGTTTCGAGCGACAGCGGCTCCTTGGCGATCTTGAGAACCTTGCGCACCTTTTCCAGCGGCATGCCGAGCTTCTCGGCCAGCTCTTCCGGCGTCGGCTCGCGGCCGATTTCGTTGAGCATCTGGCGCGAGGTGCGGACGATCTTGTTGATCGTCTCGATCATGTGCACCGGAATGCGGATGGTGCGAGCCTGGTCGGCGATCGAACGCGTGATCGCCTGCCGGATCCACCATGTCGCGTAGGTCGAGAACTTGTAGCCGCGGCGATATTCGAACTTATCGACCGCCTTCATCAGGCCGATATTGCCTTCCTGAATGAGGTCGAGGAACTGCAGGCCGCGATTGGTGTATTTCTTGGCGATCGAGATGACGAGGCGCAGGTTCGCCTCCACCATTTCCTTCTTCGCCTGACGGGCTTCGCGCTCGCCCTTCTGCACCGAATGCACGATCTTGCGGAATTCGCCGATCTCGAGGCCGGTCTCGGCCGCGAGCGTGTGAATGTTGCCGCGCAGATCCTTCACCTTCTCCTTGTCGTTGGCGACAAGGTTCTTCCAGCCCTTGGCCGCGAGCTTGGACACGCGGTTGAGCCAGCGCGGATCGAGCTCCGAACCGAAATAGTTCTTCAGGAAGTCTTCGCGGGCGACGCCATGGCTTTCGGCCAGACGCATCATGCGGCCCTCGAGACCGACCAGGCGCTTGTTGATCTCGTAAAGCTGATCGACGA
The DNA here is from genome assembly GCA_023423415.1 of Pseudomonadota bacterium. Lineage (GTDB taxonomy): Bacteria > Pseudomonadota > Alphaproteobacteria > Rhizobiales > Xanthobacteraceae > Pseudorhodoplanes. The sequence goes on along the minus strand of JAFAFP010000125.1, from coordinate 5,519 downwards.
GGGAATCGATGCGCGCCTGGTTGAGGCGCAGCGACTTCACCGCGGTGATGATCTCGTCCTTCAGCTTCTTGTATTTGCGCTCCTGCGACGGCGACAGCGTCTCGTTCTGCAGGCGGTTGGCAATGTCCTGCTCCTGCAGCTTGCGCAGCTTCTTGTATTCGTTGGCGACGGTGTCGAAGGTTTCCAGCACCTTCGGCTTCAGTTCGGCCTCGATCGCCGCAAGCGACATCGAGTTCTCGAACTCATCGTCCTCCATGTCCGCTTCGGCGGCGAGTTCGGCCGGATCCTTGTCCTCGCCATTGCCGCCGGCGGCGGGCGCGGGCCGGAACGGGGTCGGCTGCGGCGGCGCGGATGGCGGTGAGGCCTCGGCGAATTCGGAACCCGGCAGCGGCTTGCCGTCCGGACCGACCGGCGCCGGCATCTTGGCGTCCGGACCGGCATAGGTGGCTTCGAGATCGATGATGTCGCGAAGGAACACCTTTCCTTCGTTCAACTCGTCGCGCCAGATGATGATGGCCTGGAACGTCAGCGGGCTTTCGCACAGACCGGCGATCATCGCCTCGCGGCCAGCCTCGATGCGCTTGGCGATGGCGATTTCGCCTTCGCGCGACAGAAGTTCCACCGAGCCCATCTCGCGCAGATACATGCGCACGGGGTCGTCGGTGCGTTCCGACGGTTCCTTCTTCTCGGTCGTCGCCAGCGGCTTGGCGGTGACTTCGACGAGCTCACCGCCCTCGTCGTCATCGTCCTCTTCCTTCTCGGCGTCCTCGTCGGCGGCTTCCTCGTTCTCGATGACGTTGATGCCCATTTCCGAGAGCATCGACATGATGTCCTCGATCTGCTCGGGGGAGGTGGAATCCGAGGGCAGCACTTCGTTCAGCTGGTCGAAAGTGACATAGCCGCGCTTCTTGGCCTGCTTGATCATCTTGCGGACGGCGGCGTCCGACAGGTCGAGCAGCGGCAGCGGGCTGTCCGGAGTGGCCTCCGCGTCCTTGTCAGCGGTTTCGTCCTTGGCCTGGCCGGCCTTGGCCTTCACGGCCTCCTTCTCGGAGACCTCCTTGAGGACGGTTTTCTGGGCGGATTGGACGGGCTCAGGACGCGCGGGCGCCTTTGCAGCAGGTTTCGCGGTGACTTTCACTGTTTCCTTCACTGGTTCTTTGGCGGGCGCAGGCTTGGACGCGGTCTTTCCGGCCGCGGTCTTAACCAGCGATTTGACGGTATTCTTGATGGAAGGCTTAGCCTTGGCCGCCGTCTTGCTGGTCGCGCTCTTGCTCGCCATTTAGTTCTCTCTCCCGCAGCGGGGTTCTCCCACCGTATCGACTACCCCTACCCTATGGCGAGAGACTCGATCTTACGCTGAGTCCACCCGCGCGGGGTTGCCGAATCAACACACCGACTGTCGCCGCGGTCTCTTAAGTGGGGATTAACCCTGCAAAGACCCCGGCCGTTCGTTAAAAAAGGCCCCAGACGCGGGGCAATCCCATAAAGTCCGCCCGAATCGCGCGCCGGACCGCAAAAACTCAAGACCTCCTGACGGATCGTCCCGAGGATGCCCCAAAGCCCTCGATCAGCGCCTCGGTTCCCTCGAGGGCTGCGAGCCTGTTCTGAACATCCCGGATCCAGGCGAAATTAGCCTCGCTCGGATCGTCGCCGAGCGCACGCTCTGCGTCTTTTAGCTCCCTATTTAGCGTGCGTGTCTTGCGATGCAAGGTAACGATATGCGCCCACCATTGAGAAACATCGGATTCTCCGGCTCCCGCGCGCGCCGGCCAGTCCGACGTATGGGTAATCGCGCCACGAACCCGTGAAATCAGCGGGTCCAGACCTCTTGTGCCGAGGTCGCGCTGCAATTTTTCACTCTCGACCGCCGTCTCGCCCGACGCAGCATCCAGCACCGCCCGGCGCAACTGATCGGCGTCGGGGTGCAGCAGTTCGATCTCGGCGAATTCCTCAAGGTGGGTTTCGAGCAGCCAGGGGTGCTCAATCACCGCAAGGAGGATCAGCGCCTCGCGCGGCGGCAGAGCGCTCCGGTGCCCGCGCACCAGCGGGCTTTGGCCGATCCGCGGCGACGGCGCCGCAAACGGATCGGGCTCCGGCCGCTGCCCACCACGCCAGCCGCCACGCTGACTGCCGCCGCCACTGCGCCGCCCCGCGGTTTCATAGCGCCGGCCGCGCTCGAAGCCTTGGCCCCGTTGCGGCATGAACAGCGCGCGCACGCGGGCGTCAAAATCCTGCTTGTAATATTTGCGCACCGCCTCATTGGCGATGCCGTTCAGGATCTCGCCGATACGCGCTTCCAGCGCGGCTCTGCGTTCCGGCGTATCGAACGATGCGGTCTCGGTCTCACGCGCCCACAGGACATCGGCGAGCGGACGCGCGGTTTTCAATACGTCTTCCATCGCCGGGCGGCCGCCGGAGCGGATGAGATCGTCCGGGTCCTGACCTTCCGGCAGCATGGCGAAAGACAGGCTCTTGCCCGGCAGCAGCTTCGGCAAGGCAAGATCGACCGCACGATACGCTGCGCGACGCCCCGCCTTGTCGCCGTCGAAACACAGCGTCGGCTCGTCGGCGATGCGCCAGAGAAGGCCAAGCTGTTCCTCGGTGAGCGCAGTGCCAAGCGGCGCAACCGCCCCTTCAAAGCCTGCCGTCGCCATCGCGATCACGTCGACATAGCCTTCGACGACGATCAGCGCCTTGCCGTCATGCACGGCCTGCCGCGCTTTCGCGCCATTGAACAGGATCGAGCCTTTGTGGAAGAGCTGGGTCTCCGGCGAGTTGAGATACTTCGCCTGCGCATCGGGGCTGAGCGCACGGCCGCCGAAGGCGATCAAGCGCCCGCGCCAATCCGGGATCGGAAACATCACGCGATCGCGGAAACGATCGTACGGCACCGGAATATCGTCGCCGGCGATCGTGAGACCGGCCTCGATCATGTCCTCGACCGGAACACCCTGATTGCCGAGATGCTCCTTCAGCGCGAAGCGATCCGCCGGTGCATAGCCCATGCGGAAACGCACCTGCGTCTCCGGGCCGATGCCGCGATCGGCGAGATAGCCGCGCGCCTTCGCCCCTGCACGCGACTGCAATGTGCTTTCGAAGAACTGGGCAGCGAGTTCGACCACCTCGTGCAGCGTCTTGCGCCGCTGCTCGCGAACCGTTTCCTCCTGCGATACCTTCGGCATCGGCACGCCGGCCATGGCGGCGAGCCGCTCGACCGCTTCGGGGAAGGCGACGCCTTCGGTCATCATCACGAAATCGAAGATCGAGCCGTTCTTGCCGGAGGAGAAATCGAACCACGCCTGCTTCTGGTCATTGACGAAAAACGACGGGGTCTTTTCCTGGTTGAACGGCGACAGCCCGCGCCATTCCCGCCCGGCCTTCTTGAGCTTCACGCGACGGCCGACGACCTCCGAGACCGGAAGGCGTTCGCGGAGTTCCTCTAAAAACTGGGGCGAGAAGCGCATGGGGTGGCTATAGCCAATAAGCTAGCTGCAAAGAAGGGCCCGATTCGCAGCTGTTTAACGATGTCCGGATTGGGCCGGGTACCGATGCGATTTCCCTGCTTATCCACCGCAATTCACAGGGGGAAAACGAAAATGCCCGCGGTGAAGCCAGGCATGTCCTCGGCGCCAAAAGCGAAGGGAATGACAATAAGCTTAAATCAGACGACGAATACCACCCGTCGCCGGAATGGTGATCAACTGCTCACAAAGGACTTGCCGATGGCTGACGCATCGCTCCTCCTGCCCGACGAACCCGCCACCGTCGTCACGCTGCGGACCGAAGGGATGTCACCCTTCGTGCTTGTTGCCGACCATGCCGGCCGGCGGATTCCGAGAAAGCTCGGCGATCTTGGCGTTTCCGAAAGCGAGTTGCGGCGACACATCGCCTGGGATGTCGGCATTGAGCCGGTGGTGCGCTTCATGGCTGAAGAACTCGACGCGCCGGCGATCATGCAGCCCTATTCGCGTCTTGTGATCGACTGCAACCGGCCGTTCCACGCGCCCACATCGATTGCAACGATGAGCGAGAACACGCCGGTTCCCGGCAACGTGAAGCTGACGCCAACACAGATCGAAGCCCGGCAACGCGAAGTCTTCACGCCGTATCATAACGCGATCACCACCGAGCTCGATCGGCGCGATCGCGAGGAACAGCCGGCCTTTCTGGTCGCGATGCATTCCTTCACGCCGGTCTTCAAAGGCGTGCAGCGGCCCTGGCATGCCGGCGTTCTCTACAACCGCGACTCGCGCTTCGCCGCGTTCATTCTGCGCTTGCTGCGCGAAGAGATCGAACTCGTGGTCGGCGACAATGAGCCCTACATGGTGAGCGACGACACCGATTACACAATCCCGGTGCATGGCGAACAGCGCAGCCTGCCGCATGTCGCGATCGAAATCCGCCACGATCTGATCGAAACGGAAAGCGATCAGCGCGACTGGGCGCAGCGCATGTGCCGCATCCTGAAGAAAGCGAAGACACTGCGCGACGAAAGCTACGGGATCGGCGAATAAGCGCAGACTTCGCGATTATTCGGGCAAGGCGGCCGGATAGCCGAAGCGATCGAAGTCTCGCTCGAACGCCCGATGGACACGCCTGGCCAGGGTATCATCGAAGTAATCGCGGCATTGCGAGCGTTTCGATACGTTCATATTGCTCTTGCCGCTTGCGACGTGCTCGCTTCCACCGATATGTGCGATCACGCGCCGATAGTCCTCGGTAAAATTCTCGGCCTTGCCGATCAGATCGAGCGTGATCCCCGGCATGCTGATGAGATCGTCCTGCAACGACCAATGCGGGTCGATGCGCATCAAGCAGGTCGCGGTCGCCATCTCGACAAAGACCGAGAACGGCAACATGGCATCGCGGCCATGCGGCAAGGTGCGATCGGCTTCCTGGCGGTAAGCGAGATAAACATTGATGAACGGATCGCCGGCGACCAGCGGCCGGCCCTGATACTTATCCGCCCAACAGGATACCAGCCGCTCGTAAGGATTGCGCACGAACGAAAAACGCAGCGTGTCCGGCGCGGTCGCCAGTTTGTGGAACTCGACGACACCGACCTCGCTCGGACTGAACAGGCCTGATGCTCCGCGCTTATGCAACGCTTGCAGTTCGTCCGTCTTGCTGGCGGTAAGCTTGCTGAGCGATCGTTTGATCGTGCTCGACGCCGCCTTCGGCACGCCGACATAGATCAGCCGGTAATCCGGCACGATATCAATCAGCGCATCCGGATGAAAACCGTGTGTCATCAATTCAGCATAGAAACGGTAAGCGCCCGGATGACTCCGGCGCACCGGTTCCGCCTTGATACGCCAGCGGATGGCGCGCCTATTGGCGCGGATGAACCGCTTCACTCGCTGCATCGCGTGCCCCACATCGCAATGACGCGGCGCTATCTCACGCTTGTGGCAGAGACAAGACCGGCAACAGCCTAGACTTTAGGCAAAGCACTTCGCAAGCAAAGGTCCCATAACCAGCGGCCGGACTGTTTCGGTTGGGGCAGCGAACGCAAGAAG
>JAFAFP010000118.1 GCA_023423415.1 Pseudomonadota bacterium | reverse complement strand
AGATCCTCAGCTCGGAACGGCTTGCATAGGAACTCGAATGCGCCGTTCTTCATGGCGCGCACGCTCATGGGAACGTCCGCATAGGCCGTCAGGAATATGATGGGAAGGGATATGCCCAGTGACTTGGCTTCGACTTGAAATTCAAGCCCGCTCTTTCCCGGGAGACGCACGTCAAGAATAATGCATCCCGCAGTATTGGACCTATCGATATGCAAAAATTCGTCAACTGTTCGAAAGGGTTTGGCGTCAATATCGACCGAATTAAGCAAGTTACAAATCGATTCGTTGACGAAGTCGTCATCATCAATAACGAACGCCACTGACTGCATTGCAGAATGACCTTCAATATGACTTGCAGCGAAATCTCATCATAGAAACGAGAAATGGGCAACCGCGTTTTCCAGCGGGTCAATTGCATAGAATGTGCCGAAACATTAACGTATATGCAGAATACTCACTAGAAATCGAGTGGCGGCTCGCCGGACGAAGGAGATGTAAAGAAGGCAAGCTATTGCTGCCAAAGATGCATTACTGATCTCGTGTTACGGCACGCTAACCTGAAAGCCGTCCTTGATGTATGGGGTGTCTTGGTCCGCGCTGAGATGCGGCGCGTTCATCTGGTGGATCTGCGTTAGCGCTTGTATCAGAGCCTCTTCCATTTCTTCCCGGCTGAGTTCTGAAATCAATTTCCCGCGAAAGCGGACGTTCTTGCGTGGGTCAAAGGTCATTGCATCATCCTCAATCTGGTGCCCGTGTTGTTGCAGCCACTCCAATATAGCAGTTTGGTTCTCATAGATCGCGCGCTGATCTGCTTTGCTCAACGGTTCTGGCCAGCGCGGGAGTGTCATTTGTCGGCCGCTGATTGCCCAATAGCTCGCCGCAGATATTCCTGCTTCTCCGGCGAGAGCTTCGCTATCCGCTCAGCGGCCAGCCTGGCCATTCTCATGATGTTGCTTTCGGTCATCGCTTATCACTGCCCACCAACCGTTGGGCCTTCTTCTTCCAGAACCTCACCCAAGCTGAAGTTGACCTTCAGCCGTCCGGACTTTGCAGCGGTTGAAAGCTCATCATAGGCGATCGCTGCCTCGTAGCTGGTCGTGTACCTGGTGGTGATCCGAACTGAATTGTCGTGACCGAGTTCGATTTCAAGGTCTTTTGCGCCGCTGAATTTCACGACTTCTTCTCCGTGGCTGTCTGCTCATTAGCGAGTGCCGCGCGGACCTCATCGCCATAGACGAGAGCGCCGCAACCGAGCGCCTTCAGCATTATGCCGATCCCGCTCGTAGGCGACCATTCGCGTTCTCCGGGCGGGAGGCTGCTGATCGCTGCACCGCAGCCGAAGCGTAGCGCCGACTGCAGCCGCTCGATCTCGGTCTCCTTCTCCGCCAGTTCAATTGCAAGCGGGACAGTTAGGTCATCTGTTGCGGGGTCAGAGGATTGCGCTGCCGCGACGCGCTGCAACACGTCGTGAGCCGGCGTCCACTCGTTGAATTGATCGACGATATCTTTCGCGTCCATGTGTGCCTCCGTAATCAGGTATCAGTGCGAGTTGCTTTGGCGCGTCACGCGCTCAAATGAGAGGGCCGCAGCATCGATCATGGATTTCAACATTGCGAACAGTTCCCTTTCAGTGGCATTGAAGTCGTCACTAGAGACTAGCTCCTCGCCAACGCGCCTGGCAGCAGATGCGTCTTGAAAGGCTGTTTTGCTGCCGCCAACCTGGATCACGATCCGACAATCGCCGCCGTTATCGTCCATCTCAAGTGCCGCGCCGAACGTAATCATCTCTGCTCCGATGATGTGATGTTACTGCGCTCCAGATCGCGACGAACCTTGTCGAGCCAATGATAGGCAGTGTTCAGCCGATACATGGTTGGCATATCGCCGCGTTCTTTTGCGGCGCGGGATTCCGCCAGGCAGTCCGTGATGTGTTTTTCTACGATCGCGTTCATCGTCAGTTCCTACTGATTAGCTCTGCGCAATTGCGCTTCGTGCTGGTTCACCGTGTATTCGCCGCCGCCGACATCGAGTAGGGCTCCCTTGCAGATGTCGTCATTGCTGTCTTCCATGTCGCGGGTGTTCATGCAGTGGATTGACCGCATCCGGCCGCAATATCGGCACCAATCGTTCTTCGTGCTCATCTCTGCCTCCTTAACGGCCTGTATGTGCGGGTCAGAGCATTTTCGGATAGCCGATGTCCTTTGACTGGCGTTGAACACTTCGGCCGCAGCGTCGGCCACGCTGGGCATCGCTAACGACACGTTATGAAACTACGCGGCCATTAGGCGCTCGAATTCGTCCTCAAGTCGGACAGAGTCCGCCCACTTCATGAGGTCTTCTCGACCGAGATCGCGCCGGCCATGCAAGGTGAGCGCGTCGATCTGTCCGCCCAATCTATCTCGGACAAAGAGAGATCCGGCGCCGTCAATTTTGAACAGCTTCTCAGCCGCCTCGGCCATATCCGCCGCTGTACCCATCTCGATCTTTGCGAAAGAGTGGTTGCTGGCCATGAACCAGATATTCACTCACATCTCCTGTGCTTCGGTAACTGAAATTCACTGCGGACTAGACGTGCTCACTCAGCGCCTCGACAGCGGCAACGAGGCTTTCAAGACCTCGATCAGTGGAATCGACAACCGCCGCGATGTCGTCTTCAAGGGCGCGTAGCGAGTCACGGTGCTTGGAAATTGCATCCTTGTGACGGGTGATCGCCGCGATCGTCTTCGCCATCTGCTTCTTTGTCATGTGCTCCGCTTTCCGCTGGTCACTGCGCATGAAGGGCCGGATGCGGGCCCTTTTCGCTCTCGTGGCAAAACACTTCGTCGCCTGCAGCGTCGAATATCTTCGACACCTTGTCCTTCGGCAGTATGTCCGTGGCCTGACCACCAAAGCGCGACACCACGTAATAGGTGTCGTGGACCTGAAGAACGCGAACGCTCTCGTATCCGCTGAAATAGCGCGTTGTGATGCGCTGGCCTTCGATCGCTTGCGTCATGCCATAACCTCTCGTCACTGCTGAGCTTTGGGCGCGGGCAGCAGAGGAACCATGCTCTGGCTCTCGTAGGCTGCAGCGATGCGCGGTTTGATGTGCGTGCCGACGGTCTGGCCATCTGGCATGACGATGTGCGCAAGAAACTCGTCTTCGAATGCGGTGATGCCGCTTTCGACAGCTTCGAGCTTCGCCTTTATGACAAGGGCGAGGGCGCGCCAACGCTGCCGGCAAGCCTGCTCCCAAGCATCGAGGCGCTTTGCTGGGCTCCGCAGCGTGCCGCGGCCGTCGCGCTGGAAGCGTTTCTCCTCGATGTTCGGAAGAGGTAGTTCGAACATTACGCGCCGATCCTTGCATTCGAACAGGATCATCGCTCGGCCCGGGCCGTTCATGAACGCGGTCGATGACGCGCCATAGCGGACGATCATGGATTCGATTTCGGCACGCGATTTCTCAACTGAGACCGATGTGTTTTCCGCGAAGCGCGCCATCTGTTTTCCTCAAATTTTGTGTGCAGAAACTCGTAATCAGCGATGCTCACGCGGCTTCGCGCTGTCGCGCGACCTCGTGGTCGATTTCAATGAGTTCGATTCTGGTGATGGCGCTGGGGTCCCAGATGCATCCGCTTGCGCAGTCCCACCCGTAGTACCAGGAATAAGGCTCAAGACGCCGCGACCACTGGTACGGCGTGATGATCAGGCCGGCATAATCATCGGCGACAGCGCGCCAGTTGATGCACTGATCGCGCCATTTGTTACCAGAAGGGCCGCCCCATTCTTTCCAGAATTCGTAGCGCGAAGTGAAATAGTCCATCTCGCCTGCGCTTCGCAGGATCAGGATGCGGGTTTCGTCCAGACCGATCGCGTGTTTGTGGGTGAGGCAATCGAGCTGGAACCGCTCCGAGATGCACCAGGAGCGCCAATCCTCAGTCTCGTCCGTAATCCAGAAGCCGCGCGGCTTGGTGTAAGAGCCCGGCTCCTCCTTCTGGTCACGGTAAACCAGCCCATCCGCGCTGATCGGTTTGTCAGAATATTTGAACCAATATGTCATGCGCTAACGCCCGAATTGCTGATGTGTCAGCATGTTTGCTTCCGCGCTGCGACGCGCTTCTCCATTGCTGTTCTGATCTGCCGTGCTTGATCGACGCGCGCGTAGTCCGCTGTCTGATCCGTGCTGCTGTGCGCGGCTGCGTGCTGAATCGTTTCGAGCGGAACACCGGCTTCTGCTGCTTCAGTGACGGCGCTGGCGCGCGTATCCATGTTGCGCACGTTCTTCGGCACGCCGACGAACGTTGCGATGTTGCGCCAGTGCCGGCGGAATTCATGCGCGGTGTACGGGAGGCGGGTGGTCTCCGAAACGATCAGTGGACCACTTTCCGGCTTATTACCGATGCGCGCTATCTCGTCGCGCACGAGTGGATCGACCGTCAGGTCGACGATGATCTCTTTCTGCTTCTTGCTGGTGGTGTGGCGAAGGATCAGATTGTCGTCGATCTCTTCCCAGCGGATGCCCCGTATCCATTTTTTGTTGTCGTTGGCGATGTCGCTTTCGCCCGGCTCGCTCATGGGCACCCATTCACCGATGACGTCCTTCTGCCGGAGCGTTGCGGCGAACTGGATCTTCTGCGCGAAGGCGATTGATGTCCGGCCGATCGCGGTCGCTCGGTCGCAGATGGCCAGCATCTGCGGAAGCGTGATGGTCTCCCTGCGCGGCTTCGCGACTGGCACGCGCATCCCGTGGAGGACAGAAGCGGCGCGTTCGCATTCGGCCTCTTCCAAAATCGTGGCGCCGAAGCGGATTGTGATCCGCAGCATTGCGAAGAGTGCATGCGTCATCGGCACTTGGCCTGCGGCGCCCCATGCGTTCTTCCACTCGAGCAGAGTTCGGTATTTCAGGTCGCTGATGCGGGCCGTGCCATGGTCAGTCACCAGCCGACGGCAAAGGGTGCGGTAGGAGATCTTGGTGCAATGCCGGGTGGCGTGGAAGGGTGAGACTGGGTCGGTCAGGTAGCCGTCGACCAGGCTGGCCAAGGTGCCGTCATAACTGCCCTGGAATGCCGGAAGGTTGTCGTTGTCGGATTGCGCCTGCGGGGTGTTCTGGTTGGCTGGGATCAGTAGCTCGGGCCGGGGGAGCGTGACTGGCTGATACCAAGAGGCCCAAAGAGAACGCACGTCCGCATTTGCCGGCTTCGACATTGCACAACTCCACGCTACGGTTACGAAAATGCAGAGCGCCGGCACAAATGCCGGCACAGCGATTGGCGGATAATCGGCCAATCAGATTTCGGATCAGATGCTTAGGAAGAAACAGCCACGGATTTTGATTCCGCCATTCCCTGGTTCGAATCCAGGCGCCCCAGCCAGAAATCTCGTTGAAATGACTCAACCTCTCAGCGTCAGCTAGGGTGTTGTTTCGCGATTTTAGCACGCGCCTGTAGCACAGCGATGTACACGTGCGCGCGGTTCAACATGTTTTCCGTCGCGGCGCCGTCTACTGGTGGCGGCGGCGGCTCCTGAAGAAACCCGGGGAGAGCGAGCCTGCATCGGTGGCTCTCAGCCTGAGAACGCGTGAGCTTTCCAAGGTGCGCATCATTGCCGCGCATTTGGTGGTCGCGAGTGATGGCATCTTGCGCCAAGAGGGAAGGGTCTTGCTGTCACCTGTTCGGGTTTGCGCGATGCTCGAGTCGGTGGCTAGGACTCACTTAGCCAAGCTCGATCGGCTGGCAGCGTTAGAGACAGCTGATGCATCTCGGCCGATGAAGGTCGCGCGTCCGACCGCACGATGGGGTGGGCCAGACGGCTTCAGGCCTCCCAAAGTATCACGGCGACCGTCGGCGAAGTTGAGCGGCGCATCCTGACGGCAAACGGACTCGCTCCTGATGAAATCGAACAGGTCGGTCTGACGCTGGAGCTCTTCCGTAAGAGCTCGAAAGGTAACTTTCCGCGTCAGAAGCTGATGGCGCTGTTGGAGGCGTGCGGTGCGTCCCAAGGAGCGGGCGACATCGGTAAGCCGAGCGTATTTACTATCGTGAACAGGCTGCTGCTTGCAGTTGATCGCCGATGGTCTGGTCATTTCGTTGAGGACGATCACTTGATCGACGAGTTGTTGAACCAACAACAGTCCATCGTCTTGAACGTTGCGACCACGGGTGCGCAGCATAGGTCTGCAAGCGGGCAGCCGGAGGTTATTGAACGAGCCAAGCCCCAACATGATATCACTACGTCCGATGCGGCCGACGCCGGAGGCCAAAAGAAACTTCAATCCTGAAACTCGCAGAGCGTCTCGTTGAGGAAAAGGCGAAGCTTGGGGAATGGAATGCTAAGACGCAGCGCCAGGTCACTCCTGTTGCCACACTTTTCATCGAAATGATCGGTGACGATCACGTGCGATCGTTGGCACAGAGCAGAGTTGCTGAATATCGCTCCCTTCTCCTTTCACTGCCACGAACATACGGCAAAGGCCAAAAAACGACAGGAGAACTCCTCTTTCCGTCTGGTTCGAACGCGCGAAAGTGTTGCCGAAGAGTGAAGTCGGACGGGAACCTGGAACGCTCAATCGTCATCTGTCGCAGTTGCAGGAGGAGCTCGTTTACATCGAGGCTTGCGGCCACAAGATTCCGGAGTTTTCCGGTGTTTCGAAACTGTTGTCGAAGAAAAAGGCGCGCGCTCGCGACCAGCGGAATCTTTTTTCTCCAGAGGACCTCGCTGCCATTTTCAGGCAACCGCCATGGACCGGTTGTGAAAGTCTCGAAAACAGAACTGTCCCGGGCGGGATGTTTTATCACGATGCTCTTTCGATCGTGCCCTATCTTGCAAGATACACACTAGCGCGGCGCGAGGTGCCATATAGATGACTATCAGGAATTTTGGTACACTTGTGCATAGCTGCAAGCATCAATAGACTGCGTGGGGGTCGAGCAGTGTAGCTCGCCGCGCGCGAGCGCTGGCTTGAGCATGTTGGAAGCATCCATCGCGCCCTCTACCTTGCCGGCGCCTATAGGATGCAGGCGATATATTCTGCTGGAACGCACCAGTCGTATTCATGTTGGCCTCCTGTTAGTGATCCGAAGGCCCCAAATCGAACGCATACTCGCGCGCCCTCATTGCGAACCTTCGCCTTGCCATCGGTCCGCTCTTGGCGATGAACTAACGCCACTGCCGTTCTGGCTGCAATGCTCAAGCGGCTTGCGAATTCGTCTGCAGCATTTTGGCGAAGGCTTCCAAGGGCATCGGCTTGGCGAACAGATAGCCCTGCGCTTCGTCGCAGCCCATTGACATCATGATCCGCAAATCCTCCGCTTGCTCGATACCTTCGGCGCAGACCGTGGCATTGAACAGGCGAGCGAGTTCGATTGCACTTCTGCAAATGCGCTGCTTGATCTCGTCCGAGGCGCTTCCCTGCACGAAACACCCGCTTAACTTGATCTCGGAAAATGGCAACAGCATCAGCCGCTCGTAGTTCGAATAGCCCTTGCCAAAATCGTCGATCGATAGCCGAATCCCCATGAGCTGAAGCTGTAGCGCAATTTCGCGCATCCGGTCCGCGTCATTGATGACGTCATCCTCCGTGACTTCGACAATCAGGCCGGGGAATCGACGGTCGGACGGCAGGATCTTCCGGAACACGGCCATCAGCTCGGCAAACATCAGGCTCGACGCCGGGATATTCACAGCTAGTTTTGGAAAGAGGCCGGTCGCGGCGAGCGCCCGCCAGTTTGCCAGCGCCCGGTGCAGCACGAACCCGGACAGCGGCAGGTAGAGCGGATCACCCGGCCGAGGCAGAAAGCTGTCGGGATTAAGAAGACCAAAGTCAGGATGTCTCGCTCTTATCAACGCCTCCGCTCCGGACACCGTGAGCTGGCGCAGATTAATTTTTGGCTGGTACCAAATTTCGAGCCAATTTTTTCGTATTGCTTCCTCGAGATCGATCCGATGCTCCAGTGCAGCGTGCGGTTTTTTATCACCCTGAACACCGGCGGTCGAAATTTTTGCGGCGGCGTTCATCTCTTTTACGCGCTCGTGGAGATCCGACAAACCAAACGGCTTCTGCAACGACCGGAGCATCGCAAGGCCGTGCTTCACGCCTATCTTTTCGACGTCCGGCAGTATCGCCGAGAACACGCCGCTCATCAGCAAAATCTTACCTCGAAAGCGAAGCGCCTCAAGTTGTCTGATCAATTCGATGGCGTCGGTGTTGCCAAGCGCGAGATCGAGAACCAGAAGCTGCGGGGGGCGCATTCGTGTAAGCGATATGCAACTCGCGGGATCGGTGAAATGTTTGACATCCAACCCCGCGAGCTTCAAGGCACGCGCGACGAGCGCTGCAATACCGGGTTCGTTATCCAGAACATACGCGATCGCCTTGTTCCCCATGAAACTTGCGCGGCCCTGATGATAAAGCGTCATGCAGCTGAAATTACCGGAGCATTTTTCATGCGACCTTAACGGCAGCGCCGGGTTGGAAAGCGGGAATCGACTGGATCGGCACAATTGCTCGACCATTCGAGGAGACGGCAGACGAAAGTCGCAAACTCCTTCTCTATTCAACGACGGAGATGATGAATCTTGCGGAGAAGGATAAATCTTGAACAAAATTTTCTCGACCGAGGACGTAACGCTTCCCGAGCGGTTCGATTATTGGCACCAGGTCGCATGTCAAACCATCGTCGACCATCATTCGAAACCGAAATGCAGCGAAAGCTTCGGTGCATACATCAACGCCGGCGCAATTGCGGAACTTCAACTGATCATGTTCGAGAATTCGCCCATGTTGGTTTCTCGCACCGCCCAACATATCGGTCGCGCAAGGCATGACGACGTCTTCGGCTGTCTGCAATTGTCCGGCGAACTTATGCTGGAGCAAGAAGGCCGCGAAACCCGGCTTCAGCCTGGGGACTTGACACTCTTGGATCCGATGTTGCCCTATTCAGGACAATTCCTTGATGGGTCAAGGCTGCTTGTCCTGAAGGTGCCGCGATCGTCGCTGGAGGCGCGGATTGGTAAGACGCGCAGCCTCGTCTGCCGCGGCATCAAACAAGAGTCTTCGGAGCATCGATTGGCTTCGTCTTTTATCGCGCTGCTGCCGGCGCAGGCTGAAGGGCTGAGTCCCCCGGCGTCGGAACTGATCAAGGAACTGACCATCGATCTGCTCGGCCTTTCGCTTGCGAAGATGACGCAGACCCTTCCCCGGATTTCGAGCGGACGAATGCTGGTGCTTTTCAACTTACGGGCCGCGGTCGAGACTCGACTTTGCGATCCGTCGCTGGATCCGGAGTCAGTTGCGGCTGCGGCGGGCGTCAGTGTGCGTTATGCCAATTCGATTCTCGCCGAAGACGACCAGTCGATTAGCCGCGTGATCCTGGAACGGCGTCTGGCGCGCTGCCGGCGGTCGTTGGAAGACCCGCATCAGGCGCATCGGTCGATCAGCGAAATCGCATATGGATGGGGCTTTTCGAACATGACCTATTTCGGCCGCATGTTCAAAATTGCCTTCGGCCTCGCCCCGTGAGTTCAGGCGCCAGAGCGAGACGATCAAATCGCAAACCTTTCGGTAACAGACTTCAATGATTTCAATGGCTTTCACCAGACTACGAATCTCGGGGTGCAGAGGTTCGAATCCTTTCGGGCGCGCCACTTTCCGTCGTGATCTGAATAGCTTAGCGATGTGGCGCCGTGCGGTAGCGGGGCATGCGCGCCGCTGGTCGCGTATATGTCGCGTTTTGCGGCAGAGACAGCCGACGGCGACAGCAGGATGCTCTCAGGCCGATCAGGGACAGGCAGGCCGAAACGGGCGCAACTGGCGCAAAGCCTTTGTGGTTTTGGCCCTAAACAGAGGCGATCGAGGGCGGGGGAGCGGAATTGGGGAGGCCGCGAGTTACGGGGGTTGCGAGAGTGCGTTCTTTCTGTCTTGATCTCGTACAAGCCAGTGGGCGGCCCCGAGCGCGATAATAGCGACGGCGAGGCCGATGATCGTCAGCGGTTCAGTCTTGGTCGCATCTAAGATGATGAACTTGCGCGCAAGCGCCAGCAGCGCAATCAGCAACACGGTCTTAACCTGGACAATGCTCTCTTTGCGCTCCAGCACACGCAGGATGGAGTGGTTGAACTCTAACGCGATCAACACGGTGAAGATCATGCCGAAGACCGCCTGGAAGACGAACTGCTCGGCCGGATCGAGTAGCCCGGAGAACACCAGCAAGCAGATGCGGAACGTGAGGTTGATCAGCGCTGCGACGATCACCAGGCTGATCAACCCAGTCAGCACGAGCGAGACCACCTGCTCGAACCGCTCATAGGTAGACAGCCCTGGCCAGGCCTCACGCGTTTCCCGAAGCGCGTTCGCGATCGCACCGTGAGGGCCGAGGGCGCGCTCGCCCATTGCGGAGCGCCCGCCTGTGCCCGCGCCCTGCGAAGCAGATTGCCCGACCCTCAGGTCTTCGTTCACAAGTTCCACTCCTCATCCTAAAGCCGCGGATGCGGGTGTAAGCAGTCGCGGCGTTGGTTTTCTTATGGGGTTGCTTCCCTCGATCCGCTCGGCTCGCCCTCGGACTCAATGCTGTCCAAGCCCCTGTTACTTGGCTCCGGCGGGCGCCTCCGCCGAGCCGCGCTGAGCGTCACGTTCGAGCTCGATAGCGTTGCGATGGTCGCCCGACACCGCCCTCATTGCCATCGCTTCGCCGTCGGCGGATGCCGAGCTGCGTTCGCGGCGCCAGCGCCCGGTCGCGTTCAGGAGTTCCTTGTCCTTGGCATCGTGCTGGGCTTGGAGCTCCTTTGCCCGATCGAATTGCTTGCACGACGCGGCGTAATCCTGTTCGCGCTTGAGCTGGCGCACTTCGGCCTCAAGTTCCTGCACATCGACCGGCCGAGCGGTTGCCGATATCTTCACCCTGGCTGCGGCTTGATCGATCAAATCGATCGCCTTGTCGGGCAGAAACCGGCCCTTGATGTAGCGGTCTGACAGCTCTGCCGCCGCGATGATCGCCTCGTCGGTAATCGTGACCTTGTGTGCGCCTCCATCGTGTCGCGCAGGCCGCGCAGGATCATGATGGTCTGGGCCACAGTGGGTTCCGGCACAAGACCGGCTGAAACCCGCGATCCAGGGCTGCGTCTTTCTCGATGTGCTTCTGGTACTCGTTCAGCGTGGTCGCACCGATCAGGTTCAACTCGCCGCGCGCGAGGGCCGGCTTGAAGACGTTCGCGATGTCGAGCCCACCTTCGGCGCCGCCCTGGCCGGCGCCGACGATCATGTGGATTTCGGCGCCTTGCAACAGCTCCTCGGCGTGGGCGAGAGGCGCTCGGCAAGTACCCCGACCGCGACCGGCGCCGCGCCGTACGGGAATTAGAGTGCCGCTCGCGCCGGAGCTCGCGGGCGCAGTGTCGTCCTCCCGCTGCTCCCGGCCCAGGATGGGGAAAGGTGCTCCCCAGAAATCGTCATCGAAGAAGTCGTCGAATAGGCTGTTGCCCCGTCCGGCGCCAAATAAAGATTCAAGAGGCGAACTGGAACGGACCTGCCGTCGAGCGAGTCGCCGATAGTCAACGTCGCACAGCTCCATGGTCTCGCGCTGACCGTTCGAGACCACCTGCGCCCGAACGGTGGCGGGACGCACGCCGCAGATGTCGTATAGCCCGTTTGCCACGGCTATCGCTCCGGCTCTTCGTGCGGAATGAGGGATAACGCTAGCGATGCTGAACACGTTCCAGCTTAGCGGGGGTGGCTGGCATTAGTTTTGCGGAGCGGCCTACACAGCCAGGTGTGGGTGCACGGGTCGCGAACAGAAAGCGCGAGAGCACGCTCGCGATGTCGCCGCTAAGCTGATGCTTCTTGCCTTTGATGGCGCATAAGCCATTCGTCGGTCCAGCACGTTCGGCCCGATCAGGTTAATTGTCGTGCTCGACTGCAAGTCCGCAGCGTTCCCCCTGCGAAACAATCCGCAACAGCGATATCGACGATGTCGCTGCTATCGCGCCAAGCGGCTTGCCCGTGAGGCGGTACTACTCCGCAGCCAGCGGTTTAACCGTTGCCAGGATTTCTCTCATGCGGTTTGCGTCTTCGGTCTTGGTCATGCCGGCTCTTCCGCTTCGTCCAACCCAGCAAAAGGCGGTGCGGATAAGGCCGCACAGAGAATCCATAACTAATCCGCGGACCGGGGAGGCTCGATGACTGAATACAATTTCGTTTGCCGCGCCCCTGGACGAACCGGGCACGTTTTGCATTTACAATTTTTGTGTCGCAAATTGTATCGCTATCAGCTTCCGTCGGGACCCGGAAGCCGAACTGACGAATGGCATCGGCGAGCTTGTTAATCTGACGCTTGGGATGCATCCGGACGTTATTTGGATTGTCCCTCAGTTTGCTCGTGGAAGCCGACTGGACTTGAAGATGTGGCATGGTGACTCCCTGGAATGATTGAGGGAGTCACTAACGCGCCTGCTGCGATCGAATTAACTCCGGTCAAATAAGAGAAGTTTCTGCCGAGGCAGTTTTATTTCGGCTGCGTCTGGGAGCCAGCGCGTATATTGGTTTAAGTGGCCCGGACGCGAGCGCCATGGGCAAGCTGCGCCAGGCCTGGTGCGACCATGTCGGCATCGGTGACGAGGAGCTACGCCGCGCCGCCCCGACACTCGGCATCACGCAGCGGTTTGATTTCGAGCACGAACTGCACGGCCACCTCAATGACCGGCTGCGTGCCGTCGGCCTTGTGAGCGTCCCAGCGTCCGAGGCAGGTTGCTACAATGACTTCATCACGAAGCTGCGAACGATTTTGATCGTGAGTCCTTGATGGCATCACCTTCCTGTCCGTGCAGGTCAGTGTTTGATCCGAATGGAAGCCGACTCAAATACGTGGAGCACCACGGGTGCAGGCGACAGGCGTTTCGGCGCCTGCCGCATAGCGAGCTGCTCAAATCTTCCAATATCTATTTGACGTTCGTGGGCACGACACCGGCGTCACGGACGACCTTGTTCCACCTCTGGAATTCGTCTTTGAACAGATCGCGGTGAGCCGACCGTGTTCTATCCTTCGGCGCGGTCACGATCAGTCCGACATCCTGGAAGCGCGACCTAACAACTGGGCTATCCAGTGCCTTGCTGACAGCTGCATTCAACCTGTCAAGGACCTCAGTTGGTGTTCCGGCAGGTGCATATAATCCGTTCCAAACCGATATCTCAGCGTCGCGGCCAAGTGAGCTGGCTGAAGTTGAGACGTCCGGCAATTCCGGTAAACGTTCAGGTGAGGTAACGGCCAGTGGCACAACATTGCCAGCCTTGATCTGTGGCAGTGTCGTTGTGAGCTGATCGCAAAGCAAGTCGACATGGCCGGCTAGAAGATCGTTCAATGCCGGTCCGGTGCCGCGGTATGATACGAACTGCGGCTGTACCGCAAAGGCCTTCCCCAGCACCATTCCGCACAGATGCGGGTTTGTACCTGATCCGGCATGAGCGAAGTTCAAAGCTTTGCTGCCGGCTTCCTTCGCAGAACGTAAGTCCGCGAGGTTCTGAACGCCGAGGTCTTTTCGTGCGACCAGAACCATCGGTCCATTGTTAAGGACACCCAGCGGTTCGAAGGCCTTCTGAGTATCGTAGCTCATATTCTGGATGAATGCCGGAGCCGCGAGAAGAGCCAGGTGGTGAAACAGGAGAGTATGTCCATCCGGTTTCGCCTGTGCGACGCGGGCCGCACCCAATGTGCCTGATGCGCCGGCAACATTCTCGATGACAACTGTTTGGCCCAGATTATCAGATATGGCCTGGGCCATGACGCGGGCAACCGCATCGGACGGTCCGCCGGCTGCAAAAGGCACGACGAGCGTCATTGGCCGCGTTGGACGCCATTCGGCATTGGCGCCGGTTGACGCCAAGGAGAAAGCGGAGATCAAGAGCGCAGTTCTTCGCAATAAACACGTTAATTTCATTGAGCTTTCCTTCTCTTGGATGATGTTATTGATCGCAGTCGTCGCGCTGAGACTGCGGCGGCGTTTCGGACAGAATTGATATGCCGGGTCGTGGCCGCTCATCGACAGTGAGGTTGAAGATATCGGGGCGGCTGTAATGTCCTACGGCATCAAAGTCATAACGAGCGCGTAGCAGGTCGCGCAGATCGAGGTCAGCCGTTAAGATCGCCTCACGGTCGCGGCAGGGTTCAACGATGATGTTGCCCAGCGGGCCGATGATGCAACTTCCGCCAGTCGCCATGACCGTTTCAGGATTGTCACCGAAGGCTGTCGGGTAGTCGGCAGGATAATCACTGCGACGACAGAATTGATTGGCAGAGATAACGAAGACGCGTCCCTCCTGCGCAATGTGACGCATGGTCGGAAGCCAAGTCTCGCGGCCGTCCGCCGTCGGGGCGCAGTAAATCTCGACGCCTTTTGCGTACATGGTGGCACGCAACAACGGCATGTAGTTTTCCCAACAGATGACTGTACCCACCTTGCCGAAAGGTGTCTGCGTGACTGCCAGGGTTGAGCCATCTCCTTGGCCCCAGACGAGCCGTTCCGAGCCTGTCGGCATAAGTTTACGGTGCTTTGTTAGGAATGCGCCGTCGGATCCAAAAAGAAGTGTGGTGCAATAGAGCGTTGCGCCGTCTTTCTCGATGACGCCGATACTGAGGAAAATCTGGTTTTGGGCTGCAATGCTGCCAAGTCTCTCGAAATCCGGACTGGGGATCGACAGCGAGCTTTCTGCATAAAGCCGGTACCATTCACGGCCCTCTGCGCCTCGGGCTCCAATGACCGTTGCAAAATCGAGACCGCGTGGATACGCGGAAATAAAAGCTTCAGGAAAGACGACGAACTTTACGCCGTCCCTTGCTGCATCCGCCGCAAGATCTGCAAGTTTGTCGATGGTGCGGCTGCGATTGAAAGAGACGGGAGCAGCCTGGATCGCGGCGACCCGTATCTCCTGCACAAGGTTGGCTGACTCAGGCATTGGTGTTTCCATTGCGGACGTGGGTTTCCTGAAAGCCTTCCTGACGCGGGAGGATTGCACCAGCCAAATGTCGCTTGCGCTGCTTTGCGTATTACGCAAAGCTCTGGCTTTCACTTGTGTTGGATATCAATGGGTCGGTCCAAGATTGTCGGCGCGTTGCCGAGGATGCCGTTGCAGGTGCTGAGATATGCGATTTCCATCGGAGAGCATGGGTCGACCCTCGCTGCTGCGCATGAAGTCAACCTCACGTCATCAGCGCTAAGCCGCCAGATTGCGCAGCTTGAGCATGAGCTTGGCGTAGCCCTTTTCGAGAGACATTCGCGCGGCATGAGGCCGACAGCGGCAGGAGAAGTGTTTATCGATGCGGCCCGTCAAATGGTCGCTCGGATGGAGCGTCTTGCTGCGGACTTGGACGATGTGCAGACATTGAAGCGAGGTCACGTGGCCTTGTATGCCTCAGAGGCATTGGTGGACGATTTCTTGCTACCCAAGGTTATCGAAAACGGCCGGCTTTATCCGAATATCAAGATTGATCTTGTGATAGCCTCGGGTCGCCAGGCGGAGAAGGCGCTGCTTAATGAACAGGCAGATTTTGCTGTTATTTTCAACGCGCCAGGGCATGCAGATCTGCAGATCGTTGCCGAGCAGCGGAATAGGCTTGTCGCGATTGTCGCCCCTGGACATCCTTTGGCATCTGTAGAGAGGATTGAAGCGAAGGAGCTTCTGGATACTTGCGTCGCGTTGCCGCCACGCAGCTATTCGACCCGCGTGGCTTTTGATGCCTTGTTGCCTGATGGGAGGCGTGGATTCCAGTCGCACCTGACTGTGAACTCGATCGCTGCGCTAAAATCTTATGCGCGTTCCGGGGTGGGCGCTGCAGTGGTTCCGGAGTTTGCCGTTTGGGGTCATGATTCCATGCAAGGATTGATGGTGATCGAGCTTTCGGGTTCGGACAGGGTCGGGACACGGGTATGCGTGTGCCGGCACAGGGTTCGTCCTTTGAGCACAGCGGCCACACATTTGCTCACCAATCTGCTCGCCGCCTTTCCGTCCTATGCGGCCGGTGACTATTGAGACCGCTTTGCAAGATATGCAAAGCTCGGTGCTGTAAATTCCGCTTCAAAATGAGAGCCCTATCCTCACATTCGTGGGACAGCAAGCTGCACCGGACACGATATTGATCCGGAGCTTGGAGGATACGCAATGAGTAATATGAAAATTCTGGTGCTAGGTGCTGGCGGGGTGGGGGGATACTTCGGCGGCCGTCTTGCCGCGGCCGGTGCCGATGTGACCTTTCTGGTGCGTGAGGGGCGTCGTGCAAAGCTTGAAAGCGAGGGGCTGCGGATCAAGAGCCAGTTTGGCGACGCCAGCATTGCTGTGCGAACCGTTCTGCAAGATGATGTGCGATCCGAATACGACCTCGTGCTGATTGCGTGTAAAGCCTACGATCTGTCATCAGCGATTGAGGCTGTTGCGCCAGCCTTGAAGCCGTCCGGCGCCATTCTCCCACTCCTAAACGGCATCGCGCATGTGGAGTTGCTCAACGACCGCTTCGGTGGTGAACGCGTTCTTGGAGGAACCGTCAAGATCCAGGCCACGCTCACACCCGATGGGGTCGTGCACCAGTTGAATGATTGGCGCTATATAACCTTCGGAGAACAGGATGGCACGATGAGCCCACGTGTCCTAGCACTGAAAGCGGCGTTCGATTCAGCCAAGGGTGTTGAGGCTGAGGCTGTTCCGGATATCCTTCAGCGAATGTGGGAAAAACTGGTTCATCTTTGCACAGCTGCAACAATGACATGCCTGATGCGTGCGAATGTGGGCGAGATCGTTCGCACCCCTGCCGGCAATGCGCAATTCCTGAACATGCTCGAGGCGGTCGCTAACATTGCTGCTGCAAACGGGCATCGTCCCAGTGACGCATTCATGGCGACCTATCGGAACATATTCTCGGAGAGGGAATCGCAATACTCAACGTCGATGCTGCGTGATATCGAGCACGGCAACCAAACGGAAGGCGATCACATCATCGGCTTCATGCTGGAGAAAGCAGGTCAGGCCGGTCTCGAAAATCCAACGCTCGCGTTGGCTCACACGCATCTGAAAGCCTATGACGAGCGTCGTGTGGGCCGACCAAAAGCGGCCTGAAAGAGGTACGCAGATGACGCCAGCTTTTGGCCGCAAAACTTCGATAGCGAATGGAAACCCATCAGCTCACGATTAACGCCATGCGACCGAAATCCTGGCTAAGCCGGGTGTCCGCCGCGTGGGCGCGAACCGCGCGCGCATGCATCGGTACCGGAGAGGCTCAT
The DNA here is from genome assembly GCA_023423415.1 of Pseudomonadota bacterium. Lineage (GTDB taxonomy): Bacteria > Pseudomonadota > Alphaproteobacteria > Rhizobiales > Xanthobacteraceae > Pseudorhodoplanes. Next base: position 22,828 of record JAFAFP010000118.1, on the reverse strand, counting down.
CTAGTCGCTGGAAGTACGGATCAAGAGACTCTGCTTTCTGGCTGACGTCGTACCACAGCGCACATCGCCTGCTCATAAACCTTTTTTGGAGTGCAGTCTTGAAGACCTATCGCATAGCCGTCATCCTGGGTGATGGAATTGGTAATGAAGTCGTCCCTGAAGGACAGCGGGTACTGGAGACCGCGGCTGCGAAATTTGGCTTCGAACTGAAATGGACCAACTTTGATTGGAGCTGTGAGCGTTTCGCGAAGAAAGGCGCGATGATGCCTGACGATGGTATCGATCAGCTGAGGCCATTCGATGCGATTTACCTCGGCGCTGTCGGCTTTCCGGGTGTCCCAGACCACGTTTCGCTTTGGGGATTGCTCATTCCCATTCGCCGCGAGTTCGATCAGTACATCAACCTCCGACCGGTCCGTTTGCTCAAGGGCGTCGAAAGTCCGCTGAAGGGACGAAGTCCTGGCGATATCGATTTCTACGTCGTGCGCGAGAACGTGGAAGGCGAGTATTCCAATATTGGCGGGATCATCAATGCCGGTACTGAAAGTGAAGCTGCCCTGCAGCAGGCAGTATTCACGCGGCGCGGTTGTGACCGCGTCCTTCGCTATGCATTTGAACTGGCGAAGACACGCAAGAAGCATATAACGTCAGCAACGAAATCGAACGGCATCATTCACACGATGCCCTACTGGGATGCTCGTTTTGCAGCAATCGCCCGAGAATATCCCGACTTCGAGACCGATCAGTATCACATCGATATTCTGACCGCTCACTTCGTGAGAAATCCGCACTGGTTTGACGTTGTGGTCGGATCGAACTTGTTTGGCGATATCCTCTCCGATCTTGGCCCTGCCGTTGTGGGTTCGATCGGAATCGCGCCCGGAGGGAACATCAACCCAGAGCGAGTGTATCCATCGATGTTCGAGCCGGTGCATGGTTCGGCGCCGGATATTGCAGGCAAAGGTATCGCCAATCCGATCGGCCAGATCTGGTCCGGCGCAATGATGCTAAGTCATCTGGGAGAGATCGAGGCAGCCAAAAGTGTTGAAAACGCCATTGAGGCAGTTCTTGAAGCGGGAAGCCCTATCACTCGTGACCTGGGCGGAACTGCCTCGACGAACGAAGTCGGCTTGGCGGTAGCATCCGCAATATAGTTGATGCAGAAGCTGTAGTTCGTCCTGAGCTGCATAGATGCGGTGATCGGTGACATAATGGTATTGGGTCAGCACGGGCGCGTCTCGAAGGGAACGTGAGAAATGGAGCAGTGTCCGTATCGAAAATTCCATCCGGGTGGCGAGTTGTCGAGAAGCGAGTGATGCTGCTGTCTCCGGCGTTTGGGCAAGCTGATCTACGATCTGTCGCCTGTGCTGATGCAAATGCCCATGTCCGGCTCTGTCGAAATGTTCGTCATCTAGCGCGTCGAGAAAATCCTTGCGGCCGGGCAGGAGTTTGCGAAGCCTTTCGGGACAATGTTTTCGGGGTTGCCGGCGGGGAAGCGACGGTGCATGGAATTGATTCTGCCATCCCCTTTCACGAGGGATGTGGACACGTGTTAGCGATACCGTGCGCCCTTCTTGATCGACTATGTCGGGGTCAGCTACTCTCAAGTTTCGCCAAAAAGTAAACCGATCTGCAGGCTCGATGCCTTGCTGTTGACACCGGCCGCCCGCTCGACGCGGGTCTCGGCGAGCATAGCCTGAACGGCATCCCAGAGCGGCTTGTCCATAATCACTTTATGTTCGTCCGGATAGGCATTGCCCTCGTGCTTTGTCTCGTCACGGTATGGGTATGGCCGGACCAGATGTGCGCTCGGTTTCAGGATGAGACTTGGTGAAGGTCCGACTCGGCGTGTGATCCGCAATGTCTTGGCCAGTGTCTGCAACTTGCGCAGTGTCGCTTTGCCTAGCCGAGATCTCCTCACTCTCGGGATCGTTTACCGGCGCTAGGAAATTGAGCATGGTGGACATCGCTGCGCATTCCATGCGGCGAACTTTGATTCACCCCGTTTGCGCGTAGGGCAGTCTTCGCATTTGGAACGGCCTTAATTTGCAACCATCACAGCAGTGAACGACGCCCCCAAATAAGAGGTCGTCGCTGGATTCCCTGAATTAATAGTGCTTGGCCGACGTTGCGTAGGACGCAACAAGTTTCATATTTCTTGCTATTTCGTCGCGATTTTCCGGGGTGCTAGGTTTTAAGCAACGAAAAACACGGTTTGGCCTTGCCAGGTTAGCAGGTTTGGGGAGCTTCGGCGTATCGCATGGATAAGGCTGAAAGGATCGGGGAGGTCAGGACCGTCGGTTTTAATGGGCAAGCGCGGTTGGCGCTGACGTCCCGGCTCTCAAACCAATGGGACAAAATCATTGTCCCGGTGATTTTCGTTTTCATTATTCTCGTCTTCTATTCGATCGACGCCAAATTTCTGTCCGCGACGAACCTGCTCAATATTATGAGTCAGGCGTCCATCCTGATGGTGGTGACGGTTGCAGCCAGCCTGGTGATTTTCACCGGCGGCTTCGACCTTTCGGCCGGCGCGGTCGTGGCTCTCACCGGTGTGGTCGCGGCGCTCGTTGTCGAGCATACGGATAGCGTCTCGCTGGCACTCACGTTCGGTGTCCTGACTGGTCTTCTGGTGGGCGCCGGGAACGGATTCGTCGTCGGATACCTTGGCGTTTCGCCACTGATCGTGACATTGGGGGCGCTTAATATCGGTCGCGGCATTGCTCTGGTGATTGCGGGAGGGACAGCCGTTTATTCATTTCCGAGCTGGTACACCGACTTTGGGACGCTGCGCATCTTCGGAATTCCCTCACTATTCCTGATAGCGGTGGCTGTATTCGCGATTTTTGCCTTCGTGCTGCGATACACCACATTCGGCATGTCCATCTATGCGGTCGGTGGCAATGCGCGGGCCGCGCGTCTGTCAGGACTTAATGATCGTGCGATAAAAATGGCCGCTTTCACGCTGGCCGGTGGAGTTAATGCGATTGCCGGCTTGATGCTGTGTGCGCGCACCGGCGGCGGCGAGCCAACCGCCGGATTTCTCTACGAACTTGAAGCTATCGCCGCTGTGGTGTTGGGCGGTGCCGCATTGAGCGGCGGCGAAGGGCGGCTTTGGCGCTCGATGATGGGAATCCTGTTGCTCGCGATTCTTGGCAACGGCCTGAACATTGTCGGTGTCCATCCGCATTGGAAGGGTGTTGCGATCGGAGCAATCCTCGTATTCGCGGCATCACTCGATGCTTTGAAGCGTCGCACTCAATAAGCGCCTTTACCTAGTGCCGGATTACCCAGAGGGGAGCGGACTATGAATCGACGTCTAGTCTTATGCATGTTAGCGACATTCCTTTCGGCGAGCATGTTTGGACCTACGCCTGCTGTCTCGCAGGACAAGAAGTTTCGGGTAGGGGTCTCCTTGCCGGAAGCGCAAAACCCCTTTTATGTGGCACTAGGCCGCTCCATTGTCTCCACGCTCAAGGAACGCGGGATTGATGTCACGCTTCTGTCGGCTAATGCCGACGTTAACGAGCAGATCAACAACATCAATGATTTGGTCGCGTCCAAAGTCGACCTGATCTTGTTGTCGCCACTTGATACCGAAGGGCCGGCGCCAGCGGTCGCTAACGCGCATAAGGCCGGAATACCGGTGTTTATGGTCGCGCGCACCCTGGACAAGCGCTTCGGCCAGATATGGAAGACGTTCGTCGGCATTCATTTCGATGAAATAGGTAAGGCCAAGGGTGAATGGCTGGTGAAGAATCGCAAACCCGGCAAGGTCGCGATGCTGCTGGGTCCGGCCGGTGCGCTGGTCATGGTCGAACAGGAAAAGTTCTTCCGCGGCGCGATCGAGCCTGCCGGGTTCAAGGTGACATTTGCCCATAATTCAACACAGACCCGCGAGAACGGCGTTAAGCTCGCTGAGGATGCGTTGGTCGCCAACCCCGATCTCGTAGCAATCTATGCGTCGAATGACGATCTGGCGCTGGGTGCGTCCCAGGCGGTCAAATCGGCTGGCAAGGTCGCCCAGGTTGCAGTCATTGGCCTGAATGGTTCGCCCCCCGCACTGGCCGCTGTTCATAAGGGCGAGATGGCCGCCACAGTACTGCTCGATCCGATCGGATGGGGAAAGACCGCAGCTGAAACGGTTGCTGATTTTCTGCAAAAAGGCAAAGAGCCTGCGCCGTTTGTGACTTTTGACTTCCGCATGGTCGGTAAGGACGACGCATTCGATCTGATTCCACCGCCCCTGCGCGACCGTCTGGGTGTGAAAAAGTAATCATCCCACAAAAACGGAACGCTGGCGTGACTACGTCAAAACACCGCATTGGCGATCAGGGGCGTCAGCCGCTACTTCGCGCGCTCGCGTTGTCTCGAAGCTACGGGCCGGTTGCAGCGCTGCGAGATGTGTCGATCGACTTTTATCCCGGTGAGGTCCACGGAATCGTCGGAGAGAACGGTGCCGGCAAGACCACTCTGATGCGATTGCTGGCGGGCGAAGAGCGGCCCGATGGCGGACGGATTCTGCTCGGCGGGAACGAAGTCACGCTCAAAGATCCCGCCAGCGCCAAATCACATGGGATCGTCATCGTGCATCAGCAGTTCCAGCTGGTGAACGCGATGACGGTTGCCGAGAACCTGTATCTTGGTGAGCCGCCGACGGGTGTCAAACTCGGCCCGCTCTCTATCGTGAAGTTTAGCGATATGGCTCGCAGGGCCAGAGAGAGCCTGGCCGATTTTGGCCTAGCACACCGTGTTCATGATCGTGTCGGAGATCTGACAATTGCCGAACGTCAGCTCATCGAGATTTCACGCGCCATGAAGGGTGATGCGCGCCTTCTGATCCTGGATGAGCCGACCGCCTCGCTCGGTGCGGCGGAGACGCGTGAACTGTTCAAGCATGTCGACGCGATGCGCAGCCGCGGTGCAGCGATCATCCTGATCGCGCACAACATCGATGAAGTTCTGGAACTGTCGGACCGCATTTCGGTTCTACGCAACGGCCTGTTGGTGACGTCGCAGCATCGCTCGACCATGGATTACGACTCCATCGTCCGCGCGATCATCGGCAAGGAAATGGAACGGGGCTATCCTAAGGTCGCCGCGGTCCATGGAAAAACCGTGCTGCGCGCCGATGGGATTTTGCGAAACCGTGACGGCCGCGGCTTACCGATCGAGCTTAAAAAATCGGAAATCGTCGGAATCCCGACTTATGTCGGCGCCATGGTCGACAAGGCGCTCGATGCGGTTGCTGGCGTCGGCGGAAACGCCGGGGCGATCATGACAGTTGAGGGCCAGACCGTTTCGGGCGCTAACGTCCGAAAACGGATCGAGGCTGGCATCAGTCTGATCCCGGGCGATGCTGTGGCGGAAGGTGTCATTCCCAGCTTTTCGATTGAAGACAATATCCTGCTGCCGAATCTCAAGCGCTACCAGACGATGGGCATCGTTCGCCGTAGAAAACTGCGCGAAACCGTGAACACGCTTATTCGTGAGCTCGATATCCGGCCTGCGGATCCGACTGCCAATGTCATGAGTCTGTCGGGCGGCAACCGGCAGAAGGTGGTGATCGCCAAGTGGCTCGCGAGCGGCGCGCGCGTGATGCTGATGAACGATCCGACCAAGGCGGTCGACATCGGTGCCAAGTCGGAAATCTATCGCCTGTTGGGCAATGTGGTGTCGGAGGGTGGCGCCGTTCTCCTCGTATCGTCCGATATAGACGAACTGGCTGGCCTATCGGATCGGATCCTGGTGATGCGCGGTGAAACGCTGATCCAAGAATTTCCAGGGCGTCCAATCACCAAAGAGCAATTGACGGCGGCTGTGGTCGGCAGCCGGCGCGTGAGCGGCGACGCACGGGACGTACAGGAGTCGGCATGAGCCTCGCGGAACTCGAAGCGCGCATCAAGCGGGAGCTTGATTTCATCAGCTATCCGGCGCGACCTTGGATGCCGGTGCGGCAGCATCCGGACGGACCCGTGCATGACGTCGTAATTGTCGGCGGCGGGCAGAGCGGCCTTGCGGCCGCATTCGGTTTGATGCGCGAGCGCGTGACGAACATTGTCGTGCTCGATCGCAATGCGGCCGGACAGGAAGGACCATGGGTCACCTTCGCCCGCATGATCACGCTGCGCACGCCAAAGATGGTCACGGGCCTCGATTTCGGGATGCCCGCACTGACGGTGCGCGCCTGGTATGAGGCGCAATGGGGGGCGCAGGCGTGGGATCAGCTGGAGCGGATTCCGCGCGGCCAGTGGCAGGACTATCTGAATTGGTACCGGCAGGTTCTCGAACTGCCCGTCGAGAACAACACGAATGTCACGGCAATTGCTCCGAAGGGCGATCTCGTCGAGGTGGTGACTGCCGACGGCCGTGTGTTTCGTGGTCGCAAGGTTATCCTCGCCACCGGAATCGACGGCAGCGGACGCTGGAACGTCCCGGACTTCGTTTCGAAGTCACTGCCGCGCGACCGCTACGCACATTCGGCGGACGACATCGATTTCGCGGCGCTGAAAGGCAAGCGTGTCGGCGTGCTGGGCAATGGCGCCTCGGCGTTCGACAACGCCGCGACCGCGCTCGAGTCCGGCGCGGCACGTGTCGATCTATGTCTGCGCAAGCCGACATTCCCGCGCGTGAACGCGCACAAGTGGATGGAATTCGCGGGCTTCCTCGGCAGTTATTGGACGCTTTCGGATATCGAGCGCTGGCGTTTTATGCGCCAGGTGACGTCGATGAGCCAGCCGCCGCCGCCGGACACCCTGGGGCGATGCCGGAACTTTCCTAACTTCACCATCTATACCAACGCGGGCTGGCAGATGTTGCGGATGGATGGCGATGAGATCGTGGTCGATACATCCATCGGCCCGTTCAAGTTCGATTTTGTGATCTGTGGCACCGGCATCCTCAGTGATCCGGCGGCGCGGCCGGAACTGTCGGCGATTGCCGGCGAAGTCGCGCTGTGGAGCGATGTGTTCACGCCACCCATGGACGAAGCTGATGCCTATCTAGCTCGGACGCCCTATCTCGGTCAGGGCTTCGAATTTGTCGGTAAGACCTCAGATGCGACCGAGCGTTTGAAAAACATCCATAACTTCACATACGGCGCTACGCTCAGCATGGGGTTGTCCGCCTCGTCTATCAGCGGAATGAAGTATGGCATCCCAAGGCTGGTGTCTGCGGTGGTGAGCGGACTGTTCCGTGCGGACACCGCCTATCATCTCAGCGACCTGCAGGGTTACGCGGAAGAGCTGATTACCCAATCCGATCTGCCGGACGAGCCGGCGCGGGCTTCAGTCCGCGTTGCGGAAGCGTGAACCGGGGAGCCAAACGACATGTATCCGTCCAACTTCCGGTATCATCGGGCTGAAAGCTTCGAGCAGGCATCGCGTCTGCTTGTCGAACTCAGCGAGGACGCCAAGGTCATCGCCGGCGGGCAGACGCTGATTCCGATGATGAAGCTGCGCCTGTTGCGGCCGAGCGATCTGATCGATCTGCGTCCCATAGCGGGTGCCGACGGGATCAGCGAGACGTCAGACGCGATCGAGATCGGCGCGCTTGCGCGGCACGATGCGGTCGCGAGATCTGGTATCGCCGCACGCTATCCCATCATCAAGGACTGTGCCGCCGGCATTGCCGATGCGCAGGTGCGCAACATGGGCACCATCGGCGGGTCGCTCGCGGAAGCCGATCCGAACAGCTGCTGGCCGGCGCTCCTGGTTGCGCTCGACGCGCACGTTGAATGCGTCGGACTGGTGGGCACGCGTGAGCAGAGTGTCCGCGATCTTCTGGCGGATGCCTATACGCCGAACCTCGAACACGGCGAGCTCATTACACGTGTGATCATCGACCGCGCCGCACTGGAAGGCGCGGGCACGTTCGTCGCGTTCAAGCGTTGCGCGCCGGCCTATCCGACGGCGAGCTGCGCGCTGACGATTCGGTATGACGGCGCTGCGATGCAATCCGCACAGATGGGTTTCGGCTGCCTCGGTCTGACGCCTTTGGCGCTCGATGCCACCGATATCGTGCGCGGCAAGTCAGTCTCGCCTGAGCTTGTCCGTGATCTGGCGGAGACCGCGGCCGAGTTCGTCGAGCCGCTGACCGACAACAAGGGTACTGAAGCCTACAAGCGAACCCTGCTCAAGGGGCTGATCCGCCGCGCATTCGACAATGTGGAACGTCGTCGCCGAGGCGAGGTCGTTACGGAGACGCATTTCTATTATGGCTGAGCAGAACACAACGACGGTCACGATCGATCTTAACGGCCGGAAGGTCAGAGCTAGCATCGAGCCGCGAATGCTGCTCGTCGAGTTCATCCGTGAGCATGCTCGTCTGACCGGAACGCATGTCGGCTGTGACACCAGCTATTGCGGCGCCTGCACGGTGCTACTGGACGGCAAAGCGGTGAAGTCCTGCACGCTGTTCGCTGTGCAGATCTGCGAGGCCCAGGTCGTGACTGTGGAGGGGCTTCAGCAGGGTGAGACGCTCCATCCCCTGCAGGCAGCGTTCTCCGGTCACCACGCTCTTCAGTGCGGATTCTGTACGCCGGGCTTTCTGATGTCGGCGGTCAATCTGCTGTCCGAGAATCCGAATCCGGATGAGGCCGCCATTCGCAAGGGCCTGGCCGGAAATACATGCCGGTGCACCGGCTATCTCAATATCGTGGCTGCCGTTCAGGACGCTGCGCAACAAATGAAGGGGACCGGATCGTGAAGGTCGAACTCGACGGCACATTCGACGTCACGGCGTCGCCACAGGACACGTTTGCGTTCCTGATCGACCCCGAGCGCTTCGCGCCGATGCTGCCGTATTTCAAGGAGCTGAAGGACGTGCAGCCCGGCTCGTTCACCGTCGGGCTGGAGGTCGGTATTCCGCAGATCCGCGGTCGAGTCGATGTCGACGTGAAGCTCGTGGAGTCGGTGTCCGCGCAGAGCGCGCATTACAAGACGTCAGGGCGGCACTCGCTCGGCATCATCGATTCCGATCTGTCCTTCAACATCGTGCCGAAGGACGAGGGGGCAACCGTTACTTGGAAGAGCGAAAGCATCGTGAACGGTACGCTTGTGTCGCTGGCGCAAGGCATTCTGATTCCGCTGGCCAAGCGCCAGATCAAGAGCCTGGTGAAGGCATGTCAGGACCATCTCGGAGTGCCCGAAGGACAGCCGTCGGGATCGCTTCTGCAACGTGGGGCCCAGTCCGTCAAAGGACTCTTCCGGAGTGGCGGAAGCGCATCATGAACAATTTCAAGCGCAAGGAGGACAACCGTCTTGTCCGCGGTCTTGGCCGCTTCGTCGACGACGAGGGCGGCACGAGCGTCTTGCACGTCAAGCTAGTCCGTTCGCCTTACGCGCATGCCAAGATCCTGAACATTGACGTCTCCGCCGCCGAGGCGTTGGACGGTGTTGTCTGTACGCTGCTTGGGACGGAAGTCGTGCAGCAGACGACCAAGTTCATCCAGATGGCGCCGCCGCCGGCGGCCAATATCGTCGACTATTGCATGGCAACGGACAAGGTCCGCTTTCAGGGCGAGCCGGTTGCGGCGGTCGTCGCGACCTCCGCCGCCATCGCTGCCGACGCGATCGAACGCGTCCGCGTGGATTACGAGCCGCTTCCGGCAGTCATGGATGCCGTGGAGTCGTTGAAGGACGAGGTTGTCCTGCACGAGACCAGCGGAACCAACCGCACCTGGGGCTCGGTCTTCGATTGGGGCGCGGTCGACAAGGCCTTTGCCGATGCGGATATCGTCGTCGATATCGATCGTTTGAAATTCCACCGCTTCTCGTCGACGCCGCTCGAGAACTACGCCGTCCTTGCCAACTGGGAAGCCAGCGGCCGCCTAGACGTGCTGTCGAACATCATCCAGCCGGGCGTCGCCATGAAGTTCATGGCGCCGGCGCTGCGCCTGTCGACCGAGCAGATTCGCATTCGGACCCAGGATATCGGCGGCGGATTCGGTATCAAGCAGAATATCTATCCCTATCTCATGGTTGCGGCGCTTTGCTCGCGCAAGGCGGGACACAAGCCCGTCAAGTGGATCGAGGAGCGCCGGGAGCATCTGCAGGGCAGCGCGCACGGCAACGAGCGCACCTTCCTGGACATCAAGGTCGCGCTGAAATCGGACGGCGAGATCACTGCCGTGAGCGCGCGGCATATCGACGATTGTGGCGCCTATCCGCGCTATGAGCCGCTCGGCGGAGTGATCTGGTCGCAGGTCGCGCCGGCATCCTATAAGCTGAAGAACCTGCGTATCGCATTCGAACAGGCCGTGACCAACAAGTGTCCGGTCGGCCCGAACCGCGGCTTTTCGCGGATGCAGAATGTCTGGTTCCTTGAGCGCGTGGTGGACATCTGTGCGCACAAGCTCGGCATCGAGCCGGACGTCATGCGCAAACGCAACTACATTACCGAGATGCCTTATACGACGCCGAATGGCTGCGTGTACGACTCCGGCGATTACAGCCATATGCTCGATATGGCCAAGGACCTGATCGGCTGGGACGCCTGGCAACAGAAGATCGCGCAGATGCGTGCGCAAGGTCACATGGTCGGCATCGGCATCGGGACGGCGCTGGATTCCGGCACCAACAATTTCGGTCAGTCGAGGATCATCAATCCGAAGTCACCGTTCTCCGGCAATTCGGAAGCGGCGAACGTGCGCCTTGGTGCGGATGGCACCGTCACCGTCACCGTCGGTTCGGTGCCGCAGGGCCAGAGCCATGAAACCATCGCCGCGCAGGTTGTGGCGCAGGAACTCGGCATCTCGGAGAGCCACGTCCTCGTGGCGCAGGGTTTTGACACCGAGCGCGCGACCCATACAAGTCATTCTGGCACCTATGCCAGCCAGTTCGCGGTGACGAGCCTTGGTGCGATCCACGGCGCGGTTGAAGAACTCAAGAAGGAATTGCGGATCGTTGCCTCAGCCCTGCTCGGCATTCCAGGGGACGAGCTGATGATCTGCACCTTTGATGGCGTGCCGGGAGTCGGCGCACACAACGGATCCGTCTGGGTGTCGTTCCTGGATATCTCCAGCCGTATTAACACCGCCACGGCCGATCTCCCGCCCGAGCTCGCAGACATCACGCTGAACTGCCGCTACGTGTACCGTCCGCCGTTCCACCTGCCGGATGTTGAGAAGAAGTACGGCAACTTGACCCTGACTTATGCCTCGCAGGTTCACATCGCGGTGGTCGAGGTCGAGCCGGACACGTTCAATCTCAAGATCATGGACTACGCGGTCGTCGATGATTGCGGGCGGGTGGTGAACCACACGATCGTCCGCGGGCAGGTCATCGGCTCGACCGCGCATGGAATCGGTGCCGCGATGATGGAGCATCTGCGCTACGACGAGTACGGCAACTTGCTGACTGCGACATTCAGCGACTACTGTCCGGTGACGATGCTCAACATGCCGCAGGTGAAGTACGGCAATCTGGAATCGCCGTCTCCGTTCACCTTCAATGGGGCTAAGGGGATGGGTGAGGGTGGCGGCGGTCCGCTGCACTGCCTGTCGTCCGCCATCCAGGATGCGATCGCCTCGACCGGCGTGATTGTCGGACACTCGCACTACACGCCGAGCGACCTGCATGAACTGCTGACGGAGAAGGCCGGCGCTCATGTGGTTGTTAGCAAGAACTTGCTCGCGGCGACCGTGGGCGCGAAATAGTACGTGCGGACAGTCGCATTTTCGGTGCCGCTTCCTTGCGGGCGCGCGCTGGTTCGACGCAGTTGAGTGTGTGGCGCCTATCGTGCAACTTGCACCGGTCGCGTCGACAGGCGTTGTCAGCTGCGGGGGCGTGGAAGCGGCAATGGGCAGGAATATCAAGAACTTTGCGGACGACCGGTTGAGATACCTCTATGAGTCTGTGCGCTTTGGGACCATGCGCGCCGCCAGCGAGTATCTCAATATGGCGCCGTCGTCGATCAGCCGTCAGATCGCCGGGCTGGAAAAGGAGCTCGGCATCGACCTCATCGAGAAGTCGCGGCATAGCGTGCGGCTGACGGCGGCCGGTCAACTTGTCCTTCAGTATTACAGGGACCGGCTCTCTCAACGCGAGGCGCTAATATCCGGCATCGACGACATTCGGGGCAGGCGGAAAGGCCATATCGTCATTGCAGTCGGTCAGGGCCTGGTGCGGATGCCATTGGTCCGGAGCATCGCCCAATTCGTCGAGAAGTACCCTGGAATCGGAATTACGATACGCAATGCGTCAACCCGTGACGTCGCGAGCCTTGTCCGGAATGACGATGCGCATTTTGGCGTGACGCTCGACTCGCCACATGATCCGCGCATTCGAACGCGCATGGTGATTCCGCAGCCGCTGTGCCTGATATCTTACCCTGAACATCCCCTCACAAAGCGCGATTCCGTTGCGATACGCGATCTGAAGGACGAGCGCCTCATTCTCCCCGAAGAAGGATTTCGCGTTCGTCAGATTCTCGACGAGGTCGAAAGGGAGCGAGGAATTTTCCTGAAGCCAATTCTGACCGCATCGTCAATTCAGATGCTGTCAGATTGTGTGCTGGCGAAGATCGGCATCACGATCATTCCCGAAGCCTGTGTGCTCGATCAGCTTGAGGCTGCGCGGCTGGTGTCGGTGACAATATCCGATCAGCAGTTACGACAATCAAAGGTCCATGTTGTTACCCGTGTCGGACGGCAGCTTCCTGGCAGCGTCAGCCACCTCATGGATATTCTTGAACGCAGTGCTATTCGCCGGGCGGGACGGTAGAACTACAACGGCGTGCATATGCACGCATCTCTCGGCTACCGGTCACCCGCAACGGAGCTCAAGATTGAGACATTAGTTCCAAGGTTTTTTCGAGTAGCCGACGTTGATTGTCGACCTAGGGAAGGAAATCTTCCCGTCACGACATTAGATCAAACGCCCGCATCGCATCGGTCAATCGTGCAGATGACCGGTTGCTTCGTAATGGTCAGCGTACCGGACGACATGCTAGTCGAGCTGCTGGATGATGTTCAGGTCGATCTATCACCGCTGTAATTGCGGAGGCCGCGCCGATGATCCGATTGTTGCGTGGTTTTCCTCTATTCGACCGGATGCGCGGAGGCGCGCCGCAGCTCGACGTCGAGGGCGGTGCTGCGAGGGCCAGCACACCCGGCAACATTTCGCCGTCGGTGTGCGAGGCCCAAGGTTCGTACCTTGTTCAGCCGCACCTGCAACTGCTTCGCTGACAGAGCGGGCGCCTTCTGTGTCTTCATCTCCGCCAGTTCCTGTTCGATGAACGGACGGACGGTCGGCTTCCGGAAGATAGGCCGCGAATACCCGTCCAGTGGCGGATCGCAATAGCGGCATTCTGGATCCGGGACGGACATTTACCGTTACCGGCCGGCTGGATTCAGTCACTAAGACAGCAGTATGCTCAATCTTGTTGACAGGGCCTACCGCGAGCACATGAAAATTCTTAGTCGAGAGTTTTTTCAGCGTAGCTGCGGTCATTCCATCTGAGGAGGATGACGATCAGTGTCCACATCGCGCTCACTTCGAAATGGGAACGCGAGTTTCTTTGGAGCATTGATCCATGCATACCGTAGCACCACGCCGATATACGTGAGGATGATTGCGAGCTTCACCCAAACCTGTCCGAACATGGGCGGGCCGACGATCCCGAGCATCGTCACGAGCGCAACCAGTGATGCGAGAAGAAACCCGTGCTGAAGTAGATAAGACGGCCAGGGCTGGCCACTGTTCAGATTCACGGATGGACGGTTTCTTTGCACGCGAAGGACTAGGTTTCTCACAAATGCTGCCTACTGATCTTCACGATCATCGAACTTTCCTGGACCTACGTAATGCGTTGAAAAAATCGAGATGCGCGTGCCAGTCTCGGTGACCAAATCGCAGCGATAGCGATTTGGGGCGAATCGGGTCGGGTCGAAGCGGGCCCGGATGGATGTGATCTCGCGAAGAGGGATGCTCTCCGGCCACCGATCGGACGACGATCCTCGCAACCATGGCAGCAACAGGGCAGGCGCGGGCCCCCGCTTGCATAACAAAGCATCCTCGGTGAGACGCCATAGCAGGCACGGTTCCAGTACGCTGCGGCGGGCGCTGAAGATAAGCTCGGCATCCGAACGGTCGGTCACGCTGCGTCCCGCATCTGCACAAATCGCTGATATGCAGGTTGGCAGGCCAGAGCTACCCCTTCTTTCGGGGGTAGCGGATAAACTTCCAAACAGTGAAATAGAGCTTTGCGGTTTTTCGCCGCTTCGGTTCTACGATGCGAAAGCTTTGTGTAGCGCTTGCCGCACTGCTCGTTCTTCAGTTTCCGACAGTTGCAATGGCAACCAGCGTGATCGTGCGGATGGGACGTACGATCGAGATTTGAGTTGGATTCGAAATTAACCGTGTCCCGATTACCGCATCGGTTGCACCCATCTGTCGAAACCGTAATCGGATCCGCTTGCCATTTCGGAAATTGGGACGCTCAGCCGTGCCATCAATTTGCTCGTTCTCCCGGAGCATCGCGATCATGTCCTTAGCAAGAAAGAGCGCAAGAAAAAGATGACTTGTGCTGCTCTCGGGCCATGAAGGCCGGAGACGAGATTGAAGTTGATTTGTAGCAGACAGTCCCGCCGATGATGGCGAGTGGCTGAGGGTCGTCTCTGATCGAGAGACGACCCTCTATGTCATCAGGCTGTGGCCGGTTTAAAACGGTTACGAAGCTGCCCCAGTCTGCTCTGCCGCCTTCATCGGATCGCGCAAGCCAGCCTTGTTGCGTTCGTCCAGCGCATCCTCGTAGCCGGCGTCCGCATGGCGGATGACGCCAATGCCGGGATCGACATGCAGACAACGTGCAAGTCGCCGGCCCGCACTCTCAGTACCGTCTGCGACCAGGAGATGGCCGGCCGAGATTGAGCCGCCCATGCCGCTGCCGGCGCCTTGATGGATCGTCACGAGATCGGCGCCGCAAGCAGAATTCAGCAGCGCGTTTAGCAACGGCCAGTCCGCGACTGCGTCGGAGCCGTCCTTCATCGCCTCCGTTTCGCGCGTCGGCTGCGCGACTGAACCCGTGTCGAGATGATCGCGCGAGATGGTCACCGGTGCGCTGACTTTCCCGCTGCCCACAAGCTCGTTCAGCAGCGCGCCAAGACGTTCGCGTTCTCCCATGCCGAGCCAGCAGGTCCTCGCTGGAAGTCCCTGGATCGCAACCTTGGTCATGGCCATGTCCATCCATGTCCGCAGCAGTGGATCGCCTGAGAACTCCGCCAGCACGGCGTCGTCGACGGTCTTCAGGTCTTTCGGGTCACCCGACAGACAAATCCAGCGGAGCGGGCCGCGCCCGCGCGCGAAGCTCGGCCGGATGAACATCGGGACGAAACCGCCAATATCGAAGGCGTTCTGCGTCCCATTTTCTTTCGCGTGACCGCGCAGATAGTTGCCGTATTCGAACACGATGGCGCCGTCGCGCTGATAGTCCAGCATCGACTTGATATGCTCGCTCATGCTGGCGAGGCTGCGGCGGGTATATTCCTTCGGGTCTTTCGCGCGCAGATCGGATGCTTCCGCGAGAGAAAGCCCAATGGGGATATAGCCGTTGAGCGGGTCATGGGCCGAGGTCTGGTCGGTGACCGCTGCGGGCTTCAGTCCCATTTGTCGCAGCCGAGGCAGCAATTCTACGACATTGCCGATCAGCGCAATGCCAAGCGTTTTCTTGTCACGCGCTGCTGCTTGCGCAAGCGACAGCGCCTCGTCCGGGCTGTCGGTAATTATGTCGCAATAGCCGGTTTCGACACGGCGTTCAGCGCGGCTGCGATCGATCTCGATGGCAATGCAGACACCGCCAGCCATCTTCACCGCGAGTGGCTGTGCACCACCCATGCCGCCCAACCCGGCCGTGAGGACGATCGAACCGCTCAGGTCGCCCGATGGTAATTGCTTGCCGCATGCCGCGAAGGTTTCGTACGTCCCCTGCAGGATACCTTGCGTGCCGATATAGGCCCACGTACCCGCGGTATATTGTCCATACATCATGAGGCCTTTGGCCTCGAGCATGCGGTAGTGGTCCCAGGTCGCCCATTTGCCGACCAGATTGGTGTTAGCGGCGAGAACGCGCGGGCAATCCTCATGCGTGCGGAATATGGCGACCGGCTTGCCCGATTGGATCACCATCGTCTCGTCATCGCGCAGTGATTTCAGCGACGCGACGATGGCGCGGAAGCTCTCCCAGTTGCGGGCGACTTTTCCGGAGCCGCCATAGACAATCAGGTCTTCCGGGCGCTCGCCATTGGCCAGCGTGTTTTCCAGCATCCGCAACATGCCTTCCTGACGCCAGCCTTGGCAACGTAATTCATGGCCGCGACCAATATCGAAGGATGGTAGGTTACGCTGGGGGTTATTCACGTTAACAACTCCGGAGTTTCCACAAACCTAGTTTGAAGCGTGTACGCGCATTCTGCGCCGTTTCGTATCCAGCGTCGGCGTGCCGTAGAATGCCCATGCCGGTGTCGCAATTGAGCGTATTGTGCAGCCGGGCAGCTGTCGGTTGCGTCCCGTCAGCGACGATGGTGACGCCGGCGCTCTTGCCGTAGTCGGCAAGGCCATGGACAGTGATGAGATCGGCGCCGGCCGCCCCATTCAGCATGGCGTTGAGGATCGGCCAATCCGCGATTGCGTCACTGCCATCCCTCATGTTGCCAGTTTCGCGGAAGGGCATCGCCGCAGAGCCGCTATCCAGGTGATCACGCGTGAACGCAATAGGCGCCTTCAGGCGGCCGTCGGCAACAGCTTCGTTGACCTTCAACGCAAGATGGCTGCGCTCGCCATGTCCGAGCCAGCCAATACGCGCAGGCAATCCTTGGAATTTCACATGATCGCGCGCGAGGCGAATCCAATCACAGATGCGCTTGTTGTCGGAAAATTCCGACAGGATGATATCGTCGACAACAGAAATGTCCGCAGGGTCGCCCGATATCGCGATCCATCGAAACGGCCCGATACCCTCGCAAAACAGCGGCCGGATAAAGAGCTCGATAAAGGACTTGAGTTCGAACGCCGATTTCGCGCCGCCCATCTCTGCGCGTGTGCGCAGGTTGTTGCCGTATTCGAAGACGATCGCGCCGCGGCGCTGGAGTTCGAGCATGGCTTCCATATGCAGGCGCATCGAATCGAAGGCGCGTGTCTTCACCTGCTCAGGATCGCTGCGGCGCATCGCCTCCACTTCGGCGAGCGACATCCCGGCTGGGACATAGCCCATCAATGGCTCTGTCGAAGTCTGGTCAGTCACAATGTCCGGTGTCAGGTTACGACGAACGAGTTCGGGCAGAATCTCCGCGCAGTTGCCGACCAGGCCGATCGAAAGGGCTTCGCCTCGTTCTTTTGCGCGCCGGCAGATATCGAGCGCCTCATCGAGGTCGCGGACCAGCATCTGGCAGTAGCCGCTTTCAATGCGCCGCCTGATCTTACTCTCATCGACGTCGATAACGAGCGTCACCGCGCCAGCCAATTGGCCAGCGAGGGGCTGCGCGCCACCCATCCCGCCGCAGCCACCGGTGACGATCCATCGTCCTGCGAGCGAGCCGTCAAAATGCGTGCTGGCGCAGGCAACAAAGGTCTCGTAGGTGCCCTGCAAGATGCCCTGGCTGCCGATATACTGCCAGGCGGCAGCGGTCATGCCTGGATAGATGGTCAGCCCTTTGGCCGTCAGTCGCTCAAGTTCGTCATCGGAAGACCAGCGTCCGACGAGATTGCCGTTTGCCATGACGACCAGCGGTCCGCCGTTGCGCGTAGGAAAGATTCCAATCGGCTTGCCGGATTGCATGACAAGCGTCTCGCCGTCTTCGAGGCGCTGCAAAGCCTGTACGATATGGCTGAAGCTATCCCAATCGCGGGCTGCCTTGGCGATCGACATGTAGACGACCAACGAGTCCGGATCTTCTGCATTCTCGAGGTTGTTCTCTAGCAACCTGAGGATGGCCTCCTGACGCCAGCCCCTGCAACGCAAGACATTGCCGCGCGCGGCCGTTATGCGGTTGTGGCTCTTCATTAGTGTGCACTCACGCCGAGATATTTATCGGCAAAGCCGGGATCGTTGCGGACGAGTTCGCTACCACCGCTGAACGCCACATTGCCAGAGACCAGCACCGTCACGTGATCGGCGACCGCGACAGCGCGATGGGTGTTCTGCTCGACCAGCAATACACCGATGCCTTGCTTGGTCAGTGACTGTATCGCGTTGATGCAGAGATCGACCATCGCGGGCATCAGCCCGAGCGATAGTTCGTCGATCATGATGAGCTTTGGCGATGTCATCAAAGCGCGTCCGATCGCGAGCATCTGCTGCTCGCCGCCGGACAACGTCGCGGCCCGCTGTCGGTGGCGCTCGCGCAAGCGTGGGAACAGCGTGAGTACACGCTCTTCGTTCGATTTCGCCTCGCTTTTGGAGCGTACATAGCCGCCGACCAGAAGGTTCTCCGACACGGTGAGGTCGGGGAAGATCCGGCGGCCTTCCGGCACGATGGCGATGCCAAGGCGCGTGCGATCGGCCGGCGAAAGGCTGAGAAGACTGGTGCCTTCGAACTTGATATCGCCACCTTTCACTGCGGTGTGTCCGGCAATCGCCATGATCGCCGAACTCTTACCAGCCCCGTTCGGGCCAAGCAGAGCGGTGATCTGTCCTGGCAGGACATCAAGGTCGAGATTGTGAACGACCGTTACAGGACCATAGCCGCAGGAGAGCTGCCGTACCTCAAGCATGGGCGCCTCCCTCACTTGCAGTGGCATCGCCAAGATAGGCAGCACGGACGTCCGGTCGCCGCATCACTTCGTTCGGCTCGCCGGTGGCGAGGACGGCTCCGTTGTTCAGAACCAGAATGCGTTGCGCAATGCGCGTGACCTCGCCGAGATTGTGTTCGACCAAAAGGATGGCGCGGCCCTCGCGGTTGATCTCGGCGATCGTATCGGCCATGCGCGCCGCCTCGGTGTAGTTCAGACCTGCCAGCGGCTCATCCAGCAGCAGCAGTTCGGGGTCGGATGCGAGGGCGCGTGCGACCTGCATCCGCTTCAGATACCCAAGCGGAAGAATGGCTGCGCGTTTGTCGGCGGCGTCGTCGATACCGAGCCGCTTGAGCAGCGCCAGTGCTCGCGTCCGCGCTGCGTCATTGTTGACATGAGTAAGAGATCGAAACGGACTCGAAATGATCGCTGGCTCGGCCGCGAGCATGACATTCTCAATGAGCGTCATCTCGCGGAAAGGGCGCACGATCTGGTGGGTCAGGACAATTCCCTGTTGCGCGCGCGTATAGGTCGGCAGATGCGTGATGTCGGCATTCTTGAAATAGACTCTGCCGCTGGTGGGCCTCAGAATTCCCGTCAGGACGCGCAGGAATGTCGTCTTGCCGGCGCCGTTCGGGCCGATCAAGCCAAGCAGCTCGCCCTTCGCGATGGACATGGTGACGCGGTCGAGCGCCTGCACGCCACCAAACACCATCGAGGCATTGTCAACCCTAAGAAAATTCATCGCCGTAGCCGTGACGCAATTGATGCGGTGATGTCAGCAAGACCTCCAGGAGCAAATCGCATAACCAGAAGGAGTAGTGCGCCATATACCAGGAGCTTGTAGTCATTGATGAACCGGAACGCCTCCGGCATCAGCGTTAGGATCACGGCGCCGATGACCGCACCCCACGTCGATCCGATCCCGCCGATCACGACCATTGCGAGGATCGTGACCGACTGGATGAAATTGAATGCATCCGGGACGATGAGCTGGGTCATGTAAGCGTACAGAGCGCCGGCAAGTCCGGCGGCAGCCGTGCCGATGGTGAAGGCTGCAAGTTTGAAGCGAGGCACGTTGATTCCGATCGTGCGAGCCGCGTCTTCATCCTGCGCGACTGCGTTCAGTGCGCGACCCATCCAGCTTCGCCCGATATGAAGGCTGAGTGCGATCACGCCGACGGCAAGGCCGATGCAGAGCAGCGCGAAGCCGGTCCGATCCAGCGGCGGGGCAGGGATGCGGGAAATACCCATTTCCGCACCGAGCCAGTCCTGCTTGCGAACAAACCCGAGAAACAGGAAGCCAACACCCATCGTCGCGATGGCAAGAAAATCCTCGCGCACCCGCAGAGAAATGAAACCGACAAAGAAGCCGACAAGTGCGGCGACCAGAACGCCGATGATGATGCTGGCTAGGAATGGGCCGCCGGCAACGGCTGCGAGCGCGGCGGCATAGGCGCCAAGCCCGTAGAATGCCGCATGGCCCAGACTGATCTGTCCACAGAAGCCGCTGATCATATTGAGGCCGACCGCCAGCATCACGTTGAGGGCGGCGACCGTTGCAAGGCTGATAAGATAAAGTTCCATTGTTACTTCGCCGCAAACAGGCCCTGGGGCCGTACCATCAGGACGATAATCAGGAACAGGAAGGCAATTGCGTCACGGTCCAGCACTTTGCTCAGATAAACGGTGCCGAAGCTCTCGATCACACCAAGCACGAGGCTGGCGATCAGTGTACCGACGACATTGCCCAGGCCGCCCAGAACGATAATGGCAAGGCCCTTATAGCTCACGATGTTGCCCATGCCGGGCTCGACCAGGTTGTTCAGCAAACCGATCAGCACGCCGGCGACGGCGGCAAGGCATGAAGCAATGAAAAAGCTCGTATAGCGCACGCGGATAACGTCGATCCCGAAACTGGATGCGATCGGCGGATCGGAAACCGTGGCGCGCCAAGCGACACCTGCGCGTGTGGCACCGCTGAAGATGGCGAAGGCAGAGATGAGGCCGACGGCAGCGACAATCATCCAGATCTGGACGAGATTGAGCGTTATGCCGCCGAAATCGTAGACGGTTGTGAACCAGGGATTTTGCTGGAACGAGATGCCATAAGGCCCGAAGAGGATTCGGAAACCGTCTTCCATCGCGATCAGAACGCCGATGGAGGCGATCAGTGCGACATAGGGTGGTTGCTTGAGGATCGGTTCGTAGACCAACCGATAGATCAGCGGACCGACGATGCCAGCGATCAGCATCGCCGCTGGAAACGCGATCCAGAGATTGCCGGTCTGGTTCGTGACGAGGACGCCAATATAGGCGCCGAGCGTAAAGATCGCCGCATGGGCAATGTGCAGAATGCGCAGCAGCCCGTAGACCAAGGTGAGTCCGAGCGCCATCATCGCATAGGTACAACCCCACACGATTCCGACAACGATGAGTTCGAGCTGAAACATCGGGCTGCCGCGCTTTGTATGAGAATTACTTCGTGGGCGGTGCGAGCAGAACCGGATCCTCGATCACCGCGAAGTGCCGGAATTTGCCGTCCTTGATGATCTGCGCCTGGACGTTTTTGGCGATTTCGCCAAGCTCGTTGAACACGATCGTTCCAGTCGCAGCCTGAACCTTGCCGGAGGCAATGGCGTCCCGGATCTTGGCCGGATCGTCGGGGCCAGCACGGCGGATCGCGTCGGCAGCAACGCGGACAGCGGTGTGGGTGGTCGCCGCAACCATGTCGGCCGCAACACCATATTTCTTCTCATACCCGTCGATGAAGGCTCGCATTTCCGGATTTTTGCTGTCGCGATCGAGTGAGGTGGTGATGATCACGCCTTCAGCAGCAGCCTTTGCAATGTCGACGAAGTTCGGTGTGTCGTAGCCTTCTTGGCCCACTATCGTGGCTGTGACGCCGCCTGCGCGCAGCTGGCTCACCAGCGGACCCGCGGTGAAGAAGTAGCCGGATGCATAGATCACTTCCGGATTGTCGCGCTTCACGCTGGCCACGATCGAGCCGAACTGCCGGTCGTTCATGCCGTAGTTGTATTCGGAGATGATCTCGAGTCCGAATTTCGGAGCAGCTTCCTTGAAGCCCGCACCGAGCGCTTGGCCGAAGTCGTTGTTCAGGTTGATCATGGTCACGCGCTTCTTCTTGATGAAGTCGCCGACCAGTTTTGCGCCCGCGCGTCCCTGAACTTCACCCATGAAGGATGTGCGAAACACGTAGTTGCCTGCACGCGTGATGTCGGGATGGATCGCGTAGGCTGAAATGTAAGGAATCTTGGCGTTCTGGAAGATGCCTGCCGCGGCGCGCGTCGGTCCCGAATAGCTGCCCGAAATCACGACTTTCACACCCTCGCCGAGAAGACGGTTGGCGATCGGCTGGGCTTGGTCGGCCTTGGCCTGATCGTCATAGACGACGAGTGCGATCTTGCGGCCGTTGATGCCGCCCTGAGCGTTGATTTGCTCGACGGCGAGCTCCGCGCCGTGCATGGCGGATTTTCCGTCAGCGGCTGCGAAGCCGGTTTGCGGAACGTGAAACCCGATTCGAATGTCCTGGGCGGACACAGTGGCGGCCGACGCCATGAGGACGAAGGCTGCGATACTCAGAGGTCGAATTGTCATTGCGAAACTCCCTTTCACCAGTAGGCGAACTTCCAGTCGGTACTTCGGCAGCATCACCTTGTCAGATTTGAAACGATCTGACCGTCCGTGACGACAACTTGTCCCGATGCGATCACCTTATCGACAAGATTGACCCCGAAGCGATTGATTACCAACCCGTGTTCGGGAACCTTCCAGACGATGATATCTGCGCGTTTCCCAGGCACGAGGCTGCCGCGATCATTCGCACGGCCGAGCGAGGCGGCGGCATTGATCGTACACATGTTCCAAATTTCGGCATAGCTTAGCCGGAACAGGCGAGCGGCGAGCTGCATTACCATCTGCATTGATGGGGTAGGGCAAGAACCGGGATTGTAATCGGTCGAAAGTGCGATCGTGCAGCCGGAATCGATCGCACGTCGAGCAACCTGCGGCATGAATGGCTTTTCCGCCGGTACAAGATCATGCCCCTTCGGCTTCGGCGTCATCTCGCACATGTGCAGGGT
>JAFAFP010000014.1 GCA_023423415.1 Pseudomonadota bacterium | reverse complement strand
GGGGGGGGGGTGCGCGGCCGCCCCGCTTCTTT
Source organism: Pseudomonadota bacterium (assembly GCA_023423415.1). GTDB lineage: Bacteria > Pseudomonadota > Alphaproteobacteria > Rhizobiales > Xanthobacteraceae > Pseudorhodoplanes. Next base: position 26,449 of record JAFAFP010000014.1, on the reverse strand, counting down.
GTCTCCGTTCCGCTCTGGATTGCTATGTGATCCGATCCTTGGTTTGGACTACGGAATAATACATCTTCGGCTCGATGATCCGAAGACCGCGGGGCGTCCCGACCGCCAGCACCAGCACTTCGATCACATTCACGATTGCGCCATTTTTCTCAATCTCGGCGACTTTTTGCCCGGGAAAGAAACCGATGATTGCAACCACGCACGCGTCGCGTTGACCGACTTCATCATTCACAGCCAGAAGCGCATGGTCAATATTGTCACCCAGAAGACTGACAAAACGCTCGGCCTGCTGCTTCGTGTCGCAAATCAGACCCGATCCGACCTTGATCTCTTCCGCCGGAAGACTTCGCTTGGTTTGCTTTTGAGCCTTGGGATGGTTGTCTCCGGCATGTGCCAGAGCTGAACAGGATAAAGCGGCTGCCAAAGCCAATCCGAAAAGGAACTTCATCTCTACCTCCTCCGGCACTTGGCCGGAACGACGTCCTCAATTCGCCGATGCAACGCCGGTGTCCGGCGCGGAGTTCCTCCTCAGCTCCGCGAAGACGGAATCGGTGGGGGCGGGGCATGGCAGGGAACTCTGCGCCCGCTATCCGACAGTCAAGAATCCATGCTCAAGCAGGTCGAGATGCCGGCACCCAAGGAGAACCAGACTCGTCGAAATCTCGGCGACTTTCGACCGCGACCGATCAGAGTGAAGGGCAAGCTTTTCCCAGCCGCAAGGGCTTGCCCGACAAGAGTGATTGCGCAGATCACGTGCTGCGACCGCCTCGGTCACTTTGAATTAATCCTACGTGGAGAAAACCCTGGCGGTATTAACTGCCTGACTAGCTCCCGGCGCCCATAACGAAAGCCACAATGTGGCGCATGGTGCGTCGGGAGTGTTTGAGTCTATGCGTGGGTTTCTGGCGGCGTTTAGCGTCGCAGCCGTTTGCACGGTGAATGCCGTCGCGTATGCCGATCATCAGCCTGCATTTGTCGTTCCCGGACGCTTGAATGTGCCCGTGCCGATCAACGGCATGGATGCATCTTGGGGTGTCGTTAACGGCGACATCGGTCTGTATCGCCCGGGCGCGGTGCCTGTGACGGTGATCCCATCGCCATATGCGCCACCATTGCAGCCGGAACCACCGGTCAACTACCGACCAGCGCTTCATTACTATCCAACTATGGGCAGACAACCGAGCGTTGGACGCCTCGAAGTAGAGCCGTCGGCCGACCGTCCCAAACCCAAGCCGGCGCAGAGTTTCCGCCGCTCCTGGTCGGCTGAATCACCCAAGGTGCCGGCGACGGAATATGCCCCGTCGCCACCCATGATGATCAGCCCGGATGTCAATTTCTACGATCCGATGCAGCCTGACCAGCCTCGTCGTCGCCGTCGTTGAAGCCATCTCCTTGAGAAGGAACGTGTCATGTCTCGCGTAACGTTTTCTCTATTCGCCGCGGCCGCCGTTACTTTGACCGCCGTCGGCGCCGCACAAGCAGGGTGCGGTTGCGGCTCCGATTTCGGTTTCGCAGCGCCGGCCTACGTCGTGCAGCCAGCGCCGCAATTGGTCACCGTTCAACCGCCGCCGGTGACAGTCGCGGTCCAGCCGCCGCCCTACATTGTGCAGGCCGCACCGATTGTGCAGCAGTATATCGTCAATCAGGGACCCGTTTATTCCGGCCCGATGCTGACTGACTACAATCCGTCGATTTATTACGCGCCGCGTGCGGTGGGTGCGTATCCTTATGTGTCCGGCGGCTATGGTCCAGGTTATGCGCCGCGGCCGCGCCCCTATCCGTATCGCGGTTATCCGCCGATCAGCCGCTATTACTGAGAATATGGCTTGCGCTGAGCGTCAGCGTTTCAGCCGCGTGGTCGCGACATAAAGTGCAAGAGCCGCTGCGTTGGAGACGTTGAGGCTCTTGATCGCTCCGGGGAGATCGAGGCGCGCGGTTCGATCGCAGGTCTCGCGCGTCAGTTGACGGAGACCTTTGCCTTCGGCTCCGAGCACCAGCGCAAGTGGAGCGGCGAGGGGGGTGTCCGCAAGATCCGCTTCACCCTCACTGTCGAGGCCGACGAGAAGGAAACCGCGTTCCTTGAGCGCGGCGAGGCCGCGCGCCAGATTTTGAACCAGCACGAGCGGCACATAGTCCAGTGCGCCCGATGCTGATTTCGCCAGCACGCCGGTCGCCTCAGGTGAGTGACGCGCAGTGGTGATCATGGCGTTGACGCCAAAGGCCGCGGCGCTGCGCATGATCGCTCCGACATTGTGCGGGTCGGTGATCTGGTCGAGGACGAGCACAACACCATCCGCGGGGATTTCAGAAATGTCGGGACCGTCGAGCGGATCGGCTTCGGCCAGCAGGCCGTTATGTACGGCGTCCGGACCCAGCTTCCTCGCGATTTCATCCGGACGAACGATCTGCGGCGAAACACGAACGGGCACGCCTTCCTCGGCGAGGCGTTTGGCTGCATTTTCCGTCGCATACAGGGTGCGGATACGCCGTTGCGGATTGGCCAGCGCGGCCTGGACCGTGTGCCATCCATAGAGAATGGCGACGCCCTCCGGCACTCCGTCCGCACTGCCGCCCCGCTTGCTGTGGCCGCCCGATGCAGGGCGGGTGAAACGGCGAGGGGACTTGCGGTCCTTCTGCCATTTCGGCGCACTTTTGGGATTTCGCTTGGTCTTGCGCTCTTGCATGGAAAAGTCGTGATTTCCGATTGACTTACGGGCCACCCGCCACCATAACGCGGCCGCTGGCTGCAGCGACAGAGGTCGTCCCGCAGCTTGGCGTTTTACATGATGCCGATCCGGGTTAAACCCTTTATCGGTGTCGTGCGTCTAAGGATCAGACGCTGAAGCGATGGCGCCGGAGGGGTGCCCGAGTGGCTAAAGGGGACGGACTGTAAATCCGTTGGCTATGCCTACGTTGGTTCGAATCCAACCCCCTCCACCAGCCTCGCTATCAGGTCGCTCGACCGTAGGCCGAGACGCTCGCCGGCAAGCGGAAGGTCGAGCGGCTATCTGGCTGCATAATCTAAAAGCCGTGTAAGCTGACCACCTGCTTGACAGGGGGCCCTTATGACCGGAGCGTCTCGCCGCGACATCCTGACATCGCTTCTGAGCTTCGCCGCCGCCCAAACTCTCTCAGTTATTGGCTATAACAGACCGGCCATGGCTGAAGCTGCGTCACCGCCGTCCACTGCCGCCGAAATCGTCCGAGCCATCCGTGAGAAGCGGATGTCGGCAGTTGATGCCGTTCAGACGGCCATCGACCGTGCCGAACAGCTGAAAGATCTGAACGCGCTGATCCTGCTCAACCGTGAGGCGGCCATCGCTGACGCACGGAAAGTGGATGCGGCCCGCGACGTCGGTCAGACGCTCCCACCATTGGCGGGCTTGCCGATTGTGGTGAAGGACAACATCAATACCCGCGATATGCCCACAACCGGCGGTACGCCGGCCTTGCAGAATGCTCGACCAAAATCGAACGCGCCGTCGCTTCAGAAGCTGTTGGACGCGGGCGCGATTGTCATCGGCAAAGCCAACCTGCACGAATTGGCGTTTGGCATCACGAGTACAAATCTCGCTTCGTTCGCCGGGCCGGTAAAAAATCCTTACGATACAACTCGCATTCCCGGCGGCTCGTCCGGCGGAACGGCAGCGGCCATCGCCGCCCGGATCGTGACCTGCGGGCTGGGGACGGATACCGGTGGGTCGACCCGCGTTCCTGCAGCATTGACGGGTACCGTCGGATTGCGCCCTTCTGTTGGGAATGGAGGCGCACAGCGCCGCTATCACGACGGTCAGGCGGTGGTCCCAATCAGCCGTACTCGCGATACGGTCGGTCCCATGGGGCGAACCGTTGTGGACGTAGCGCTGCTCGATTCAATTATCACCGGATTGCCGATGCCTGAGCCCCTGCCTCTGCGCGGCAAGCGCTTCGGAATTCCTGCTGTGTTCTGGAATGGGCTCGACCGAGACCTTGAGGCGGTGGTCAAGGCCGCACGCGTCAAGCTCGAACAGGCCGGTGTGGTGTTTGTTGACGCTGATATTGAGGGCCTTGCGGCGCTGAATGAAAAGGTTTCGTTCCCGGTCGCGCTACACGAGCCGATCACCGACATTCCAGCCTATCTAAAAGCGTCCGGGATAGAGGGTATGACGCTCACCGACATTGCCGGCAAGATCGCGAGCCCGGATGTGAAGGGAGCATTCGACGCGATCGCGGGCGACGTTTTCGGCGCCGCATACTCTGATGCCGTCAATGTGCACCGGCCGGCGTTGCAGACGCTCTACGAGGCCTATTTCCGGGAGAATCGTCTGGACGCGATCCTGTTTCCGACCACGATCGCAACTGCGGCTCCGATCGATGCCGTCAAAGGTTCGGGCGAGATGATACTTGATGGCAAGCCCGTGCCGACATTCGGAACCATGATCCGAAACACCGATCCTGGGAGCAATGCGGGGATTCCCGGCCTGTCGCTCTACGCCGGCATGACATCCGGCGGATTACCGGTCGGTCTCGAAATTGACGGTCCGCTCGGCAGCGATTCGACGTTACTCGGCCTCGGTCTGGCAATCGAAGCCGTCCTCGGTTCGGCGCCGCCACCGCCGGTGGCGCAGCGGCGGCCGTGAAGGATGACGTTTCCTCATCCAAGGTCTTGTTTTCAGGCAGAAATTGTGAAACCAAGGCCGCCGTGCAGCGCACAGATGCGGGTGTAGCTCAATGGTAGAGCAGCAGCCTTCCAAGCTGAATACGAGGGTTCGATTCCCTTCACCCGCTCCAATTAAATCAATGACTTAGCGGTGAGCTATCGATCATCTGGGCCGGTCGCCCGTGATGAAAAGTATCGGACGTGGAAGAAATCGTCTCGATATCGTTGAGCGGGCATCTGATCATTGTGCAGAGGGATAGACGATCGCCCCGCCAGGTTGAATGACTGCGCCAACGGTCAGGCGCGCCGGCTCCAGACGACCCTCTCCCATGATGTGAATGACAATCTCTCCACTGGCTATGAGGTAATCTGCAACGATACGGCGGTGACATCGCCACCACACAGCCTCCGAGCACATGATGGCGCATTGCCGTTTGCGTCCCATATCGAGCAGGTGCTCAATGCCAGTACGAAATTGTTCGCTCGGTGTTCTTGACGTGTGCAGCCTGACTGGCCGCACACGCTTCAGTTTTTCTGGATAGGGATTGTGTCCCGATATCCGGATCCGCCTTTTGCAGATCGAGCCTTTCGTAGGTCAGACCTGCGATTGCGTCAGTGTTGGCGTGAGGCTGGTTGGGTCGGACTGACTCAACGCACTGCTTGTTGCTGGGGCGGAGCTGGCGAAGCTCGAAGCCGAAAATTGCGTCACGAGATTCATCGCACGGTCCGTTTCACCGACCTCGCTCAGAGGGGGACTGCTGAGCTCAGAGCTGGCGAGGGCTGCAGCGCTCCGTTGCGCGCTGCTCGCTGACGGGGTGGCGACAAGGCTGACATTGTCGTAAAGCGCGCCCATTCCATCGGCGCTTTCATTCTGCGCTTCCCGGAATGTAAGCCGGTCCTGGCCACCTGTGCCGGTTACTGAGAACGTATGTGTATCCCAGGAATTACCTGGCGGAACGACTGCGACCACAGAGTTATTCCACAGCACCTCGATCGTGGCCGAGGAGCCGGAATAGCGCGCACGAGCGTCGAAGGAGAGCTCGTAGCTCTGCCCAGCCTCGGTCTTCACCGTCTGGTAGAATCCATCGCGGCCGCTGAGGAAGTCGAGCTCGCCGAAATTCACGCCGTCCGTGGCTTTGACACCATTAAGATTGTTCCACAGCTCGATGGTTCCTCCAGTGATCGCCGTCCAGCCAGGAACGGAGCTGAAACCTTCCCATCGGCCGGCCTGCACCCGTGAGGCCTCAAATGACCCATTGACCAAAAGATTCTCGCCGGCTGCCGGCGGTGGTTCGACTGGAGGCGGCTCGACTGGGGGCGTGCCGGTCGTGTCGATCCTCACATTCAGCGCCGAGGAAGCCGTACCGGTATTGCCGGCGGCATCGGTGGCTTGTGCCGTGAAGCTGTGCGCCCCGGCTGGCAACTGGGCAGTCTGGTAGCGCCAAGAGCCGCTCGCATTGGCCGTGGCGCTGCCGATTTGGTTGGTGCCGTCGAATATCCGGACGGATGCTCCGGCTTCCGCTGAGCCGCTCAGGGTTAGGCGGGTGGCGCTGGTGACACCATCGCCGATTGTACCGTTGTCCGGAGAAAACGAGGCGATGCTGGGCGCATCTGGCGCGATCGTATCGATTTTCACGCTCAGCGCCGACGATGCAGGACTGGTATTGCCGGATGAGTCCGTGCTCTTTGCAGTGAAGCTGTGCGTTGCATTTGACAGTTGACCAGTCGTGAAGCTCCAGCTGCCGCTTGCGTTCGCTTTCGCGGAGCCGATTTTGCTCTCGCCGTCGAAGACATCGACTGTGCTGCCGCCCTTTGCGGTGCCGGCCAACGTCAACACGCTCGCATTGGTGACGCCGTCTCCTGCCGTGCCGCCGTCAGGTGAAAACGACAAGATGGTTGGCTTGCTTTGAGGTTCGGTGGGAGATGACCCTTCGAGTGTAGGGGGGAGATCTGCCTGAAATTCAGCCGTGCTCATTGAGTAGAAACCGAGCGTCTGCCATTGGGTCGACAGCTCGACCCAGTTGCTCATGCCGGCGCCGGGATTGTTACTGAAGCCGTCAACGTATGGAGCACTGGCCGTGCGCCACCAGTCAGCTCCGAGATTGGCAATGAGATTGAGGTTCGGATCGTTCACCCGCATGTCCATCTGGACATAGACGCCATCGACCGTTCCCGGATCATATGTGCCGCGCGCATTGGGCCAGAAGTGATCGTTATAGCCATTTGGAGGTGCGGCAAAGCTCACGCTGCCATCGGGCAACGTCTTTGACGTCATCGCATAGCCGGCGTTGCCGGAAAAGTCAGTGACGAAGTGGCCGCCTGCGATCTGATTGTTAGCCTGATCCTGGACCAACACCCATTCGCCGGTCTTGAGATGCACATAGGTCTTTGCATTTGCGACCTCGACCGTCGCATTTGGATTTGAAGAGATTGGTTCTCCGGCTTTCTGATAAACCTGTCCCCAACCCGTCACAGAACTGAATCCGGCCGGCGGCGCGTCGGTGCCATCCATAAAGCCGCCATACCAACTATAACTGGAGGGCACCCCAAGAGGACGCCCGTCACTATTTCCAGGAGTGTTTTGCGCTACTATGTCCGTGATTGAAGTTGCCATTGTATTCCCTCTTAATATTTCGCTTTGTATTGGCCAGCCCTTCAACTCGACTAGTCAATGAATGACAGTCGAAGATGTTCGAAGTCGCCCTAAACTTTTGCTGCGGATGGATGTCGATCAGGATCTGAAAAACCCTCAGACCGGCAATCGGACCGTTCGATTTGATGTTTGATTAGATTTGCTGCGAGCGCTTGCATAATCCAAGCATTTCTGTCCAACGAGTGCGATGGTTCTGGATTTGCGTTCACACGCGTCAATCATCAAACTCCCCCGTTTTGACAAGGCATACGCGCATTCAAAACAACGCGTCATGCAACTACGCAGGTATGAAATCGAACTGCGTCCCCCGAATGCTGACGAGGCTCGCAACACAATTTGTCGTCAATATGATGTGAGAATGGCGTGAGCGTCGATAAGGTTTTCGTTGGGGACAGTATTGCGCCAGAGACGATGATCCCGATCCCATCGCCTCATGTTCGGTGAGTTTTGTGAATTACCAAAAGTGTTCGCGAAGAAAATTGTGATCCTGTCGGGTCTTGCCGGTAGATGCGAAAGTATCGGTTCTCGATTGAATGCACGCACGCAGTCCCCAAATGCGCGGCCGAATATTTTCGGAGGAAATTGCCGATAAAATTGCGTGATAGATGGTGCGCGGGTTGAACAGGTCGTGCAGCGAAATGTGTCAGGAAAGGATCACTGGGTTTGGGCCCGGGGTGCCGGAAGACAATAGATGGTGGAGACAGAAAAGCGCCTGGTGAAGTTCGATCTTGATTGGCTTTCTGGTTTAGTCAGCGGTGGAGGTGGATCGGCTTGGAGTTGGGCAGTGCTCCAGGAATAAAAGCGGAGCGTAGACCATTCTGTCGAGATCTGAACCCAGTTGCTCATCCCGGCTCCTGGATTGTTGGCAAAGCCCTGCACATACTCCGCGCGGGCATCGCGCCACCAATCTGCGCCGATATTGGCGATGAGATTCATTTTCGGATCATTCGTTCTTATGTCCATCTCAACATAGACGCCATCGACCGTCCCGGGAACATACGTCCCACGTGCAGCGTGCCAGAAGTGATCGTTATAGCCGCTCGGCGGAGCGGCGAAAGCAATGCTTCCGTCGGGTCGCGTCTTTGGCGTCATCGGGTAGCCCGCGTTACCAGAGAAATCGGTGACGAAATGGCCGCCCGCGATCTGATTGGTTGCCTGATCCTGAACCAACATCCATTTGCCAGTTTTGAGATGGACGTAGGTTTTTGCGTTGGCGATTTCGATAATCGCATCCGGATTCGAGTATGCTGGCGATCCCGCCTTCGGGTAGACCTGCCCCCAGCCTGTGACCGCCGTAAAGTCTGGTGGCGGGACACTGCTGTTGAGAGGCTTATAAGAACCACTGCACCATGAGTAACTCCTGGGAACGCCGAGCGGATATCCCTCGCTATAGCCGATCGTGTTTTGTGAAATGGCGTCCAGCATCGGCGTTGTGACATGAATCTCTTTGACTGGAGGCGATTCTTGCCGGCGCGATTGCGGTTTGCCCCGACGTGAACGGCGGCTACGATTTTCCTTTGCGGAGAGACCAGCGAGCGTGAGGTCGGTCAGTGGCCCGACCAACGCTGCATTGCTGATCAAGTGGCCCCAGCGGTCATCATCCGCTCTAATCCTGCTGTGTTCGTTGTCCGGCCGAGCGCTCCTTGGGGCGGTTCGCTTCAAGGGAGGCAATCTTGCACCCTTATACAAGGCTGCGCTCCATACAAATCGTGTGAAGTCCGCGGTTTGCGGCCACTGCAGATGGGCGGGGTCAGTAAAGCCGGAATCTGGGATGGACCATTGCGACATGCCGTCGACAAGAATGGCCTTGGTTGACGCCAGCGCCGTCTCTATCGCCGACTTGAACTCCGCTTGCGCAGTGCCTGCGTCATCGTAAAGCCTTGCCCATCCCGGCATGACTGGAAGTGTCGCCACAATGAACTGGATATCCCGTGACGCGAGGAACTTCGCGAGCTGGGTGAGCTCCGCATAGCACTGCGCTTCCGGCTTGAACGGCCGCCCGACGTCCGGCACGTCCTTCAGCAACGGGCCAGAGCCGAACTGGTCGTTGTTTTCTGTCAGATTCCGGCGCTCGGTGGCATCCAATGCATGCATCACAACGTCTCGCAGGCGGAAGTTACGAAAATACAGCCACCACTCGTATCCGCTTCCTTCAATGAATTGATCGGCGATATCGGGATCAAAGAATGCGGTCCGATTTCGTGAGCAGCCTTCGAAGTCTCGAGGCGCCAGAACGGTCATCAACGTCTTTGGTGTGCCCCGCTGTACAAGGTACTCAGCGAGGTAACGGGTCTGGTTGACAGTGAGGAAGCAGGGAGCGGCGTTGACAATGCCATCTCTCTTTGCCCGCTTGGGAGTTACGCTGAAGTCGAGGTTCCGCCAGGTTACGGATGAGCCCACGGCAATCAGGTCTGCCTTCTTCCATTGCGGGGTTTCTCGTAACCAGGCGAAACGGCTGTCGATGCACCATGTGCCGGAAACCGGCGGCGGCACGAGACGATGGGAGGCGTGCAGCGCGGCGAGCGCACCATAGAAGAGTGCCAGTGACAACAACCCGGCGGCGATAAATGCTGTGAGATACGCCCGCGCGCGCCGACGGTGTGGCTGCGGCTTGCCAAGTGTTTGCTCTGCTATTGCTCTATGCGGCGTTAGCTTTTCAACCATGGTTCAAAACTGGAAATAGAGAAACGATTGAACGGCGGACATCTGTGTCAATGTGAAGATCAGGAGACAACCAAGTGCAGCGCCGTGTAGCGGATACGCCGCAAGGCGAGCACTCCAAGACCGCTCTTGTTCCACGGGCCGATCCGGGTCGTAACCGAACCATTGCTGCGAGTTCGGGGCAAATTGCGCGATCGCCATCAAAACGGCGATGGAGAGGATTGTGATGAGGGTTGTCAGGCGGCGGTCTGAATTGACGGTCAGATCAAAGCCGTTCAGGCCAAGCATCGCGCTCATCATCTTTCCTGCGCTCGACATCGAGTCGGCGCGAAACATGACCCACCCGAAGATTACGAAGAGCAGGGTGAACGTGCGAGCGAGCATCGTGCCCCATAGCGTTCCTCCATCTGGGCCTGGGTTTCCGGCAATGCGTCTCCAGGCGTGGCAGATCGCCAGGCCGAGGCCGTGAAAGGCGCCCCAACAAACAAAGGTCCAACCCGCTCCATGCCACAGGCCGCCGAGCAACATGGTGGCGCCGAGATTGACATAGCGACGCGTCTCGCCTCGGCGCCCGCCACCTAATGAGACATAGAGATAGTCGCGCAAAAAGGCGGACAGGCTCATATGCCAGCGTCGCCAGAAATCGACTATGCTGGTTGCCTGATAGGGTGAATTGAAGTTCAGCGGCAGCCGAATTCCAAACAGCAATCCGAGGCCGATCGCCATATCGGAATAGCCGGAAAAATCGAAATAGAGTTGGAGCGTATAGGCGAGCGACCCAATCCAAGCGTCGGCGAAAGTCGGCATCTGACCTTGTGCGACGCCGTCAAAGACGAGATTGGCCTGCGGCGCCATGCCGTCGGCCAGGAGCACTTTCTTCGCAAGACCGAAGACAAACAAGCCGACCCCGAGAGCAAAAGTTTGCGTGCTGATGTTCAACGCCGTCGGACTCATAAATTGGCGCATCAGGATACGATGGTTGACGATCGGCCCAGCAATTAGATGCGGAAAAAACGTGACCATCAGCACGTAATCTTTGAACCGATAGCCATGCGTCTCACCGCGTGAAGAGTCGACCAGATAGGCGATCTCCTGAAACGTGAAGAATGAAATGGCGAGTGGGAGGACAAGTTCCAGTACAGGGATGTTCGTTCCGAATGCGGCATTGAGATTGGTTGCAAAGAAGCCGGCATACTTGAAATAGCCGAGCAAACCGAGATTGAAGGCGATGCCAACGGCGAGTAGCAGGCCGATAGGCCTTCGCGCACGCGCTCTTTCCGCGAGCCAAGTGCCGCAGGCGAAATTGAACCCAATGCTGCTGAAAAGGACGAGCAGATTCCAGGCATCCCAAAATGCATAGAAGGTGAGGGACGCTCCGATCAGCCAAAGCAATGTGACGGACTTGCTTGCGACGAGGCGCAAGCCGAAATACCCCGCGACGGCAAGAGGCAGAAAGATGAGAATGAACTCGTATGAGCTAAACAACATTGAAATGCTCCGTGACCAGTGTAACGGAGCCGACAAGAACGGAGTTGACGTCCCTCAATACCAGCGACGACCGCCGGTGAGCCGCGCATTTGAAGCCGTGAGCTTTAAAAGTGGGCGTCCGGCAACTCAGAGGTTTCCGCTCTCCATGTGGCGGTGTTGCGGCCACCGAGTCGAAATAGAGGGCTCCCATCTATTCGCTGAAATGAGCGATCTACATTTGATAGATATCAATATGCAAATTGGAATGACTGCTCGGATCGGTGCAGTTTGGAGGGCATCGCGATGGCGGGAAGCTCGGGGAAGCCAAGCAGGCATCGGGAGTGGCGTCAGTATCACGGAGAGATCGAAAACGAATACATTCGTCAAATCCAGGAAACGCCAAAAAAATCTGTCGAGCAGCGACTTCTATTTCAACAGGCCTACAGTGAGGTTATCGGAAACCTCATTGATCAATATGAGCCGCGCAGCAGAGAAACAAACTATACGGACACAGTTGTAGGTATTGTGAAGGCGCTCGCGGCATCATCGCGAAAGCAAACGGTAACCGTCTTTGATCTTCGGTGCGGAAGTGGCCAGCTGCTGGTGGCATTGGCAAAAGACAATCACGATGTCTACGGCATTGATGTCTCAGAAGCATCCATTGCGCAGGCAAGGCAGGTTATTCGCCCTTTTGCAAAGCCGGATCAGGTTCAGCGTGGCGATATCCTCGATTACATTCCGCCGAAGAAGTTTGACATCATTATCATGGCCAACGTGGTCGATCATTTGATGCCGGATGAGACGCCAGACGTCCTTGCGAAATGTTATGAGATGTTGGGTCAGGAAGGGTATCTGGTTGCCCTGATAGGGCATTCGCTGTTGGTGTCGAACGACAAGCGCATTCTCTCGTTCGGGTCGAAACGGGACGGTGGGCATTTCGAGGAGTTTCTAGTCACTGGTATGAATGAAGCTCTGATATATGCCGGCTTTCAGGAGGTTTGGGGTTTTCCCGTTCAACCAAGAGTACTCGGGCAATCTCACCCGACGCCAGGTCCGTCCGAGTGGGCGGCGCGCAAAAGCATCATGCTCGAAAGAGTAGCCCAAAGTGATCCTTCTCCGAAAGGTCTCAGATTGGAGCGCCCGTTGAGAGCAATGGAAACGGCAGCTGCGTTTCCCGTTGTGGCTGTCGGCGTGAAAAGACTATCCGGGCTGTCTGACGCCGGTGGTCTTTCGATGTGATCGAGATTCAGTGCGATCGAGGCTTCCCGCTGCAGTAGCGAGGTATTTCCGGCCGTTGTGCGATTGTAACCGATGATGTCACAACGGCATAGACTGGGCTATGCCGTGATCACGCGATGTCTGCTCCGAGGCAGGAACTTTCAGCGCCGTTTGCTTGAGGCGGCGTATCCGGTTCGAGATGGGCCTTGGGCACAGGAGTACAGCGCCAAATCGTAAAATGTCCTTCATGCTGACGTCGTTCAGCTCTCGCCGGAAACGCCAGGCAAATCGGAGGAGCATGAGTATGCTGCCACCATTGTGCCGCTCGTAGGACAATGCTTTCAGTCCACGGCGGGCGAAGCAGCGTCGGATCTGCGTTTGAATGTCCAGGCGTTGCGAGGGATCATTGATGTATTGTTCAGCAACTTGCGACAACAGGGTCTCGACCTTCCAGCCATCGCGCAGCAGCCGTTCGACGCCGAGCCGGGCGGTTTCGCTCTGGTTGTGCTCGTAGAAGGTTGCGCATGCTTCATTGACAAAGCCAGCCTTTCCCAGAAACAGGAGCGGAGCCCATGCGGCAACGTCTGCCGTGTGAGGGTAATCGAGTGGAAATCCCTTTCGTGCACGCAGTGATTCGGTATGCAACATCACACTGCACATCGTCACACTAACGCGATCCGTTAGATACTCCATAAAGACCTGCATGCCGTCCCAGACGCCGGTTTCGAGAGATCCGCTGGTGTACGCGGGAAGCGCCCCTCCAAACGGGTCCAGGCAGTAATTGCTCAATGCAACGACAATAGGGAGTTCATGATGACCTTGCGTGACGCTGATACATCGCTCCACCAACCAGGGAGCGGCCGTGTCATCGTCTGGGATCAGGATAAAGTATTCGCCCTTTGCCGCGGCCAGACACGCGTTCCAATTTGGGAGAAGCCCGATATTGGTGTCCTGCCGTATGACCCTCAACCGCGTATCGCTAAAGGCGCTCAGAACCTCTGACGTGTCGTCAGTCGATGCGTTGTCGGATACGACGACCTCGAAATTCCCGTAGGTCTGGGAGAGAGCCGCGGTGACGCAAGCCTTGAGCAACGTTGCGCGGTTGAATGTTGGAATTGCTATTGTGACGAGTGGCGTTCGTGCTGGATTCAAGTCGCGATCCATTGTGTCACTTGGCTCCTGCATTCCAAAGAAATTTCGCAAAAGCAAATCGCGTTTAACAAGCGTGAGCGATTTGAACTTGTTGCGTCAAGCCGTTGCTGGAGTTGCCCCGCTCCGGGGGCAACCCGGATCATTCCGCCGCCGTCATTTTTGGCTTGTTCTTGCGGAATTTGTGTCTGGCGAAATCGCCGATTGTAATATCGATTTCCTCGTCATCCTGATGCTCGAGGCGAGCACGCAGCAGATCAAGCATCACAATGATGGCCGAACCAAGCAGAATGCCACCAAGGATCGCCAGAACAGCAAGGTGAGCGATTGTTGGAAATAGCGGGCTGATGGGCGATTCTGCGATTTGCACGACACGCACGTTGGAAAGTTGCGTCTTCTTGGCGATGTCGGAGTTGATCTGCTCTTCGCCCATTCGGGAGGCATAATGCTCCGCCGATGCCGACGCGCGCGTGAGAATTCGTTTCAATCGGTCATATTCGGCCTCTTTCGACGAGAGGGAGGCCAGTTCGGAATTCACCTGCTCAATCTCCGTCCGTATCATTTTCTCAACGTTTATGTAGCCGCTAAGGTCGGAGTTGGATTTGAGTAGCGCCGCCATTGCATCTTGATAGAGACGGACGAGAAGGAGTGGAGGGGTATCGTCCGCGGTCGCGTTTGACTGGCCGGCGTTGCTCCGGAAGCCGGGGCCGGCAAGGCTGCTCACCATTGACGATACGGTTTTCGACTGTGTTACGGGTTTCAGGACTTGCAGCTGATCCAGAATCGCCTGCTTCTGACCTTTTCGCTCCTCGATCGCGCTGCGGGTTGCTGCCATCGACGCAGCGAGCTCGCTCGCTCTTTTGAGAAGAAGTGCGCGTTGATCACCAACCGAGTAAATCGAAGCGGCGACAGAGAAGCTCTGAAGGTCGGCGGCGGCTTTTTCGGCCTCCTGCTCGAGGCGTTTGGCCTGCTGTTCAAAGAACGTCTCTGCGCCGGGGACCTGAACAAGGTCGGCTTGCGTTGCAACAAGCGCATTTGCCAGCTTGTTCAGGTAGTCGGCTGCGACATCCGGGTCAGAGTAACGAAATGAAATGCGGAGAAGGTCAGAGCGACCTTCTTGCTTCGCAGAGATGAGATTGCGCAATCCGGCTATCATCTCCTGGTCGACCTCTTGGCCGTCATCGGGCACTTTCTTCTTCCGCTCCGGAAAGAGATTGTACAATGGCTTAAGGAATTCGAGTGTCGGTGCCGTCTGACGCAGCTGCGCTAGCAATGTCGTCTCAAAGCCTTGGGCGAGGCGTTCAGGACCAACCTGCGATGCAGCCTGTTGGATGACGTGATCTGTTGCACCAATTCGAGCCAACGAGTCGAGGCGGCTGGTGAGATCAACCCCTTCACCAAACGGCGCGTTGATGGTCCCGGTTACCCGATCCTTGATGCCCTGCCCAACACGTAACAACGTATAAGCCTCGTATCGCTCGCCGACCGCCGCATAGATGAAGAATGCTGCAAGCGAGGTGAATGCGACGGAGGCATAAATCAGCCGCCTCCGGTGCCACAGCGAGGGAAGAAGGTTCCAGATGATATGATCATGATTGTTTTTGTTATCTTGCTTATTGTGCACTGCGAATTCTCCGGTTCAACAATCGCCCGTGCGTAAGGTGCTGACATGTCGAATGACGAGATCAGACAACCTGTACCATAAGCACGATTAATGCCTGCCGGCGCGTCGGCGATTTGACGGCCGTCAAATCCGGTGTCGCTACGTTGCTAAACTTTCCCGGCATTGTGGAGCAGCCAAGGTGACGTTCGAGCGGCTGCAAAGCGGTAACAAAGGCGGGAGTCGGAAGATGAAAGTGGTAATTCTAGCCGGTGGTTATGGGACCCGCTTGAGCGAACACACCACCGTGATCCCAAAACCGTTAGTCGAGATCGGCGGTCGTCCCATTCTTTGGCATATCATGCGGCTCTATTCGCATCATGGTCTGAACGAATTCGTCATTTGCTGCGGTTATAAGGGATCCATTATCAAAGATTATTTTCTGAACTATTTCGCCCATCAAAACGATTTCACGATCGATCTCCAGCGAAACCGGATTGAGACACATCGCAACGCCAGCGAGCCTTGGAAAGTCACGCTGGTTGATACCGGCGAGAAGACGATGACCGGCGGCCGGCTTAAGCGGGTCCGGGAGCATCTCGGCAATTCGACATTCTGTATGACTTATGGTGACGGGGTCAGTGATCTGAATATTGGCGAACTGATCAACTTCCACCATCAGCAGGGGGCTCTTGCGACCGTCACCGCTGTTCAGCAGCCCGGTCGATTTGGTGCGATCAATCTTTCGTCAGATCGGCCACGCGCATCTACCTTCCGTGAAAAGGATGCGCGCGACGGCCAGGTGATCAATGGCGGGTTCTTTGTGGTGGAGCCTGAGGCGCTCGACACAATCGATGACGACAGCATCAGTTGGGAAAATGAACCCCTGGCGCGCCTGATCGCTCAGGATCAACTCGCGGTCTACCGGCACCGCGGCTTCTGGCAAAATATGGATACACTGCGCGATAAGATGGTCCTGCAGGAGATGTGGGACGGCGGAAAGCCGCCGTGGTGCGTGTGGGATCACGAACCGCCTCCAGTTCCTCATCGGGAGGCGTCAAAGCCCGTTCAACCGGCAATGGCCGTCCAGAACCGCAGTTAAGGAAACATCATGCGCATTCTCTACACTGGAGCAGACGGCTATATCGGTGCTGTGTTGGGACCAAAATTGCTTGATCGCGGATACGACGCGACCGGCATTGATACCGGCCTTTATCGCCGAGGATGGCTTTACGACGACGGCCGGACGCGGCCCATGGTCATTTCGAAGGATATCCGGCAACTGTCGGAGTCGGAACTCGCGGGCTTTGATGCCGTCGTACATCTCGCTGAATTATCGAACGACCCTTTGGGTGAGAACGACCCCGACATCACGATGGAGGTTAATCATCGGGGATCGGTGGGCTTTGCCAGGAAGTGTAAGGCGGCCGGTGTTTCGCGATTTGTGTACGCCTCGTCCTGCAGCATTTACGGGGCAGCCGGCTCAGAGCTCAAGACAGAGACATCCAAGTTCGACCCGCGGACAGCCTATGCGCGGTGCAAGGTGCTGGTGGAGGCCGATGTGGGAGCGATGGCTGACTCGCATTTCACGCCGGTCTTCCTGCGCAACGCAACCGCGTTTGGTGCATCGCCGCGCCAACGATTTGATCTTGTTCTCAACAACCTGGCTGGTTTCGCCTTCACGACAGGTCTGGTTCGTGTGATGAGCGACGGTACGCCATGCCGCCCGCTGGTTCATGTGGAAGATATTTGTCAGGCGATCTGCTGCGCGCTGGAGGCTCCCCGAGAGGCGGTGTGCGGCGAAGCGTTCAATGTTGGCTCTGAAAATCAGAACTACACCGTGCGCGAGATTGCAGACATTGTTGCTGTGACGTTTCCTGGTTGCCAGGTGACGTATGGCCCGAGCGGCCCAGACAACCGGAGCTACCGCGTCTCCTTCAAGAAGATCAAGGAGCATATGCCGCGCTTTCAGTGTCAGTGGAGTGCGCAGCGGGGTGCGTCGCAACTCAGGACGGTGTTTGAACGCATTCAACTCGATGAAGCGACTTTCAACGCACCGCCTTTTACACGGTTGTCCGAGCTGCGTCATCTGCGGGACACGGAGCAACTCGATCCACGGCTTCTGTGGACTCCGATCACCGAAAGAGCACCTGCAGCAGCGGCAAACTTCTGATCGAGAAGTCTAACGTTGTCATATGTATCAAGTCGGTGAAGCACGCCATTCTACTTGGCCGCTTTACCGACTGCGTGATCAAGACCGAACTCTGCGCTTGGCAGATCGAGTGTGGATGAAGGTCTAGGGTGACGATCGATCTCGCCGCGAGCGCCGGTCCACAGATGTGGTCCGCGTAGACGCAGAAAACCCAACAGCGATCCCTCGTTCTTGCTGACACGCTTGCCTTCCAGCAGTCGTGTTCATTGATCAGCGCATCCTGTGACGGAACAAGCTGGTAAATTCGTATACTGCACTGCGGAATGCTAAGATTATGACGGCTTTCCCTCACTCCGCCACCGTCACAATTCCGCGAGAACGTTCTGTGAAATCGTTAATTTCGTTTGTAATCAAATAGATGGCGATAATTAGAAGCGATTCGAAGACTTTGACTCCGCGCGAAAACAGGTAATACGATTGTACTGTCTTCACGCTCTCGTTGCAGTGCAAACAAACTGTGGGAGAGTCGTGCCAGGATGCCGGAGTATATTGAGCGACGTGTTCTGGGAGGGATTCGTGACCCTTATCTTGGTTGTCGACGATCACGGCGTTTATCGAAGTGGTCTTCGGGGAGTGATTGAAGCGAAAGTTCAGCAGGCCTGCGTGGTGGAAGCCAACAATCTTGCTGCTGTATTTCAGTATTTTCAAACCAAGCAGTATTTCGACCTTGTTCTCATCGACTCGAAGAGCCTCAGCCACCATTCGATTGGCTTGTTAAAGGAAGCGCACGAAATCAGCCCGACGACACGATTTGCTCTCATGTCGATGTCAAACACACGTGCCGATGTGCTCACGTGTCTTTCTGCGGGCTTCCACGGCTTTGTGTGCAAGCTTCAATCAGCCGATGATATTCTTGCTGCGATTAACGACATGTTGTCCGGACGGATCTATGTCCCGCGTTGGGTGGCGGATGGCGACGACAGCACGCCGGAGGTCCTCTCCTGGGCCAATATCCAAACGGATATCTCGCGACTGACGCGACGACAGAATGAAGTTCTGTCGTTGCTGGCTCAGGGTATGTCAAACAAGGAAATTGCTCAGGAACTGAATATTTCAGAAGGGACGACAAAAATTCATACTGCAGGGCTTCTGCGGGCGATTGGCGCGCGTAATCGGACCGAGGCCGCCTTCAAGGCCGCAAACCTGCTTGAAAAAAGTCGGGGCAGGGCCGACCTGCGATCAAAGAGCACGTAAAGACTGGTCGTTGTCGCGAAGCGATCGCGGCCTTCTAGGCATCGGCTCTTTGCGGCTGGGTTGTGTCAGGCTTCAATTGCGGTGGCGCGAAAATCAGTCTGTACCGCCATAATGTCATCGCCGCAAAAGTGACGAGAATCGCGCCTCCGGCACCGTAAAGGCCAGCAAGAGGCAAGAGCAGAATCTGTGCGAGAACAAGCACGGCGACCGATGCGACATTGGTGAGTGTCATGAGGTGGTCGCGCCGCGCCGTGAAGAGCGCCATTGCACCGAAATCAGCGACGTTCCGGACTGCCATTCCTGCCATAATCAACCAGAACGCTGCCAGGTGATGCCCGACGGGAGGCTGCTTCAGAAGCGGGAGAAGCAGGAGGAACGCGCAGCCGGTCGCAAGACTGAGCACCACGGTCGCCAGTGATGTCGTCTTCAAGAACTGGATCGTCAACTTTCGATGCTGCAGGGCGCCGCCCTCGTGGTGCGCCTTGATCAGGAGTGGCCGCTGCAATTGCAGCACTGTCATGCTGACGAGCGTTGTGGCCGCGTTTGCAACCGACCAGTAGAGAAAGTAAATGCCCGCGAATTCCAGTCCGAGGAAAATCGATACGAGGTAACGATCGATGTATTGGCTCGCAACGAAACTGAGATCGCTGATGTAGATGATGAAAGCCTGCCGGATCGTCTTTTTGATCCACGCAAGCTTGAGAGGGAGAGCAAATGCCGATCTCCATGGCCACGCCCAGCTTGCATAGACGAAGACAAGAAAAGCGAGCACGCTACCGGCGAGCCAGAAGGCAAAAAGCGCAGTGAGGGATCTGAAATCGGGATCCAGAATGGCAAGGGGAATATAGATCAAGGCCCACGCCGCGCCGCGAAGAAAAGCGCTGACATTCGCCAGGATCGGTTGTTCTAGATTGGAGAAAAGTTGGAAAATATCGTTTCCGAAGTGCTCGAACAGCATGATGAGAACGATAACCGTCCAAATCGTCGAGACGCCAAATATAATCGTCAACAGGATGGTTAGCGCCAGCAGCGCCGCATAAACCCAAGCTGTGAAACTCCAATAAAGACGCAGCGCGCCAGCTATCTCGTTGAGAGACTGGGTCACCGCATCGCGCATGATGAGGTGCACGATGCCCATCCCGATCACGACGGGTCCAATCGCAACGGCACCGGCGGCGAGCCCGTAAACGCCAAGAGATGACAGGTCGAGATAGCGGCCGATGAAGATCGCCAGTCCGAATTTGCAGGCCATAACACATGCCCGCATCGCCAGAATGACTATCGAAATGGAGAATCGCTTTCCGGCTAGCTGAGGCATCTGTCCTTCCACGAATGCAAGATGCCGGCGCGAGGCGCCATGACGCCATGTTTAGTTCGGGATGCCGCGAGGCAGTTGAAAAATCCGTGCATGTGGATCGAGAATCCAAGAGGCGATAGCGCGAAGCAAGACGCCAGCTCAAGTGCCGCAATCAATCGCGATGCAGTCAATGGCGACTGTCCTTCACATTTCTTCAGCCGAAAATTATCGTCTTGGTAGCGCGGTTTCGACGCGAGCTTCTGCTTATTGTCAAGTTCCCGTGACTGAGGAGTGGCATGGTTGACCTCTTTCACGGAGCCGTGAGATGACCGTTAAATTGCGGATACCATCTCGCCGAGCAGATACTTATGCACGACAATCGGCACGATGAATCTATTGTTTCGATGCACTATCTGACCATTTCGTGATAAATCGATGCATCGCACGTTGCACCAAACTTCCGCATTCATCATTTGCGCGGACGACCCGGTCATCAGGACTAGACCGGTTGGCTAGTCGGAACGCGGTCAATCGGCTAGAGCATCAGTCCGAATTTTCTTAAATTTGTATGCATGCAACCCTCGTCAGCCGGTAACTGATTGGGGTCGAGTAATGCGTACAGAAACAATTGCGCCCTTCGGTCACATAAAGGCTCCACCGCTCGCCTACGGTTTGGATCGAACCGAAATCGTTGACGAAAGTCGTCGCCTTTCTACACCGTCGTTCGTTCCACGTGGCCGTGCCCTATTCTGGCAAGGTGAACATCAAGCTCATAAGATCGAGGTCGTTGAAGGCGTAATTCGCGCCGTGCGACTGCTCGAGAACGGCAATCGTCAGATCCTGGCGTTCTACTGGCCAGGTGATGTCGTGATGCCTCTGCGATCAACGTGTCAACAGTTTACTGCTGAAGCCGTCACCAATTGCCGGGTGATCCTGACGCCAGTTCTGGGAGGGTGTCGCCAGGGTGATACATGCGGCGCCCATCAGGTGCTATCGGATACGCTGTCACTCGTCCTCACGATGGGGCAGAAAAGCAGCGTCGCGCGGATCGCCTGGTTTCTCTTGCGCATTCGGCGACATTTGCCGGAAGACCCGAAATGGCCGCGCGCGCTCCAGCTCATGCTCCCGCGTGCCGACATTGCCGACCACATCTGTACCTCGCTTGAGACGGTCTGCCGGACGTTGGCGGAGTTCAAGGCGAAGAGACTTATCGATCTGCCAAATCGAAAAACCATCCGCTTCATTGATGTGCCCGGATTATCGCGAATTGCCGGTGATTGAGCGTAAACGCGGGGACCCGACACCCTTGTCTGCCAGAGAGGTTTCGAATGGCATTCGTGCGTGATGCGACAATCGCAATTGATCTGGCGAGCCCAGGGGGCCGGGAACAACTGGTCGTTCCGATTTCGTTGAAGGTCGTATCGCCCCTCGTTGCATTGTTCGATATGGGGTGGATCGTTCTCCTCGGCATCGCAATGGGTTTTACGTACGACGCTGTCTCCCTTCGCGGCGATGGAGAGGCGACGAATTATCTCGGATCGGCCATTGCGGTTGCAACGCTCTATTCGGCACTCGCGCACAGCGCACAGCTATATCGCGCGTCAAATCTGCTTCGTCTTAGATGGCAAATCGGTCGGTCGACTCTTCTATGGGTCGGAGTATTTGTGCTGTTGGCCAGCTTCGTGTTCCTCCTGAAGATCGGTGCGGAATTCTCTCGCGGCGAGATGCTTCTGTTCTTTACGAGCGGAATTGCTGCGACGATCATGGCGAGAATAGTGGTTGCACGTATATGTGCTCTCGTTATCTCATCACATGCCCTGAAGCCCAATCAGGTCATTCTCATTGGTATGGCAGACGAGCTTTCGACCAACGAAGCGCTGCCCGCGTTGGAGGCATACGGGTACGCGGTCTTGGGCACCTTCTCCCTTCCGGGTGACCAGGATCGGTTTCTTTCTGAGAAAGCCGTATCAGCCCGTATGCGGGAGGTTGTTCGATACGTCCGGGAGACGCGAGTCGACGAAATAGTTCTCGTGCTCCCCTGGAACAGAGGCGACCTCATTCATCTCATTGAGCACGATCTGCGCGTGCTTCCGATTCCGATCAAGCTCTTGCCGGATAGTATGACGCGCGAGATGCTTCAACGGCCATTGTTCGAGCTTGGGCCGACAAAGGCGGTTGAGTTGCAGCGCGCGCCTCTCAGCGCCGCGCAGCGACACGTGAAGCGCGGGATGGATCAGTTCCTCGCGATGCTTGGCTTGATTGTTCTGATGCCATTCTTCGCCATCATTGCAGCGGCAATACGCCTTGAATCGCGCGGACCTGCATTCTTTCTTCAGGCGCGGGTCGGATTCAACGGGCGCCCGTTCCGGATCTTCAAATTCAGGACGATGTCGACGCTCGACGACGGCCCTGTCGTGATACAGGCGACGAAGAATGACAGACGCATTACGCATCTTGGCAATCTCTTGCGGAAGCTCAGTATCGATGAAGTGCCGCAACTCATCAATGTGTTGCGCGGAGAGATGTCGCTGGTTGGGCCGCGACCGCATGCGATTGCGCACGACAATCAGTACGATCAGCTCATTGCGACCTATGCCATTCGTCACAAGATGAAGCCCGGGATCACCGGCTGGGCGCAGGTAAACGGATTTCGAGGTGAAACGCCGGAAATCGGAATGATGAAGCAGCGTGTCGATAGCGATCTCTGGTACATTGAATACTGGTCGCTGTGGCTCGACATTCGCATTCTGCTGCTAACGGTTGCACGGCTTCTGAAGTCGGAAAACGCATATTGACGCCCCGGATTGCTCGGCCTTCCTTTTATAAACGCATCAATCTCTGCCGTGCGGGCGCGCCTAAGCAACTAAGGTTCGAGAATTCCACACTGGTTGCGTTTTGGACGATCGCGGCAAAGGTGCTGATTTTTCTCCGAAATTCACGAAATCGTCTTTGGGTCCACCTGATCGCTGGGAGTTCTTGCCCACGGATTGGTTGACGAGCCTGTGTCCCGGGGGGTACCAAACGCGTCATTGGACGCTTTAGCCGAGGAGTGATGGCCGGGGAGGGTTAGGCCTGCTCCAAAGTGCGGTGCAAAACGGCACCATCACAAGTCTCGTCGAAATATTTACCTCAACTGTCGTTGCGTGCGTGAGATGGCGGTGTTCTTCGGGCCCGAAGCCGCAGGATTCACGCATCCAAATGATTCAGGGTGACGCGCGTCGGGTCGGTCACTTCGGTCGGGGGACAACATGCTCTGGTGGCAGCATCTATTTGCCCTATGGCTCTTGGCTCACATGTTGTGGGCGTGCGTGCTTTTGCAAAGAGAGTGGCGGCGTGTGCAAGGCTCCGGTCCGGCCCCTATGCGAGGGTTGCCGCTGCGAATTCGCTTTACGCATAGAGCCGACACGCAAGCGCATACCGAATACGGCGCTCCTCTTCTCCTCCAATTGGAACAGGCACGGTTTTTCACTCGGCCGGCACACGCAAGCCGTCCTGCAAACGACAACTCGCCTACACAATTTGAAAGCAGGAAAGACCGTTTGAACGCCGCTGATTGAGGATTATTGGCCACTCGGCCGAACGACCAGGCAGAACGCTGTCGCGGCGAATATTGAGTCATTATTGAGAATCCTCAGATTGAGGTCTGCCGCCTCATCTATGCTGAAAGCTCACGGTTGGCTTCGAAGTGAGCACCCCATTGCCCATCGAAGAGTTGATATCTCGACAGCAGGAGCCGGTAGGCGCCGTTGTTGCTGCGTCCACCCGGCGAAGGATTTTGGATTGGCCCGTCCTGGTCGTCGCTTTGGCGCTCGGCTGCACATTGGCATGGGCCTGTTTCCTGGTCTGGCTTGCCGTGCAGGCCGTTCAGATTGCGCTCGCCTGAGCAATGGTAACGCGGTGGAGACAAATCAATAGATTTTCATCCGTTACGGCGACTCGACCTTGTTGCAAGGATTGACGCGTATGATCTTCTCAGAAACCAAGCTTGCCGGCGCCTATACGATCGATATCGAGCAGCATGACGATCATCGTGGCTATTTCGCGCGAGTGTTCTGCGCAGAAGAGTTCGTGAAGCGCGGTCTTAAGCCCCTGATTGCTCAGGCCAACATCAGTGGAAACGCAAAGCGGGGCACACTGCGCGGCTTGCATTTTCAGTATCCGCCCGCTGCAGAAACCAAGTATGTCCGCTGTATAAGGGGCGCTGTTCTGGATGTGATCGTTGATCTGCGTCCTGAATCGACGACATTTCTTGAACATCTGCTGGTCGAGCTGTCGGCCGAGAACGGGCGCGGCCTTTACGTGCCTGAGCGTTTTGCTCATGGCTTCATTACCCTGAGAGATGAAACGGAGTTGCTGTATCTGGCTGGCGGTATTTATTCGCCAGGGTCCGAGGGCGCGTTGCGATATGACGATCCGCTGCTCGAAATCAGCCTTCCGGTGCCAATTAGCGTCATTTCGGAGAGGGACAGGCACTCGAAGCTGCTTGTGCAAATAGGCCCCGATCTGACTCAGCGGATGAGGGTGCGGGAGCCGGCATATGCCTGACGCTCAGGTGGGGAACGCGGCATGCCCCGATCGGCCGGCGTTCGGTTGACGCGAGAAGCTCAAGTTGATGGCCGTCAAGTGCGAATGATTGGGGCCCACCTAAGCTAGAAAACTCAAGATCATTGCGATGAGTCAAATCGCCGCGCGCAAAAGGAGCCGCCGATGTTGAAGCATGAACCCGTTCCACAGCAGGTCCGGACCACGACCGCGTCCGCTTTGCCGGACGGTAACAGCGGTTGCAGGTTTTGCGGAGCGGAATTGCGTCACGTCTTTGTCGATCTTGGATTGTCGCCGCTCGCGAACTCCTATCTCAAGCAAGAAGATCTGGGCCGAGACGAGCCGTTCTTTCCCTTGCGGGCATACGTTTGTGAAGAGTGTTTTCTGGTGCAGCTCGAGGAATGGGAGACGCCGGAGAATATCTTCGGCGACTATGCGTATTTTTCATCCTACAGCGACTCGTGGCTCAATCACGCCAAACACTATGTTGCCGACATGGTGGCCCGCTTCGACATTGGTCCCGATAATCAAGTCGTGGAGGTGGCGAGCAACGACGGTTACCTCCTGCAGTACTTCGTGGAACGAAAAGTCCCGGTTCTCGGTATCGAGCCGGCGCGAAATGTTGCCGAGGTCGCACGGGCGAGGGGAATCCCCACGCGTGTAGACTTTTTCGGTGAGACGACGGCGCGAGCGGTGCGGAAAGAGGGGCTGCAAGCCGATCTCATTATCGGCAACAATGTCCTCGCCCATGTTCCGGACCTGAACGATTTCGTCAAAGGTTTGAAGGTGCTGCTGAGCAAAGAGGGAATCGTTACCATCGAATTTCCCCACCTGATGCGGCTATGTGAGGAATGCCAGATCGACACGATCTATCACGAGCACTTTTCCTACTTTTCATTCATAGCTGCTGAAAAGATCTTTGCAGCGCATGGGCTGACGCTGTTTGACGTGGAAGAGTTGCCAACCCATGGCGGTTCGCTCCGCATTTTTGCGCAACACACGGAGAGTGGGAAACATCCGGTCTCGGATCGAGTCGTGGGGCGTCGTGGTCGGGAAATGGTTGCCGGATTTGCCGACATCGGCCGCTATCGTGCTTTTGATGAGCGAGCCAAAGAAACACGACAGAAACTCATTGATTTCCTTGTCGAAGCCAAACAGGCAGGGAAGCGGGTGGTCGGATATGGGGCGCCGGCCAAAGGCAATACCCTGCTGAACTACTGCGGCATCAGTCCGGAGTTCATCGAATACACCGTCGATCGAAGCCCGCATAAGCAGGGGCGCTACCTGCCAGGTACACACATCCCCATCTTCGAACCTGAGCGTATCAATGTGACCAAGCCGGACTATATCCTCATTCTGCCTTGGAACCTGAAAACTGAAATCATCGATCAGCTTTCATTCGCCCGTGCTTGGGGCGCTCAGTTCGTTGTCCCAATTCCAGAACCGCAGGTTATCACATAGAATTCCCGGTTTCAGGTGTGTGAGCCTGAGAGCGAGGCAAAGATCATGCACGGCAATGCCCCGAGCCTGAGTGACGGACGGGCCGAGACGCCGCCGGCTCCTTTCCGACTATTTGGTGATGATGGCACCGCAATGCACCAGTTCATTGCGGAGCTTTATCCGATATGTCGAAGCATTACGGGTGACGGTGTTCGCCAGACCCTTAAGCTGATCCGCGAGCGCATTCCGATCACCATTTGCGAAGTCCCATCCGGCATTCAGGTCTTCGATTGGACCGTGCCACCGGAATGGAATATCCGCGATGCCTATATCAAGAACAGTGCAGGCGAACGGGTCGTGGACTGGCGTGTCTGCAA